>NZ_JCBANT010000014.1:0-126445 GCF_059816125.1 Arthrobacter sp. 001422645 | reverse complement strand
TCGGCGTCGCCGGTGATGTGTTCGAGGCGGGCGAGGAGGTCGCGGTAGTCGATGGTGACCATGACCTGCGGTCGGAGCCCTCCGGCGGCGGGAAGGGCGCCGGTGGCGAGGGCGACTTTGCAGGCGCCGACGAGGCCGTCCAGGCGTTTCTGCGGCTGCGAGCGGAGGTCCAGGCACGCGGCACCGGGGTCATTTTCCGGCGTGCCGGCGGCACCGGAGGAACCCTCACAGTCTGCCGCGCCTCCCTCGTCTCCAGGTGCCGCACCTGTCCCGGTGTGGGTGGTGCGGGGGTTGGTTGCGTTGTTCATGACGGTGAGGAGGTGTTCGCATTGTTCGGCGGTCGCGAAGATTTTCAGGTGCTGCAGTCCGTGGCGGGGTTTGCGGATGAAGGCGCCCTGGAGTTGGCGGAGGAGTTCTTCGGTGGGTTCGGCGCCGTCCTGGTCCAGGGCGTCGGTCCAGTTCCGGGCTGCGCGGGCGAGGAGGTCGGGGTCGTTCTCGGCCGCGGTGCGGGTCAGGGCGTGTTCCATCCCGGCGGCGGCTTCGGGGTTGCAGGTGTGCCGGACCCGGTCCAGGGCCAGGGTGATGATGGTCGCGGTCCGGGACGCGACCTCGCCGGCGGCGACGGCGGCACCGAGTTCCTCCCGTACCGGGGGCAGGGGGTTCCCGGAGAATCCCTGTCGCGGCAGGAGATCCCCGGCGAGGGCGAGCCGGCGGCGGGCCTCGGTGGCGCTGATCCGCAGCCGCGCCCGCAGGAACTCCGTGGTGTTCCGGTACCCGTCGTCCACGGCCACCCGGGAAGCTACGGCACCCGCGGCAACTTCCGATCCGGATGCCGCCGAGGCATCTCCGCCACCCGCGGCACCCGCGGCAACTTCCGACCCGGATGCCGCCCACGCGCCCACAGCGCCTGACGCGTTGTCAGGCCTTGGGGTGCCGTAGGCGGAGTCGTCTCGCCAACCGGTGGTCCATGCCGTGTTCGCGTTCGGGGCGGTGGTGGCCTGTTTCCTGGTCCGGTCCACCGCGCCGGCCGCCACCAGCTGCAGGTAGTCCAGGGCCCGCGAGAGTTCCTCCACCGTGCTGGCGAAATCCGCGGCCTCCCGGAAGTCCCACAAGGCAGCGTCCCCGGCAGCCGTCGACGCCACCTCCCGGACCAGCGCCAGGGCCGTGTCCACACCCTGAACACCGGCCACACCGGACGGCCCCACCGGAGCGATGCCCCGGACCGAGTCCTCAACGGCGATGAAATCCCTGACGGCTTCCATGAAACCCACACTAGTGGCGAGCTACGACAAAATAACGCCGGCCAGCATCGGGCCCAGACTTGGGCCAAAATCATCCAGCCGGCGCCCGTCCCGGTCCGCCGGCGCCCGATCCAGCGCCCCGGCAGCCCGCCAGCCCGCTAGCCCGCCAGCGCCGGGTCCGGACCCCTATCCAAGCGCCCGCGGCCGGCCAAACTGGGTGCGGACCCCCGGCGAGAAAAGCACGGATTCTGGCGGACCCGCGACGCTGATGCCGGCCGCGGCAACCAGCTGGTCCTCACAGCGAGTCAGCTGCGCCCGGTACAGCGGCCACGGGCTGTGGGTGTTGGGGACGTACAGGGTCCGGCCCCGGAAGCGCGTGTGCAGACCGAACCGGGCGGTGAGATGGATGGAGAGCGGGTCGGTTGCTTCGGCGTCGGGCTCCGGCGCAACCGCAACCGCAAAGTCGCTCCGCGCGCCGCCGCGAAGCCGCCGTACCCAGTACCCGGCAGAGGAGCGCATGGGAGCATTCAAAGCACCCGCACCCCGAAAGCCCGCCCGGGACCAAACATAGGGAATCCCGGCCGCCCGGGCAGCCAGCACCACGGCCAGGCGCGTCGCGTCCAAGCTGAGGAACACCACACCCCGGGTGCCATCCGGCTCCCGGGAGTAGAGGCGCACGTTGATCTCGGTGAAACTCCCGAAGTACGGAATCCCGGGTCCCCTGCCCAGGCCGGCGCCCTGCATGCGGAAGCCGATCAGCCCCACCCACGAGGATCCGTCGAAGCTGTCCGGCACCACGCCGGGAGGCATGAACGAGGCCGCCACCGCATCAGGGATCCGCCAGTGCAGAAACACCGCATCCGTCCAGTGCTGATCCATGATGACCGGGGCCGTAAGCTCGGGGGCGTCGGGCCAGGGATCAGGACCCATCAGAGGGTCCGCCGGCCCGCCGGCGAAGCCGCGGAGGCGCCGCCGTCGGGCTCCTTTTGCCAGGGCCAGCGGCCGGTGATTTCGAGTTCGAGGGAGAAGCTCAGGAACGTCCGGATCAGCACGATGATGGCGAGCACGCCCACGCTTTCGTAGGTGGGTGCGACGGCCACGGTTCGGATGATGTCGGCCGCCACGAGCAGTTCCAGCCCGAGCAGGATGGAGCGGCCCAGGAGTTGCCGGTAGGAACGGTAGACGGAGAGCGGTTCGGCCCCTTCCGGCGGCTTCCTCGGCTGGAATCCGCGGAGCGCGAGGGGGAGAGACACAACTGCGCCGATCACCATAACGGCCACGCCGGCCACATCCATATACCGGCCTGCGGCTTCAATAATCTCCGGAAGTTCCATAGTTCCCCTCATTCGAAGCTGGGCGGTGACGGGAGCGCGGCAGCCTTAGGGGTACCGTACGCCCACTCCGGCGAGAATGTCCCGGTAGCCCTCCCGGAACGTCGGGTAGGTGAATTCGAATCCGGTGCTCTGCAGCAGTGCGTTGCTGCAGCGTTTGTTGCCGCCGCGGGACGGCTCGCCGCCCTGCCCGCCGCCTTCCGACGCGCCCGACGGCGGCTGGGGGAGTCCCAGCTCGGCGGCCAGGAAACGGAGCACCTCGCCCATCTCGGCCGGCTCGTTGTCCACGCCCAGATAGACCGGGGCCGGGACGGCGGCCATGGTGCAGAGGTGGACGATCGCGGCGGCGGCGTCGTCCCGGTGGATGCGGTTGGTGAAGCGCGGCTCTGCCGGAATGGTTGCGGAGCCGCCGCGCACCTGGTCGATCAGCCGGGTCCGGCCCGGGCCGTAGATGCCGCCGAGCCGCAGTACCACCGGTGTGATCCCGGTGCCGTTCAAGCGGCTGACGAGCAGATCCTCCGCCTCGCGGATGATGCGGCCGGAGAACCCGCCGGGATCCGGCGTCGTGGTTTCATCGATCCAGTCCCCGCCGGCGTCACCGTAGACGGCGGTGGAGGAGACAAAGAGCACCCGCCGGACGGGCGCGCCCGAGCCCACGACGGCGTCGAGCACGTTGGACAGCCCGTCCACGTAGGCGGCACGATACGCATCTTCGGAGGGGGAGTCTGCCGCAATCGCGACGACGACGGCGGTAGTGTCCGCCGGGATGGGCGGCAGTTCGCCGGAGCTCAGGTCAGCCGCCGCGCCTTCGATGGCGGCCGGCAGTTTCTCCGGAGAGCGCCGCCAGCCCACCACCCGGTGGCCCGCCGCGGCGAAACGCAGCCCGGCCTCGGTGCCCAGATCGCCGCAGCCGGCCATAAGTACAGTCATAGCGGCAAGTCTGCCATTATCGGAGGCCCGGCGTCGGACCCTGCCCGACGTCGGGCCCGCGGGCTGCCGCGCGGGGCGTCCCCGGCGCCGTGCTACCGAGCCGGGATCGGGAAGAAGACCCGCGGATCCTGCAGCAGCGCCGGGTAGTCAAAGGCCGAGCGGGACAGGATCTCGTCCACCTTGAAGTTGCGTGCGAAGCGGCCCTCCACGGTGATCGGACGGCCCAGGACCTTGCCGACGGCGAAGGACGCGCCGCCATCGAACGGAATGGCAACGGTCGAGTTGCCGGGAAGCGTGTTGAACGCTTCTTCCTGCTGCTGGCGCTTGCGGGTGGGCTTCTTGACGAGCTGCTTCGGCGGGAGCTTGCGCACCTTGGGGCGGCGGGAACCGGAATCGGCGTACACGAACTGGTAGTCCTCGTCGCCGGCAGCAGCGGCGGCCTTCGCGCGGCCCACGAGGGGCAGGCTGACGGTGTCCAGCTTTTCCGGCTCGGTGTCACCCAGCGGGAGGCGCAGGACCCACATGCGGTCGCCGGAAGGATCCTCCGGTACCAGTTCGTGCTTGGGCTCGGGCCAGACGTACTCCAGGTCAGGGTCCGTGTCCGGGAACAGCGGCGTGTAGAACCGGGGGTCCTTGGCGATCAGCCGGGAGCGGTGGCTGAGGTGCAGTTCCGGGGCCCCAAGCCACGGCGGCATCGGGATCTTAGCGGCATAGTCGGGGTGGGCCGCCTGGGGAGCGAATTCCATGATCTTCTCGCGCGTGGTGTCCTCGCCGCCGCGGGCCGTCCACTCGTCCACCATGGTCAGGCCGTAGAGGGTCAGTGCGGGAACGTACCCCATCCACATCCGGATGGCCGGGTGCGACTGCCAGCCGTACTCCGGGATCACCAGCGCACGCAGGGTCTGCAGCGCTTCAACGCGCTGCTTGCCGAGCCGTTCGCGGTCCAAAGCCGCGGCGCTCTGCTGGAAATCGGGGAAGGGGAGGAAAGTCTGCATCTCTCCAGTTTGAGGCCACGGAGCCAATGCACCAATTGCGGGAGGTTGCGGGTGAGCGTGTTCACATTTCGGAATGGGACAGACAGCCCCCGCATCCGGCGCGTAAACTAGCACAAAACATCCCTGCGCCGCGGAGGGCACGCCAATGTCGACGAATGTAGTACTTGCACCTGCGGCGCCGCAGGTGCCCGCACCACTGCCCAAATACGGACAGATGCTGAGCCCTGAAGCTCATGGAATTCTGGTCCTGGAAGAGTTCACGATCGATCCCGCGGCGGCCCGCAATGAGCAGCACGGCTTCCGGACGGCGCTGGCCTCTGTGGCGCTGACCATGCGGCGGCTGCTGGCGCTCCGGCTGTTCATCGCGGTCGTGGCCATCGCCAACCTTCCCCTGTTCCTGCTCTCCAGCGGCTGGGAGGTCTACGCTGTCTCGTTGACCGTCGTGGTGGCGGTCCACGCTGCGGTGTCGTGGCTGAACCGGCACGAGCCGAAGATCAAGCAGCAACGGATGCTGGAACTGCACGTCCATCGCGAGAAGAGCGACAATTACCGCAAGGTCCGCGACGCCGTGAAGTACGTCATCGATGCCCCGGCCCGCATGAACGAGAGCCTCTATCTAGAACTGCTGGCCGCCAAGCGGGTGGCCCTGCACCTCGCCATGGGCACGGTGGCCCTGTTGGATACGAGCGACGACACCGCCTGGAAGGTGCGGATCGTCCGCGAAATCCCGCTGGCCGCCTAGCTTCACGCTTACGTTCACACAAGAAACACTGCACGACGCCGGAGGGTCCCCAGAGGGGGACGCTCCGGCGTCGTGGTTTAAGCGCCTTGCGGGCGGTTCGAGCGGAACAGGCTAGGCCGGCAGCTGCAGCACCTGGCCCGGGAACACCACATCAGGATCGCTGATGGTGGCGGCGTTGGCGTCGGCCAGCAGTTGCCAGCCGCCGGCGATGTCGAGCTTGTCGGCGATCTTGCTCAAGGTGTCGCCGCTCTGGATTGTGTAGCTCTCCCCGCTCAAGGCAACAGCCGCCACGTGACGCGGGGCAGCGGCAACCGGGGCGGCGACCGTAGGCGCCGCGGTCCGGACAGGCGCCTGGACGGGCGCCTGGGCCGGGGCCGGAATAGAAGCAGGCGCCCGCGGCGCGCTTTGCGGAGCAACTGCGCCGCCGGTGAGGCCCAGCTTGGCGGCGCAGGCAGGCCACGCTCCCCAGCCCTGGCCGGCCCGCACCTTTTCGGCAACGGCGATCTGCTGTTCACGGCTGGCACTCGCCGCTGACCCCGTTCCGCCATAGGCGGCCCAGGTGCCCGGACTGAACTGCAGCCCGCCCGAGTAGCCGTTTCCTGTGCTGATGCCCCAGTTGCCGCCGCTTTCGCATTGGGCCAGGGAGTCCCAGGTGGAGGCTGGGGCTGCGGCGCTGGGGACAGCCGCGTTGGCAGCTGACGCGGAAAGTGCGACGCCGGCGATCGAGACGGCCGCGAGAGTGGCGCCGCGGCGCGCGGCAGTGATGTAGGTTGATTTTTTCATGGGAGTGATGCTCCTGAGGGCCACCGGTGCTCGGTCCGTCCCCGGACGTTGGCGCACTACTGCCCGCCCCTGACAATAGAGGTCAGTACGGTGTCTACCGGTCGGGCAGTATCTGGTGGTGGCAGCACCGGGCATTCATGCCCGGTGTTCGGGCATGTCCACAAGGCTAAGTCAGGCCGGCGCCGTTATCAAGACGTTATTTTCCGCAATGTGGCCGGTAAAATGGGTCGGCAGTCTCCCGGCGCGCCTGCCCGTCGAGTCAGCCGCCGCGTCAGCCGCCGAGTACCGCGGCGAGGTACGGGGCCGTCCGGCTCTTCGTGGAACGCGCGACGGCGGCCGGCGTTCCCACCGCGATGATCTTGCCGCCGGCGTCGCCCCCGGCCGGGCCAAGGTCGATTACCCAGTCCGCTGCGGCCACCACGTCCATCTCGTGTTCCACCACGATCACCGTGTTGCCGGCGTCCACCAGCCGGTGCAGCTGCGCCATGAGAAGTTCGACGTCGGCCGGGTGCAGTCCGGTGGTGGGCTCGTCCAGCAGGTAGAGCGAATGCCCGCGCTGGGCGCGCTGCAGTTCCGTGGCGAGCTTGATGCGCTGCGCTTCGCCGCCGGAGAGTTCCGTGGCAGGCTGGCCGAGCCGGAGGTAGCCCAGGCCCACCTCGCGGAGGGTCTGCAGGCTGCGTGCGGCGGCGGGGACCGCGTCCAGGAACTCGGCGGCGGCGTTGACCGTCATGCCGAGGACCTCCGCCACGTTCTTTCCGCGGTAGGTGACCTCGAGGGTTTCGGGGTTGTAGCGCGAGCCGTGGCATTCCGGGCAGGGGCCGTAGCTGCCGGGCAGGAACAGCAGTTCGACGGCGACGAAGCCCTCGCCCTGGCAGGTCTCGCAGCGGCCGCCCGCGACGTTGAAGGAGAAGCGTCCTGCGCCGAAACCGCGGGCCCGGGCCTCGTCCGTGGCCGCGAACTCCTTGCGGACGGCGTCGAACAGTCCGGTGTACGTGGCCAGGTTGGACCGCGGAGTGCGGCCGATCGGCTTCTGGTCCACCTTGACCAGCCGGTCCAGCTGGTCCAGGCCGGAGACCGGGCCGACGCTGAGCGGCGCGGCGGTCGAGGCTTCGGCGGTCTCCAGGTCGTCCGGGGCTTGCGCCGCGGCGTCGGCCTCTGGGTGCAGCCGGGCGCCCACCACCTCGGCGAGGACCTGGCTGACCAGGGTCGACTTGCCGGAACCGGAGACGCCGGTGACCGCGGTCAGGACGCCGAGCGGGAAGTCGGCGTCGAGTTCGCGCAGGTTGTGCCGGCTGATGTCGCGCAACTCCAGCCAGCCGGCAGCCTCCCGGCGGGTTGAGGAGCCGGACGGTTCCGCAGTCCCCGACCCGTCCGGGAACAGGAACGGCCGCGTGACGGACTCATCCACTTCGGCGAGCCCGGCGACCGGGCCGCTGTAGAGGACCTCGCCGCCGCCTTCCCCGGCGTGCGGGCCGACGTCCACCAGCCAGTCGGCGCGGCGGACGATGTCCATGTTGTGCTCCACCACAAACACGGAGTTGCCGGAGGACTTGAGCTGGTCCAGGACCGCGAGGAGGGGCTCGGCGTCGGCCGGGTGCAGGCCGGCGGAGGGCTCGTCCAGCACATAGATCACCCCGAACAGGCCGGAGCGGAGCTGGGTGGCGATCCGCAGCCGCTGCATTTCGCCGGGGGAGAGGGTGGGCGTGGACCGGCCCAGTGCGAGGTAGCCCAGGCCGAGGTCCAGCAGCACGGTGACGCGCTGCAGCAGATCGCGGGTGATGGCGACGGCCACTTCGTTGCCCTCGCCGGAGGTCTGTTTACGGGAGGCGGTGCCGGCCTCCGTGAGTTCCGCGGTGGGGCGGATGATCCCGGCCAGTTCGCTCATCGGCAGGGCGTTGAGCTCCGCGATGGTGCGTCCGGCGAACGTCACGGCCAGCGCAGCCGGGGTCAGGCCGCTGCCGCCGCACACCGGGCAGGGGCCGGTTTCCATAAAGCGCAGCACCCGGTCGCGCATGGTGGTGCTCTTGGAATCGGCGAGGGTGTGCAGTACGTAGCTCTTGGCGCTCCAGAAGCGGCCCTTGTACGGCTTGGCCACCCGGTCGCGCTGCGGCGTCACCTCCACGACGGGCTGTTCCTCGGTGAAGAGGATCCAGTCGCGGTCCTTTTTGGGCAGCTTGCGCCAGGGGGTGTCGACGTCGTGGCCCAGGTGTGTGAGGATGTCGCGCAGGTTCTTGCCCTGCCACGCGCCGGGCCAGGCGGCGATCGCGCCGTCGCGGATGCTCAGCGAGGTGTCCGGCACCAGCGAGGACTCGGTGACGGTGTGCGCGATACCCAGGCCGTGGCACTCCGGGCAGGCCCCGGCCGCGGTGTTGGGCGAGAACGCGTCCGAATCGAGCTGGCTGGCGCCGTCGGGGTAGCTGCCGGCGCGGGAGAAGAGCATGCGCAGTGAGTTCGAGAGCGTGGTGACGGTGCCCACCGTCGAGCGGGAGCTGGGTGTGCCGCGGCGCTGTTGGAGTGCGACGGCGGGCGGCAGCCCCGTGATCATCTCCACCTTGGGGTTGTGGCCCTGCTGGATCAGCCGCCGGGCGTAGGGCGCCACGGATTCGAAGTAGCGGCGCTGGGCCTCGGCGTAGATGGTGCCGAAGGCCAGCGAGGACTTGCCGGAGCCGGAGACCCCGGTGAACGCGACGATCGCGTCGCGGGGCACGTCCACGTCCACGTTCCGCAGGTTGTTCTCCCGGGCGCCGCGCACCCGGACAAAGCCGTCGGTGGGGTGGCTGGCATCCAGCCCTGGAATGGCCGGGCCGGACAGATCGGAAGCATGCTGATCACTGTGCATCCCATCGACTCTATCCGTGTCTGCCACCTGCGGGCATATCCTTACCGAATGGAAACTAACGACGGCGTCGCTGCCCCCGAGGGCGTTGCCCCGGACAGCGCAGCACCCGCCACCCCTGTGGTGCCCGAATTCGCCGAGGTTCCCGAGGAGGTGCACGGTCCGCTGCCGGTCGCGGAACTCCACCTCCACATCGAGGGCACCCTTGAGCCCGAGCTGATCTTCGCCCTTGCGGAACGCAACGGGATCCAGCTGCCCTACGCGGACCTGGCCGAGCTGCGCTCCCGCTATGAGTTCACCGACTTGCAGTCGTTCCTGGACCTGTACTACGCCAACATGGCCGTGCTGCAGACCGAGCAGGACTTCGCGGACATGACCCGGGCGTACCTGTCCCGGGCTGCGCTCGCTGGGGTGCGGCATGCCGAAATCATGTTGGACCCCCAGGCTCACCTGTCCCGCGGCGTCGCTCTCGAGACGTGTGTGAACGGCGTGGCCTCGGTGCTGGCCGGGTCGGAGCAGGAGTTCGGCATCTCCACCCTGCTGATCGCCGCGTTCCTGCGGGACCTGTCCGAGGACTCCGCCTTGGAGGTGCTGGAACAGCTGCTGGCCATGGACGCGCCGATCGCGGGCATCGGCCTCGACTCGGCCGAGGTGGGCAACCCGCCGGCCAAGTTCCAGCGGCTGTTCGCCCGGGCCAAGGACGCCGGGCTGCGCCGGATCGCGCACGCCGGCGAGGAGGGCCCGCCGTCGTACATCATCGACGCGCTGGATCTCCTGGAGGTGGAGCGGATCGATCACGGCATCCGCTGCATGGAGGATCCCGAGCTGGTGGAGCGCCTGGTGCAGGAGCTCATGCCGCTGACTGTGTGCCCGTTGTCCAACGTCCGGCTCCGGGCCGTGGACAGCCTGAAGGAACACCCGCTGCCGGCCATGCTCGCCGCCGGGCTGAACGTGAGCGTGAACTCGGACGACCCCGCGTATTTCGGCGGGTACGTGGACGATAACTTCGCGCAGCTCAAATCCGTGATCGGCCTGTCCGAGTTCGACTGTGTACGGATGGCGGCGAACTCGATCCGCTCGTCCTTCGCGAGCGACGAGCGCAAGGCAGAGCTGCTGGCCGACCTGGCGGCGTCCGGGCACTAGCCCCCACTCGAGTTGCCCTGGATTTCCCCGGTTGCCCTAGCACTTCTGGTTGCTATCACCCGCGGTTGGGCACCAAAACTGATAGGGCAATCGGGGTGGGCGCTACGGGATCCTGCGTTGCAGGTTCCGCCACGGTCGGCTTAGACGTCGATCGAGTCCATGTGCGGGTACCGCGCTCCGGCTGCCGCCCCGGCTGGAGCGAGTTCGTCCAGACGGTTGAGGTCCTCGGCGGAGAGTTCGACGTCGGCAGCGCCCAGGTTCTCCCGCAGGCGGTCGCGCTTCTTAGTGCCCGGGATGGGGACGATGTGCTCGCCCTGGGCCAGCAGCCACGCCAGTGCCAGTTGCGCCGGGGTGCAGCCCAACGCACCCGCCAACTCCTTGACCCGATCCACGAGTTGGAGGTTCCGGTCAAAGTTCTCGCCCTGGAATCGCGGGGAGTGCCGGCGGAAATCGTCTGCCGCAAAGTCGTCCGGGCTGCGGAACTGGCCGGTCAGGAAACCCCGGCCCAGCGGGCTGTAGGGGACAAACCCGATGCCCAGCTCGGCCAGCACCGGGAAGACCTTGGCCTCGGGCTCGCGTTCCCACAGCGAGTATTCGGTCTGCAAGGCGGTGATGGGGTGCACCGCATGGGCCCGGCGCACGGTGTCGGCGCTGGCCTCGGACAGGCCGAGGTGCCGGACCTTGCCGGCCTGTACCAGCTCAGCCATGGCCCCGACGGTGTCCTCGATCGGGACGGTCTTGTCCACCCGGTGCTGGTAGTAGAGGTCGATGTGGTCCACGCCCAGCCGCTGTAGGCTTGCGTCGCAAGCGGCGCGCACGTAGTCGGGGGAGCCGTTGATGCCTACCCAGGACCCGTCGGCCCGGCGTTCGTTGCCGAATTTGGTGGCCAGTACCACGTCGTCCCGCCGGCCAGCGATGGCCCGGCCGACAAGCTCTTCGTTCGTGAACGGGCCATACATGTCAGCAGTGTCGAGCAGGCTTCCGCCGGCGTCGAGAAAGGCCTGGATCGTGGCGACGGATTCGTTGTCCTCACCGTGGCCATAGAACTCGCTCATGCCCATGCAGCCCAAGCCCATGGCGGAGACGGTGAGCGAACCTAGCGTGCGGTTTTCCATAGGTATCTCCTCGATCAGAAGTGGGAGCGGCTTCCAGCACATGTGCGTGCCGCGGTGCGGCAAGCAGTTGGCCGATGGCCACTCTAGGCCTATCAGTCCGGGTGCACAACCGGCCCGCGGACCCGGCCAACTCCGGGGCAAGCTACGGCCCATCGCGCGGCCGCGGGCTCTCCCGGCGTGGCGGGACCTCCCTGGGTGGCAGCGCGTCGGCTGACGGCGCGGGGCCTGAGAAGAGGCCGATCAGGCCGTCGATTTCCCGGTTCGCGGTGGCGGGGTGACGGAAGTGACGGTGGGGTTCAATGGCGTAGCGGGTCCGCCGTCCTGCCCGGACGCGGTGAAGGTATCCTCCGTTTTCGAGATCCTTGAGGATCTGGAGGGTTGAGCGTGGGGTGATGCCAACCCTCGCAGCGATGTCGGTAATGCGGGCTTGAGGGTCGGCGGCCACTGAAAGCAGGACGTGCCCGTGGTTCGTGAGGAAGGTCCACGCGGGACGGCGGGGTACCGGTGGCGAGGCGGGCTCCGGATCCTTTTCCGGTACCGGGGAGTCTGGCATGGTTGTTCCTTACTGACGTTTCGACGACGCCGACGCCGACGCTTTCGTGGCGGAGCGCCGGCGCCACAGTGGCTCCAGAGCGGCGATTTCCTCGGGTGAGGCGGTTCCGAACGGGGAGTGCGCCGGCGCCGTGGGAGCCCTGCGGGCCTGTCCGCGGGTTGCCCAGAGGCTTGCGCCGATGGACACTCCAAGGATCGTGGCGATGACGGCCAGGGACAGCGGGGTGGGGATGTAGTAGATGTCGACCTTGAGGAGCATCTTGAGCCCCACCCAGATCAGGACGAGGGCGAGTCCGATCTTGAGGTAGATGAAGCGGTGGATCAGGTCAGCGAGCAGGAAGTACATGGCCCGCAGACCCAGGATGGCAAAAGCGTTGGCCGTGAAGACCAGGAACACTTCGTCGGTGACTGCGAAGATCGCGGGGATGGAGTCCACGGCAAAGATGATGTCAGTGACCTCGACGAGGACCAGGACGGCCAGCAGCGGGGTGGCCAAAACGGCGCCGTTCCTGCGGATCAGGAAACGCTGGCCGTGGAAGTCGTCCGTCATGGGCACGCGCCGGCGGAAGAGTTTCAGTATCCGGGACTTTTCCGGGTCCAGGTGGTCATTGCGGTGGCGGATCATCCGGTAGCCCGTCAGGAGAAGGAAAGCGGCAAAGAGGTACAGCACCCACCCGGCACTGGCGATGATCGCGGAACCCGCCGCGATGAAGATGCCACGGAAGATCAGGGCACCCACCACCCCGAAGAACAGCACCCGGTGCTGGTATTCGCGGGGGACTGCGAAGTACGTGAAGATGATCGCCCAGATGAACACGTTGTCCACTGCCAGGGATTTCTCGATCAGGTATCCGGCGAAGTATTGCTGGCCGAATTCTGCCCCGTAGATGTGCCACACCAGGGCGCCGAAGCCCAATCCGAAAGCGACCCACACGCCGGACCACAATGCCGCTTCGCGGACACCGATGACGTGCGCCTTTCGGTGGGCGAACAAGTCCACGGCCAGCATCAGGACAATGACAGCTAGAACGGCCAACCAGGCCCAGAAAGGAACACTCATGAGGGGACACCGCTTCCAGTCAGTTCAACCAACTGGAGGTCTTTCCCGGTCCCAGGGGGACCTGTCCCGCCGGGCCGCTCAGGGTCGGCCGTACTGACGACGGTACATTCAGGGGATACTCCCCTCCGTGGAAAATAGTGAAGCACACTTCACCTATCGAGACAAGGGCGGTCAGCCTGCACCGCGCGACGGCGCCCGGCTGGCCCGGTTCACCCTCGGCGGAGGATGCAGCGGGCCCCGCCGCCCGGCAGAGTTCCGTTATGACCGAGACCCCACAGCGGCGGAAGGGCTGGCTGCGTCAGGTGATGCCCGGACTCGACGTCGCCGCGACCTACCAGAAGAGCTGGTTCGGCAAGGACATCGTCGCCGGCATCGTCCTGTCGACGTTGCTGGTGCCCCAGGGCATGGCCTACGCGGAGCTGGCGGGCCTGCCCCCGATCACCGGGCTGTACACCACCGTCCTGTGCCTGCTCGCCTATGCGGTCTTCGGCCCGTCCCGCATCCTGGTGCTGGGGCCGGACTCGTCCCTCGGACCGATGATCGCGGCGACGGTCCTGCCGCTCGTCGCCTCCGACGGCGACCCGCAGAAGGCGGTGGTCCTCGCGTCGATGCTCGCGCTGATGGTCGGCGTCATCATGGTCCTCGCGTCCGTTGCGAAACTCGGCTTCATCGCGGACCTCATCTCCAAACCCACGATGATCGGCTACATGAACGGCCTCGCGATCACCATCCTGGTCGGCCAGCTCCCGAAGCTTTTCGGCTTCTCGGTGAGCGGCGAAGGGTTCATCGGGGACCTCGTCGGCTTCTTCCAGGGCCTGGCCGGGGGCGAGGCGGTGGCCGCCGCGGCCGCCGTCGGCATCTCCGGGATTGTGCTGATCCTGGCGCTGCAGCGGTGGCTGCCCAAGGTCCCGTCGGTGCTGGTCATGGTGGTGCTCGCGATCGCGGCGTCGTCGCTCTTCGGGCTCGCGGACCGCGGCGTCTCGCTCGTGGGGGAACTGCCGCAGGGCTTCCCCCCGTTCACCATCCCGTACCTGGAGTTCTCGGACTTCGCCCTGATGTTCGCCGGGGCGCTCGGCATTGCGCTGGTCTCTTTGACCGACACAATCTCGACGGCGTCGTCGTTCGCTGCGCGCTCCGGCCAGGAGATCCGGGGCAATCAGGAAATGATCGGCATCGGTGCCGCCAACCTTTTCGCGGGCCTGTTCCAGGGCTTCCCCGTGAGCACCAGCGGCTCCCGGACCGCAGTGGCGGAACGTTCCGGCTCGAAGACCCAGCTCACGGGCGTCACGGGTGCCGTGCTGATCCTGCTCATGCTGGTGCTGCTGCCGGGGCTCTTCCGGAACCTGCCCCAGCCGGCCCTGGCGGCCATTGTGATCACCGCATCAATATCCCTCGCCGACATCCCGGGCACGGTGCGGCTCTGGCGCCAGCGCAAGACAGAGTTCAATCTCTCCATCGCGGCCTTCCTCGGGGTGACGCTCCTGGGGGTCCTGCCCGGCATCGGCATTGCCGTGGGGCTGTCCATCCTCAACATCTTCCGCCGGGCCTGGTGGCCCTACGAGACGGTGATCGGGCGGGTGCCCGGCGTCGAAGGGTTCCATGACGTGCACTTCCACCCGGACGCGAAGCACCTGCCCGGCCTGGTGATCTACCGGTTCGACGCGCCGCTGTTCTTCGCCAACGTCCGGCCGTTCCGCGAGAACATCCGGCGGCTGGCACGGACCGAACCCAAACCGCGGTGGATCGTCATCGCGGCCGAACCCATCACGGACGTGGACACCACGGCCTCGGACGTGCTGCTCGAGTTGGACGTCGAGCTGAACGCCCAGGGCACGTCTCTGGTGTTCGCGGAGCTCAAGCACGGCGTCCGGGCGAAAATCGAACGCTACGAACTGACCAGCCAAATCGACCCGCGCCACTTCTACCGAACCGTCGACGCCGCCGTGGCCGCCTACATGGCCGAGACCGGCGCCGAATGGAGCGCCGGGGACTGACGGCCACACCAACGCCATTGCAACGCGCGTCCTATTTTGCGGTGCCGGCCCGCGCGAACATACGCCGCAGCAGGGTGGCCGTGAGCCACGTGACAACGCTGCACACCGCGACGCCCCATGCGATATCGGTCAGGGCCACGACGGCGGGGAAGTCCTTCAGGACGGCGAGCGCGGTCAGGGCCCAGGTGGCGTAGGTAAAGAAGCCGAACAGGGCGGCACCCGTCACGCGCTCCCGCATGGTGGCGTCCGGGTGGCTGGGCCGGATGCCGTAGTGCACGATCCCCACGACATACACGAGGTAAAAGGCCACGGCGCCCGCGAGGTTGACGCTGGGGGCCAGCAGGTCACCGATCTGGCTTTCGTACTGGTTGTTCGCCACGGTGCCGATCCAGACGACGTCAACGGCGGCAAAGATCACGGCAGCGACGGCGTAGGACAGCAGCCATCTCTTGACCTGGACGTTCATGCTTGGCTCCTCGGGTCGGCGTAAAGGGTATCGACGATATGGCGGGTGCGTTCGGTGAAGGCGCCGCGTTTGAGCTTCATCGTGGGGGTCACGATGCCGTTGGCCTCGCTGAGATCAGTGAGCAGCAGCACAAAACGGCGCACCTGCTCGGACCGCGCGATCTTGGCGTTGGCGGCGCTGACGGCCTTGCCGATCGCTGTGAGAAGCCGCGCGTCGTCGATCTGGACGGCTCCGCCGTCGTCCGGGATGCGCAGGCCGGCCAGATCGGCGATGCCCTCGCGCTCTGCCCAGGCCGCGACGGATTCGGGGTCCAGCAGCACCAGCCCGCCCAGGAAGGGTTTGCCTTCTCCCACCATGACGGCATGCGCTACGAGGGGGTCGCCCTCGACGTAGCCTTCCCAGATGGCGGGGGACACGGTCTTGCCGCCGGCGGTGACAATGACGTCCTTGATCCGGCCCTTGAGGGTGAGCCGTCCCTGCTCATCGAGCTCGCCGAGGTCGCCGGTGCGGAAGAACCCGTCCACGAACGCGTCAGCGTTGTCGGCCGGTCTGCGGTAACCGGCAAAGACCCCAACGCCGCGGGCGAACACCTCGCCCCGCTCCGAGAGGCGCAGGGTTGTTCCCGGCATCGGGACGCCCACCGACCCGGCCCGGATCGACCCGGGCATATTCCCGGTCAGCGGGGCGGTCGTTTCGGTGAGGCCGTAGCCCTCGATGACCGGCAGGCCCAGACCGCGGAAGAAGAGGGAGAGCTCGGCGTCGAGCGCGGCCGCGCCGGACAGCAGGTAGTCGAGACGGCCGCCCATCAGCGTCCGGAGCCGGGCGTAGAAGAGGCGGTCGAACAGGGCGTGCCTCACCCGCAGGCCCGGCGCCGCTTTGGCCGCCGGGTCGGCGTCGCGGGTTTCGGCGAACCGGCCCCACGCAACGGCGGTGCTCTGCGCGGACGCCCAGACCGGGCCGAGGCGCTTCTTCGCCGCGGCGGCTGCGGCGGACGCCTGGATCTTCTGCAGCACGCGGGGGACCACCACGAGGAAGGTGGGCTTGAGCGCCCCGAGGGCGGGCACCACGTCCCGGGGGTCGGACAGGTGGGCGATGCGCATGCCGCTGGCCAGGCAGATCAGCTGCAGTCCGCGGGCCAGCACATGGGCCATCGGCAGGAAGATGATGGTGTTGCCGTCCTCGCGGACCACGCCGGTGTAGGCGGCGGCCACGTTGAGCACCTGGCCCACGAAGTTGCCGTGGGTGATGAGGGCGCCTTTGGGCGCGGCGGTGGTGCCGGAGGTGTAGACGATGGTTGCCACCGCGTCGAGGTCGGCGAGCAGGCGCCGCTCCTCGACGTCGCTGTCGGAGACCCCCGCGCCGCGGAGCACGAGGTCGGCCAGGTCAGCTCCCGGACCGGCATCCATGGTCCAGACCCCCAGGGCGCGGATCCCGGCCTGCTCGAAGCCGTGCTCCAGCAAGTGGGCATGCTCAGCGGTGCCGGCAATCGCCAGACGCACCTCAGCGTCGGCGAGGATGGCAGTCACCTGGGGTGCGGCCGACGTCTCGTAGATCGGCACGACGACGGCGCCGGCGAACCACGCGGCCATGTCCGCCAGCGCCCACTCGTACCGGGTGGGGGACATGATGGCGAGTGCTTCGCCGGGCTGGAGGCCGGCGGCGATGAAGCCCTTGGCCAGGGCCCTGACCTCGTCGACGAACTGCCCGGTGGTCACCTGCCGCCAGGGATCCTTGATCGCGGCATTCCCGGACCGGACCTCGAAGGCGATGTGTTCCGGAGAGGTCCGGTACCGGCGCATGAGCAGCCCGGTCGCGTTTCTGTAGCCGGACGCGTCAGCCAGTTGCGGGGTGGAAAATTCTTTCATCGGGGGTTCTTCTCCGAAAGTGTGTGCAGGTGGTCCCGCATGAGGTGCTGGGCGACGTCGAGGAAGTCCGCGACGACGGTCTGGTGTGCCACGGGCAGGGACTGGAGGTGCTCATTGGTTGCGGTCATCAGGGGCCGCATCAGGTTCATAATTTCATGGCTGGCTTCCTGGGTGACGCTCACCTGGACCTGGCGGCGGTCCTCGGTGTTCCGGTGGCGCGCCATGTAGCCGCGGGCCTCCATCCGGCTCACGATCGCGGTGGCGGTGGCCGGCGTGGCTCCCAGATCCTCGGCGAGCTTGCCGACCGTGACCGGTCCCGACTGTGCGAGGGTCGCCAGGGCGCGGTAATCGGTGAGGTTAAGCCCGAGTTTCCGGGCGACTTCATGCTCGGTCTCGTTGGCGAGTGAGAACAGTCCCTGCAGGGCCAGCGCGGCCGGGTGGTACGACGACGCGGTCATGGTTTCCTCCTCCGGTTCCGAGTTCCGATAAGGTTCAATCTTGTTAGATTATCTATTATTCAATCCTATTTGATCATCTACTAGGATTACTAAAAACTGCTGATGCCTTGGATCGTGACCGCCTCAGCAGGCTCCGTGTGTGAAAGGACTTCCTGATGAAGGAATCAGACCGTAAGGCGCTCATCGCCCTCCCCGTGGTGGTGCTGCTCGGAGCGCTCGTCGCCGTCGCCGGCAGCCAGGGCGGGGCCACCCTGGCCGGGATCCCCGTCTTTGCGATGGCTGTTGGTGCCGCGTTCCTGATTCAGTGGCTGGCCTTTGTCCCGTCGTTCATGGCCCAGACCGAGAAGTTCTATGACCTGACCGGCACCCTGACCTACACCGCCATCACACTGCTGCTGGTTTTGCTCACCCCGGGAATCGACGCCCGGGCGCTGCTGCTGGCAGCCATGGTGCTTGCCTGGACGCTGCGGCTTGGTACGTTCCTGTTCCGGCGCATCAGCAAGGCCGGGAAGGACGACCGCTTTGACGAGATCAAGCCCTCCTTCATCCGGTTCCTTAACGTGTGGACCATCCAGGGACTGTGGGTGGTCTTCACCGCAGCCGCAGCGTGGGTGGCGATTACTTCGGCTACAAGGGTGGCACTGGACTGGATCGCGCTGGTCGGCTTCCTGATGTGGGCCGTCGGCTTCGGTATCGAAGTTGTGGCCGACCAGCAGAAGGCCTCTTTCAACTCCGACCCCGCCAACAAGGGAAAATTCATCTCGACCGGGCTATGGTCCAAATCCCGCCACCCGAACTACTTCGGCGAGATCCTGCTCTGGATCGGCGTGGCAATCGTCGCCCTCCCTGCGCTGGAGGGGTGGCAGCGGGTGGCCCTGATCTCACCGGTGTTTGTCACCTTGCTGTTGACCAAGGTCAGCGGCGTGCCGCTCCTCGAGAAAAAGTCCGACAGCAAGTGGGGCGGCCAAGAGGACTATGAGGCCTACAAGAAGAACACGCCCGTTCTGGTCCCTAAGATCTAGCAGCAGTTCCTGGCCCCCGGGGCCGGGTATTCCGCGACGGTCAAGAAACTACTCACCAGTACCCGTGCCTGCGGCCCCTCACGCCCGCCGGAATGGGGTGTAATAGTGGGTCACGACACACAGAGTTAACAGTTTCTACTCGCGGAAACGCCTCCAACCTTGGCAAAATGCAGGTGGATCAATTGCTTCTAGAGGAGACCCATGGGCGCGAACACTGCCGAAAACACCACCCTTCGACTGAAGGCCGTACTGGACGTTCTGGCCGAGGGGGTGTGGACGGACCAGAAGCTGAACGCCGGAGCGGTGCTGGGCGAGGCCATTGCACGCGTTCCGCTCAATGAGTTTGAACGCGAGCTGCTGAGCGGCGGAATCCCGCGCGGCCACAAGACGCTGACCACCGCCACGGCGAAGCTGGTCAAGGCGGGCTGGCTGGTCAAGGGCCGTTCCGGCTGGACCATCACCGAGGACGGCCAGCGCGCCACCGTGGCGTTCGCTGACCCTGCCGCCTTCGCCGCAGCGCTCGACGCCGGAACTCCCGTTCCCGCCGACACACCGCTGCCGTCGGCGCCCGCCGTAAAGCCGGCCGCGAAGACCGCCAAGGTCGCCCCGAAGGCCGCCAAGGTTGCCGAAAAGGTCGCCGACAAGGCTGCCAAGCTGGTCGAAGAGGCGGTTGCTCCGGTCGCCAAGGTGGTCCGCAAACGCAAGTCAGCCGACAAGGCCCCCGCCGCTGAGGCACCAGCCGCCGCAACTCCTGACGCCACTGACGCGCCGGCCGTCAGCGTCGAGACCATCGAGCAGCCGGAAGCAGTTGCCGTGGCAGGCGACTTCAACATCCTGCTGGGCGCACCGGCCAACTGGGCCCCGCAGTACGACGAATCCCAGATGGAACTGGACCTCGTGGACCAGCTCTGGAAGCTCGCGGCGGATCTCCCGGCCGGCACCTACAGCTTCAAGATCGCGCTCAACCGCTCCTGGGACGAGAACTTCGGTGCCTTCGGTGCGTTCGACGGCGCCAACCACGAGGTGCACCACTCCGGCGGCCAGCTGGTCATCCACTACGACCACCGGACCCGCGACATCGTCCTGGCGTAGCCGCCGACCCCAACCCTCCCGAGCTCGCTCCGGCGACGCCCGTTCGCCCTGTCGACGCGCACAAGACCCTTCGACACCCAAATTCGGGTGTCGAGGGGTCTTGTGCGTAGCGCGGGCGGCTTAGGGAGTCGTGGAGCGTCTGCGCCTGCGCATAGCGCGTGGCTCCTTGAGGCCGGGCGACTTCGTCAGCGGCCAGAGCCTGCACGCCAGCGGGGGACCGGCCTAGCATTGGTTTATGGAAACCGTCGAGGTTGATGGGCTGCGGATTGCCTATGAGCGGGTTGGCCAAGGACCCCCGCTGGTCCTGTTCCACGGGGCCGGGGAGGACAGCCGGATCTGGCGTCTCCAACTGGAGGGGCTCTCGAACGACTTCACGGTGATCGCCTGGGACGCTCCGGGGTGCGGCCGGTCAGGCGATCCCGTATCCGAGATGTCCGCCGGAGACCTCGGCGCCATCGCCGCAGGGTTCCTGCGCGAGGCAGTGCCGGCGAAGCCGCACCTTCAAGGCCTGTCGTGGGGATCCATGGTGGCACTGGAGCTGTACCGCGGGTATCCCGGGATTCCGGCGTCCCTGGTGCTAGCCTCCGCATACGCCGGCTGGGCAGGTTCCCTGCCTCCCGAGGAGGTGGAACGGCGGTACGCCCAGGTGCTGGCCGAGATCGATCAGCCTCCGGAGAAGTTCGTCGCTGAGTGGCTGCCGACGCTGTTCACAGACAAAGCCGATCCCGCCGTGGTTGATGAAGTCGCCAGGATCATGGCAGACGTCCGCCCTGCCGGACTGCGGCTCCTGCTCTCCGCCAGCGGCCGGTCCGACTACCGCCCGGTGCTGCCCACCATCACTATTCCCACGCTCCTGCTGTACGGCGCGGACGACCAGCGATCCCCGCTGGGCGTCGCCCGCGAGCTGCACCGCCAGATTCCGGGGTCACGACTATCCGTGATTCCCGACGTCGGGCACGTGGCTCAGATGGAAGCGCCCGACGCCTTCAACACCGAAGTACGCAACTTCCTACACGGCATTGCGGCCTGAACCCGCCAGCCGGCCGAACCGGCCAGCCAACTGAGCCGGGACAGCCGTCTGAAGCACGCCCGCCGGTCGGAACGGCCACGGCCCCTGCTGACCGCCGCTAAAACCGCGTCGGGTCCGGTCCCGGTGGGACCGGGCCGGGGTCGGGGATCGGCAGCGGTCCGGGCGTGGGGAACGGGCCGGGCGTTGGCGCGGGGCCAGGCTCCGGAATCGGCGGCGGGGGAGTGACCGGACCCGGTTCCGGCGGGAACGGATCCCCGGGCTGCGGCTCGGGCGTGGTGGGCCCGGGTTCCGGAGGAAACGGCTCAGGTTCGTGCGGCGGCGGAATGGTCATGCCAGGCTCCCTCACTCGTGTGGATCGCAGGATTTTTCAGGTTGTTCGACCGGCGGGCTACTCGGCGGGCCGGATTGCTCCGGCGCGGAAGACCTTCAGCTCCCACGGACGGAGATGCAGGCGGGGCACCGCACCGTCGGCAGGATAGTTGCCCAGGAGCAGCTCCGCGCTGCCCCACGCGACCGGAACGTCGGCGTCGTCGAGCGTCACCTCCTGGTCCTGGCCGGAGAAGTTGCCCAGCACCAGCAGCTGGGTGCCCGGGACGGAGCGGAGGAAGGCGTAAACGTGCTCGTCCCGCGGCAGGAGCATAGTGAAGTCCCCGTGCGAGACCACTGGTTCGGTGTGCCGCAGCGCGATCACCTTCCGGTAGAAGCTGTACACGGAGTCCGGGTCGTCCACCTGCGCGGCGGCGTTGATGTGGTTGGCGTTCGGGTTGACCGCGATCCAGGGCGAGCCGGTGGTGAAGCCGGCGTGCCGCGAGGCGTCCCATTGGACCGGGGTGCGTGCGTTGTCGCGGTTCAGCGGCGCCAGCGCGGCGAGAACATCGGCGTCGGTGTGGCCCAAGTGGGTGGTGGCTTCGCGGTGGTGGTTGAGGACCTCGATGTCGCGGTAATCGCTGATCGCCCCGAAGGTCATGTTGGTCATGCCGAGTTCCTCGCCCTGGTAGACATAGGGCGTGCCGCGGTGCAGGTGCAGGATCCCGGCGAGCATTTTCGCGGAGAGTTCACGGCACCGGCCGTCGTCGCCAAAGCGGGACACGGCCCGGGCTTGATCGTGGTTGCCCCAGTAGAGGCTGTTCCAGCCGCGCTCCGCCAGCCCTGTCTGCCAGTGCCCCAGGGACTTTTTGAGATCGGTGAGTTTGAGTTTCTTGGGCCGCCACTTGTTGCCGTCCTCCTGGTCCAGGGCCACGTGCTCGAACTGGAAGACCATGTCCACCTCCGCCCGCGCGGGGTCGGTGAACAGGACGGCTTCGTCCACAGTGACGCCGGGCATTTCGCCGACGGTGAGCAGCGGTCCGGTGCGCCCGGCGAAGACCTCCCGGTGCATCTCCTGCAGGAACTCGTGGATCCGCGGGCCGCCGATGTAGAACGGGGTGCCGTCGCCGTAGAGCTTGCCGGCAGCGATGGGCCCGTCCGGCAGGGCAGTGTCCTTGGAGATGAAATTGATGACGTCCATCCGGAAGCCGTCCACGCCCCGGTCCAGCCACCAGTTCATCATCTCGTAGACCGCCGCCCGGACCAGGGGGTTTTCCCAGTTCAGGTCCGGCTGCTTCCTGGAAAAGATGTGGAGGTAGTACTCCCCGGTGGCCTGGTCGAACTCCCACGCCGGGCCGGAGAACGCCGAACCCCAGTTGTTCGGCGCCGCACCCGGGCCCCCGGCGGCGTCGCCGGCATCCTCGCGCGGCGGCCGCCACCAGTACCAGTCCCGCTTGGGGTTGTCCTTCGAGGACCGTGATTCGATGAACCAGGGATGCTCGTCCGATGTGTGGTTGATCACCAGGTCCATGACCAGCTTCATGCCCCGGGCGTGCAGCCCGTCCGTCAGTTCCCGCAGTTCCTCGAGGGTGCCGAAAATCGGGTCCACATTGCGGTAGTCGCTGATGTCGTAGCCGTTGTCGTCCTGCGGGGAGGTGTAGATCGGGGACAGCCACACGACGTCGACGCCCAGCCGGTGCAGGTAGTCGAGCTTGCTGATGATGCCGCGCAGGTCCCCGATGCCGTCCCCGTTGGAATCGGCAAAGCTGCGCGGATAGATCTGATAGACGACGGCGCTCTGGAACCAATCGCGGGCAGGAGCCTCAACGGATTCTTCAGTGGGCTGTTCTACCGTCATCGGGTCTCCTCAGCTGGTCCAGCAGGCTCGGCGGTCAGCACCGGCGCTGACTCACCAACGTCTGATTATTGACCAGTTCCCGCGGGCAGGGAAGACCCCTCCGGCGCCATGTGGACGACGCCGGTCAGCGCCGGGCAGCGCCGGATAGCACCGGACGACGGCGGCCTGCCGCCCCCAGCGCGTCAGTTCTGGGCGGCGATGCTCTTGTCCCGGTCCTCGAACACTTCCTCGCCCGGGCCGGTGAACGCCTTGGAGCGCTGGATCGCCTCGATGGAGCCCGTGAACAGCTGGGAGTCGTGCGGATCGGCCGGGTGCCGGCCGGGCTCGTCCGCGGCGGAGAGCTTGCCGGGCCGCTTCGCCGCGGAAGTGCCGGAAGTGCGGGCCGGACCAGCGGCGTCGGAGGCCCCGGGCGTCCCGGCCCCCGGCGCCGCGGCACCGAGCGATTCGAGCCGGACGTGGGGGAGCGCCGTCGGGTGTTCCTGCTGCAGGAACAGCACCAGTTCCTCGCGGATGAGGCAGCGCAGGTCAAAGAGCTGGGCACTGTCGGCGGCGCTGACCAGGATCCGTACCCGGACAAAGCCGGCGGTCGCGTCGGTGATCTGCAGGATGCCCACGCGCTCGTCCCAGAGTTCGGTGGTCGCCAGGACCCGCTTGAGCTCGACGCGCATGTCTTCGACCGGGGCACGCCAGTCGAGGTCGAACTCCACGGTGCCCATGACCTCGGACTGCCGCCGGGTCCAGTTCTCGAAGGGGGTGGTGGTGAAGTACGTGGAGGGCAGGATCATCCGCCGGTCGTCCCAGATGTGGACCACCACGTAGGTCAGGGTGATCTCCTCGATCCGGCCCCATTCCTTCTGCACCACCACCACGTCGTCCACGCGGATCGCGTCCGTGAAGGCGAGCTGGATGCCGGCGAAAACGTTCACCAGGGAGGTCTGCGCGGCCAGGCCCGCCACGATCGAGATGACGCCGGCGGAGGCCAGCAGCCCGGCGCCGAGGGCCTGGATCGCGGGGAACGTCAGCATCGCGATGCCGAGCGCCACGATGGCGATGAGGGCGACGCCGATTCGCCGGGCCAGGATCACCTGCGTGCGGAGCCTGCGGGCCCGGCGGTTGTCCGCCACGTCCACCCGGTAGCGGGTAAGCACCATGGTTTCGATGATGAGCAGCACGGCGATGGCCAGCCAGGCGAGCGAGCCGATGAGTGCGATCTGCAGCGCGTGGTCCACGTTGCGGCGCCATTCGGCGTCCTCGGTGGTCAGCCCGAGGGCGATCCGGATGCCGATCAGGCAGAGCGCCAGCCGGAGCGGCAGCCGGGCTATCCGGGATGTCTCGCGGAGGGCTTCCTGCTTGCGGTTGAGCCGGAGCACCACCCGGCGCACCAGCCAGGAGGCGAGGAGGCCGCCGGCCACGGCGAGCGCGACCGCGAGTATGGGAACCAGGAAGGGCATGGCGGGATCGAGGACGTCTTGCATTACTTAAGCTCTAGCAAGCTTCCGCGGCCAACTGAAATCGGGAGGCGGTCAACGTGGGAACCATCACGGCCGGAAGTATCGTGGCCGCGGAGCCTGCACAGGGGGACACCAAGGGTCCAAAGGCCCTAGTTTCCTCGCCGAAAGCCCCCAGAATGGTCCAATCACTGAATATTCCCAGGGGGAGGGTGTCATGCGCCCAGCCGCATCGTTGGCCACAGTCATTTCCGCTGTTTGCGCGGCGGCCGTCCTCGCGGGATGCGGGACACCGTCGGCGGCCCCGTCCACCAGCCCGCCGGCCACCAGCGCCACGGCGAGCGCCCCGCCATCGGCGGCCACCTCACCTCCCGTCACGGTCCCGGCGGGATGGAAGACCTTCACGACGTCGGACGGTACGCTCGCATTCGACTACCCGGAGGCGTGGACCATCGTGGACCCGGCCGGGCCGCCTGCCGAAGGTGGTGTGTTTGTGGCCTTGGTGAGTGACTACGGCAAGACGATGGCCACCCTGCGGACCGGCATGGTCTCGGGCGCCGAGTGCCCGGAGAAGTTCCCGTTCATGGTGTACGACACCGAGCCCGTCCCGGCGCTGGCACAGGACGGAACGACCCCCAGGTTCGTGTACGAGGGGCGGACTGACCCGACATCGAAGGATCCGTCGAAGTCCCTTACTCTGGCCTACGGGATCACCTCCGAGCCGGAACCCGCCGGGGACACGGCCTGCCCCATCTCCCACTACTTCACCTGGCCGCCCAACCGCGCCATGTTCAGCGGCATCTATGACCCGTTCGACACCACCCCGGGGGCTCCCAAGAATGTGGACACCCCCGAGGTATATATGGACACCACCGAGTACAAAGACGTCAAGCAGGCCGTCACTTCACTGCGGCCGGCCGGAAAGTAGGGACGTGCGGAAGCCGGCCGGATCGCCCGGCGCCACCCTGGGCGCCACTGTTGGCGCTGCCATCGGGGTGGTCCTGTTGCTGGCGTCCTGCGGCCTGGTGCCGGAGCCGGCTCCTCCCACGAGCCAGGCCCAGAGCAGCGCCGCAACACCGTCACCCACGACGCCGGCCGGGTCGCCGTCCGAGGAGGGGACGCCGTCGTCGGGCTGGAAGACGTTTACGACGACGGACGCGGGACTGTCGTTCGACTACCCCGCGGGCTGGACGGTCAAAGACCCCGGCGGGGCGCTCGGCGGCGAGTTCGTGGACGTGCTCAACGCTGAGGGGAAGACGATGGCCGGCCTGCGGACCAACATTGTCACCGGCGCGGAATGTGTCGGGAAGACCCCGTACGAGGTCTACGATTCGGAGCCGATGGTGGCCCTCGCCGAGGGCGGGGGCGCCGACGGCGGGGTGCCCCGCTACGTCTTCGAGTCCCGGGGCGACGACCCGGATCCTGTATCCACACAATCCACCATCGCGGCGTACGGCATCACCTTGGTCCCCGAGGAGCCCGGCGAGCTGGCGTGCCCCATGTTCCACCTGTTTCTGTGGCCGCCGAGCGGCGCGTTCTTCGGCGGGACGTACAACCCGGAGAACAACACAACGCCCGGCGACCCCAAGCGGCCGTATCTGGAGAAGGCCAAGCTGTACGCGTCGACGCCGGAGTACCAGGACATCCGGAAGATGATCACGTCCCTGCGGCCGGCCGATGCGCCGACCGGCAGCGCCACGCCGTCGGGGGACTCCCGGTAGAAGCCGCCGTAGAGGGCCGCCGTCTGGGGACTCGTCAGTCGTGGACGGGTTCGCCGGTGATCTTGTGGTCGGCGTGATTGATGGTTTCCTGGATGAGCCGGATGAGGTGGCCGTCATGCAGGGAGTAGATGACGCGCCGGCCGTCCTTGCGGGTGTCCACGATGCCGCTGAGCCTGAGCTTGGCCAGATGCTGGCTGACCACCGTGCGGGGCGCCTGGGCCGCCGTCGTCAGTTCGGTGACCGACTTTGGGCCCTGGGCGAGCTGCCAGAGCAGGTGCAGGCGGGTTGGTTCGGCCAGCATCCGCAGAGTTCCGGCGGCGGTCTCCAGCAGTTCCGCTCCGGGCGCTACCGCGTGGACGAGCGAGGGTTCCTCAGGAGCGCGCGGCGGTACGTTCGGCTGGCTGCTCAACGGTGTCCTCCTCGCGGGTTCCTGCTCCCCGGGTGCGTTGTCCGGGCCAGGACAGGAAAGCTCCTGCACTGCCCAGTATCGCAAGGATTGTCAGTAACAGTGCTGCCCAGCCCAGCCCTGCGGCGGCGCCCACCCACCCGGCCAGCGGGTAGGCGACGATGTAGCAGGCGTGGGAGAGGGAGAACTGGGCCGTGAATACGTACGGCCGGGTGGCCTCGGTTGACGCGTCGCGCAGCAGCCGGGCGGACGGCGTCAGGATGGTCGAGTTCCCCGCCCCCAGCACGAACCACAGCCCCAGGAGCAGCCACCACCCGGTGCCGGGCGGGGCCAGGAACATGGCCGCGGTGGCACCGCCGAGGGCCACGGGAATCACGACGGCGCCGGTCAGCATCACTGCCCGGTCCCCGAACCGCTCCAGGACCCGGGGCGCGAACACTGCCACGAGCATGGAGCCGATACCGAAGCAGGCCAGGGCGAGTGCCAGGTCCGTGTCCGGGCGGCCGAGCACATCACGGACATAGACCACGGTGTTGACCAGCACCAGGGCCGTTGGTGCCGCGACCACCAGGTTCAGCGCCAGCAGGGACCGCAGCCGCCGGTTGCTCCAGAAAATGCGGGCACCGAGGGTGGTCCGGTGCCATACGGACATCGCGGGCCCGTCCAGTGCCTCGACGCGGGGCAGCGCCGTTATCTCCACCATGAAGGCGGAGAACAGGAACCCGGCCACCGTGCCCAGGAACACGTTGTTGTAACTCAGGACGGTCAGCAGCAGAGCGGCCGCGGCCGGGCTGACCAGCGCTTCCATGTCATACGCCAGCCGGGACAGGGACAGCGCACGGGTGTAGTCCCGCTCGTCCTTCAGCACCGTCGGGATGAGTGACTGGAACGCCGGTGTGAACGTTGCCGAGGCCGACTGCAGCAGGAAAATGACCACGTAAATCTGCCAGGCCTCCGTGATGAACGGCAGGCACAGAGCCATCGCCGCGCGCACCAGATCCGCGCCGATCAGCACCGGCTTCTTCGGCAACCTTGCCACTAGGGCATTGACCACGGGGGCGAAGCCCACGTAGGCCAGCATCTTGATCAGCAGCGCCGTGCCCAGCACAGCCCCGGCGTCGCTTCCCGCCAGGTCGAACGCGAGCAGGCCCAGCGCCACGGTCAACAGGCCGGTGCCGATCAGTGCCACAACCTGCGCGGCGAACAACCGCCGGTAGGTACCGTTTTTGAGAACTGAGAGCATGTTCCGATCATAGATGCATATGTGCACTACTCTGCACGTATGCGACTGCCCGGAAGGTTGCTGCTTCGCCGTTTAGACGGCGGGGCCTCGCCGCTTAGACGGCGGGGATATGCCGGTGCCGGCGGTGCGCCGGTTTCGGCAGGCCTGCCCGGGTGGTGCCTGTGCCGCCCCAGGCGTTGGACCGGGCTTCCTTGATCAGGCCGGTGCCGGCGCACTCGCGGACTGCCGTGATGCCCTCCGCGGCGGCCCGCTTGTCCTCGAAGGCCTTGGAGATCGCCAAGACCGTTCCGTCGGCGCCGAGGAGCCGGAAACGGACGTTCGCCTCAGCGTCCGTGAAGATTTCGAATTGTCCTGCCATCGTCTTTGTCCTCTCGGGCAATGCAGCGCGGCGGGAGGTTAAGACACGTCCATGTGCCATGCCATTTTCTCGACACGTCCCCGCAGCACTTGACCATCATTCCTACTCTGCTCTGCGGAAGGTAAGGGGCGAAGGTCCCTATGTGGAAGGTGCGACAGTCCTCTGGCGGTGGTCTCCGTGCGGGGCGTTAGATTGGGGCATGGCTGAGTTTCCGAAGGGCGATTCCGGTGAGTGGGTCCGGCTGACGGCGCGGGTGGACGGTGTGGTGCAGGCAGTCGGCTTCCGCTACTGGACCGTGCGCAAGGCCGAGGAGCTGGGGCTGACCGGCACGGTCAGGAACAATGCCGACGGCACAGTGGGCATCGCGGCGGAGGGGCCCCAGTCAGTGGTGCTGGAATTCCGGCGCTGGCTGCGCTCGCCGGACGCGCCGGGACGGGTGGACAACGTGGATGAGTCGATCTCCCGGGCCACGGGAGCCTTCAGCAATTTCCGGGTGGTGTATTAGGGGTTGAGGCAGGGCGCGCCGCCGGCCGTTGATTTCAGGGTGGGCCGTGCCGGAGCGGCTACCAAGGTATGCCATCCGGCCCGGTCAGAACGGGGCAAAGGACCCTCGGCAGGGAGCCTGTTTCTGAGTAGGGTGTCCCCATGCAGAAGATATCGCTGGATGCCCTCGCGCGGCAGCAGATTGCGGCTGCGGTGGCGGCACCCAGCGGACGTGCTGCTGACACTGCGTTTGGCGGGCATGAGAAGACGCTCCGGCAAACGGTGATGGCGTTCCGGGCGGGGACGCAGCTGAGCGAGCACCAGAATCCGGGCGAAGCCACCGTGTTCGTCCTCCGCGGCTGCGTCCGGCTGCGTGCGGGCAAGGAATCCTGGCAGGGCAAGGCCGGGGACCTGCTGATCGTGCCGGACGGGCTGCACAGCCTGGAAGCGGAAGAGGACTCGGCGATCCTGATGACCGTCGCGAAAATCAAAACCTGACGGCACAGCCGCAGCCGGGACCGGGCGACGCGATCAGCCAGCGAGGCGCTCGGCCGGGGCCGGAAAACCGCAAGGAGCAGGATATGACTGTCATTCCTTTCGAAGACGTCCCGCAGACCCGGCGGTGGTGGGCGAGGGCCGCGTATGTCGCGCTGTTCTGCGCGGCGGTGGTTCCGCTGGTGGCGGCAGGCGTAGCGGGCACTGTTGCCCTGCTTCTGACCGGTGCCGGCGGCGTTGTGGTGACGGTGGCCGGCATCTATTGGTTCCTCATCAGCCGCGGTTTTCTGCGCTGGTGTGCCTTGGCGCTGGCGGTGCTGGCCCCGCTGGTGGTCGTGTTCCTGTACGTCCAGGCGGGCCTGCTGTTGGAGGTCTTGATCTCCGTCGGGCTGGTGTTCGTGGCGGTGGTGTGTGCCCGCGCTGCCCTTCGGGAGCGCCGGGAGGGGTCGAAAATGACCGAGTACCCCGCCCCCGCATGGCAGCATCCCTTTGTGGTGATGAACCCGCGGTCCGGCGGGGGCAAGGTGGTGAAGTTTGATCTGCAGCGCAAGGCAGAGGAGCTGGGTGCCGAGGTGGCGCTCCTCGAGGGACCGGGGCAGGTGGACGTCGCGGTGCTGGCCCGGGACGCGGTGGAACGGGGCGCCGATCTGCTCGGCGTCGCCGGTGGTGACGGAACCCAGGCCCTGGTGGCCGGCATCGCGGCCGAGCACAACCTCCCCTTCCTGGTGATCAGCGCTGGCACCCGCAACCATTTCGCGCTGGACCTCGGCTTGGACCGCGAAGACCCCACGGGCTGCCTGGATGCCCTCCGCGACGGCGTGGAGTTGCACGTCGACCTCGGCAAGATCAACGGGCGCACCTTCGTCAACAATTCCTCCTTCGGGGTCTACGCCGAGGTAGTGCAAAGCCCGGAGTACCGCGACGACAAGACCGGTACCGTGCTGCAGATGCTTCCGGACCTCATCAAGGGCGCCAAGGGCGCACGGCTGCACGCCAAAATCGACGGCACCACCGTGGACGGGCCCCAGGCGGTGCTGGTGAGCAACGGCCCCTACGGCAGCCACGACCTCGCGGGCCTGGGCCGCCGCACCCGGCTCGACCGCGGCGTGCTCGGTGCCGTGGCGCTCTCCGCCTCCAGCACCCGTGAAGCCGTCGGGCTGCTGCGCCGGGCGACCAAGCGCGGCCTGATCCAGCGCACCGCGGTGGAGGTGATGGTCGACGCCGATGTGCCCGAGATCCCGGTCGGCGTGGACGGGGAGGCGCTGATGCTTGCCACCCCGGTGCGGTGCACCATCGAACCCGCCGCACTGCGGGTCATCGTTCCGCGGAAGCGTCCGGGCGTCCCGCCAGCCCAGCCCGCGTTGGACCTGATCCGGCTCCGGGAACTGGCGTGGGGGCGCCGGACGGCGGCGCACGCCGCGGCTTAGTTGTACGCACCGTCGGGGCAACACGCAGTGACGAATTCTGAGCTTGCAGGCACGCAGTGCCCTCCTCCCGCAGACTTGCGGGAACCTAGTGATTCTCTGAACAACTAAGGAAACCATGCGCACCCGATACGTTCTCCCCGTCCTCACCATCGCTACAGCGCTCGCGCTCTCCGGCTGCGTCAACAACAGCGAACCGGCCGCCACCGGCGGGGCATCCGGAACCGCGGACGCCATCGAGGTGAAAAAGAATGACTCCATTGCCTCGATGCTCCCGGAGAAAATAAAGAGCGCCGGCGTACTGAACGTCGGCATGGCGAACAACTACCCGCCCAACGAGTTCAAGGACGACAACGGTGCGCCGGCCGGTTGGTCCGTGGATCTCACCAACGCCCTGGGCCAGGTCATGGGTTTGAAGGTCAACTTCGACATTGGCACGTTCGACAACATCCTTCCGGCGGTGAAGGCAGGAAAGGATGACATGGGCATGTCCTCCTTCACAGACACCCTGGAACGCGAAAAGCAGGTCGATTTCGTCAACTACTACTCCGCCGGGATCCAGTGGGCCGCCCCCAAGGGAAAAACGGTGGACCCCAACAACGCCTGCGGACTCAAGGTCGCCGTCCAGGCAACCACCTATGAGGACACCCACGAGGTACCCGCAAAGTCGAAGGCCTGCACCGACGCCGGCAAACCCGCCATCACCATCTTCAAGTACGACGCCCAGGACCAGGCCACCAACGCTTTGGTAGTCGGCCAGGTGGACGCGATGAGCGCCGATTCGCCCGTTACCCTCTACGCGATCTCCAAGACCAAGGAGAAGTTGCAGACCGCCGGCGACGCCTTCGAAGTGGCACCCTACGGCATCCCCGTGGCCAAGGGCAGCGAATTTACGCCCGTCCTCCAGAAGGCTCTCCAGTCGTTGATCGACGACGGCACCTACAACAAGATCCTGTCAAAGTGGGGCGTGGAAGCCGGCGGAGTTAAGACGGCCGACCTCAACGTGGCAGCCAAAGGGTGATAGCAGATGAGCGAGCCGGAATCGGACCGGATGATTGAGGCGGAACCCGGGGGCAACCGGGAGTCCGGCCGGAAACCGCGTGCTGGCAGGGGACGGGACGCGGACGACGCGCCGCCAGAGGCGATCGTCGCAATCCCGCTGAGGCACCCGTGGCGGAACGTGGTGGCGGTGCTCCTCGTCCTTGGGCTGGCGGTCTTTGTGCTGGATGCGGCCCAGCGCTCCGACTATGGCTGGTCGGACGTGGGCAAGTACATCTTTGATCGCCGGATCAGCCAGGCTGCGTGGGTGACGTTATGGCTGACGATCTACGCGATGATAGGCGCGATCGTCATCGGATTGCTGCTGGCCATCATGCGGCTTTCGCCGAACCCGGTTTTGAAGAGCATCGCCTGGCTGTACATCTGGATCTTCCGGGGAACCCCGGTCTACGTGCAGCTGGTTTTCTGGGGCATTGTGTCCTTGATTTATCCCGTGTTCACGCTGGGCATTCCGTTCATGGAGCCGTGGGTCACAGTCCCGAATGAAGTGTTCACCAACCTCTTCATTACCGCCGTGATCGGGCTGGCACTCAACGAGGCTGCCTACATGTCCGAGATCGTGCGGGCCGGCCTGCTCTCAGTCGATGAGGGTCAGGAAGAGGCCTCGACGGCGCTGGCGATGTCCTGGGGACAGACGATGCGGTACGTCGTGGTTCCGCAGGCGATGAAAATCATCATTCCGCCTACGGGCAACGAGGTGATCTCGATGCTCAAGACCACCTCGCTGGTGGCCGCGATCCCGTTGAGCATTGACCTTTACGGGGTGTCCCGCGGTATTTCCGCCGTGACGTTCACTCCGGTGCCACTGCTGATCGTGGCTTCGCTCTGGTACCTGCTTTTCACCTCCGTCCTGATGGTTGGGCAGCATTTCATTGAAAAGCGGTTCTCGCGAGGAACCGGGAGGCTCAAGACGGGCAAGGAGCCGGCGACGCCGGGACCGGCGCCGACGGCGGTCCCCGGTACGCCCGCCCCACCGCTCGGCACAGACTTTGGAGGAAAAGGATGACGGACACGGCGATGGTGCTTGCGGAACGGGTTTCCAAGAACTTCGGCACCAATAAGGTGCTGCGCGGGATCAGCCTCGAGGTCGACCCCGGGGAGGTGCTCTGCATTGTGGGGCCCAGCGGTTCCGGTAAATCGACGTTCCTGCGGTGCATCAACCACCTGGAACGGGTTGATGGCGGCCGGCTTTCGGTCGACGGACAGCTGGTTGGCTACCGTCAGAAGGGGGACAAGCTCTACGAGCTGAAGCTCAAGGAAGCAGCCTTCCAGCGCCAGGAGATCGGGATGGTCTTCCAGCGGTTCAACCTCTTTCCGCACCTGACCGCCGTGGAAAACATCATCCTGGCGCCCATGCGGGTAAAGGGTCTTTCCAAGGCCAAAGCCACGGCCCGGGCCATGGAGCTGCTGGAGCGTGTGGGCCTGGGGGACAAGGGGGACGCTTATCCGGCACACCTGTCGGGCGGTCAGCAGCAGCGCGTGGCTATCGCCCGTGCTCTGGCCATGGACCCGAAGCTCATGCTCTTTGATGAGCCGACCAGTGCCCTGGACCCCGAGCTGGTGGGCGAGGTGCTCGACGTCATGAAGGAATTGGCCAAGAGCGGCATGACCATGATCGTGGTGACCCACGAGATGGGGTTCGCCCGCGAAGTGGCGGACACACTGGTGTTCATGGACGAAGGCGTGGTGGTGGAGGCCGGCCCACCCCGGCAGATCCTGAGCGATCCGCAGCACGACCGGACCAAGGCCTTTCTTTCCAAGGTTCTCTGACATGGACATCTGACCGTGCGGGGTCGGGCTGGGGCCCAACCGGGACCTGTGGCTTCGCCGCCGCCCGAGTGGAAAAATGAACCTGTGGACAGCCTCGCGGGCACCAAGGTCTGGGCTGACTACAACGCGGCCCAGGCAACCCGTCCCGTGCGCTCCCTCTGCCTGGACGCCATGGCGCTCGCCGGTCCGGGCGGCGGCCGCCAGGCCATAGATCTGGGGTGCGGCGCGGGCAAGGAAACGCTGGCCCTGCTGCGGGACGGCTGGCGCGTTCACGCCGTCGACTCCCTTCCGGACACCCGGGACCGGCTGCTGGCGATCGTCCCGGCGGACGCGGACGGCCGGCTCAGTATCGACGTGCGGACCTTCCAGGAACTCCGCGCCCTTCCGCCGGCGGACCTCGTCTTCGCCGGCTACTCGCTGCCGTTCATCCACCCGGATCATTTCGGAAGGTTCTGGGCTGCGATGCTGGGCGCCCTCGGGCCCGGCGGCGTCGTGGCCGTCAACTTGTTCGGTGACCGGGACTCCTGGGCCGGCGTCCCGGAATGGAACTTCCACACGGAAGACGCGGCACGGCGGCTCTTTGATGGCCTGCAGATCCTGAAGTTCGAGGTGTACGACGCCGACGGCCAGTCCTTCCGAGGCCCGAAGCACTGGCACATTTACGACGTCGTCGCCCGCAGGCCGTGACGTAGCAGCCGGCCCGGCGCCGCGGACTGTGTCGGTGGGTTCGATTTTGGCAGGCACTGTGGGACAGACTGTTGCCGTGAGCAACTCTCCCCGGACGGGCCTGGCCGTCGCAGGACTCAGCCTGGGCACGGCACTGAACCCGCTGAATTCCTCGATGATTGCCGTCGCCCTGGTGGTGCTGCGCGCCGATTTCGGGCTCGACGTCGCCACCGTCACCTGGGTGATCACCTCCTTCTACCTCACCTCCGCGGCGGGACAGCCGCTCATGGGCCGGCTGGCGGACCGGTTCGGACCGCGGCGCCTGTTTGAGCTGGGCATGGTCCTGGTGGCCGTGACCTGTGCGGTGGCTCCGTTTGCGCCTAACTTTGCCGTGCTTTGTGTGGCCCGCGCCGTCATGGCCCTCGGCACGGCGGCCGCGTACCCGTGCGCCGTCGTGATGGTCGGGGCCCTGGCGAAGCAGGCAAACGTGAAATCCTCCCGGCCGCTGGGCCGGATCCAGATGGCCAACACGTCCGCGGCCGCCGTCGGGCCGGTGGTGGGCGGGCTACTGGTTGGCTTCGTCGGCTGGCAGGCGCTGTTCGTATTGAACGTTCCGCTGGCCCTGGCTGCTATCATCCTGGTCCGCCGTTTCGCCCCTGCGGACGGTGCCCGGGAACGCGGCTCGGCGTCGGAACTGCTGCGGGACTCGGACATTCCGGGCATCCTGGCCTTCATCGGCTCCATGGTCCTGGTGATGATGGCGCTGCTCAACGTCCTGCCGGACTACCGCTGGTGGCTGCTCGGCGGAGGCACACTGCTGGCAGCCCTCTTCGTGTGGCGCGAGCTGCGCTTCAGCCCGCCGTTCCTGGACCTGCGGCTGCTGGGCAGGAACCGGCCGCTGCTGCTGGTCTACCTCGGCTTCGCCCTCTTCAGCTGCGTCTACTACTTCGCGTTCTTCGGCCTGCCGCAGCTGCTGCAGGAAGCCGGCGGCTATGATCCCCGCGTGGTCGGACTCCTGGTGCTGCCGCTGGCGGCGGTCTCGGTGGTGTCGACGCCGGTGGCCGTCCGCGCGATGGACCGGTTCGGGGTCAAACGCGTGCTGGTCGCCGGCGTCGTGATGCTCATGGTGGCCTCCGCCGCGATGTGGCTGCTGACCGCCTCGTTCGCCATCCCGCTGGTCATTGCGCTCACCGCACTGCTGGGTGTCCCGTACGGGGTGGCCAGCATCGCCTACAACCAGGGCATGTACCTTTCCACGCGGCCGGAGGAGCGCGGTGTGGCCGCCGGTATATTCCAGACTTGCCGGTACCTCGGGGCGATCATGGCGACGGTCCTGATCGGGATCTTCTACGGCACGGGCGTGAACCAGGCCAACTGGGGGCTTGTGGTCACGGTGATGCTGGGGCTCGGCGGCGTGGTGTTGGCGGTGTCGCTCCTGTGGCGGGAACGGCGCTAGTCACGGCGTCTTGGGGCGCCTGATGCCCCGGTGTGGCTGCCGCCGTCGTCCCCTTGTCGCCGTCTTTCGCCAGCGTTTCTGATCCTCTATTTCCGCGGGCCCAAGTCGGTCCATAATGTCCACATAAGCTTCGGGGACCCTCGTGCCGATGATGGCTGGGGCGGCACCATAGAGTCCCAGGTGGCTGCCCCGGAACTCGGCGCGACGGGCGGTCACGGGTCCGGGCAGGGACGTTCGGGGACCGAAAGCGGGGGGAGAGCATCGCCATCGCCGCGACACATCAATGCACAAGGAGATCATCATGCTGAAGGATTCAAACATCATGGCTGTCCTCCCCGCGAAGGACATCAACCGGGCCAAGGATTTCTACCGGGACAAGCTGGGCATCGAACCCTCCGAGTCCATGGAAGAGGGCAGCGTGATGTACCGCTGCGGCAACGGAACGGGCTTCCTCATCTACCAGACAGAAAATGCTGGTTCAGCCAAAAACACCCAGATGGGTTGGGAAACGGACAACCTCGACCGCGAGATGGAGGAACTGCGGGGCCGTGGCGTCGTCTTTGAAGACTACGATTTTCCCGGTCTGAAGACGGAGAACGGCGTTGCCACCGCTGACTGGGGCAGGTCCGCCTGGTTCCTGGACAGCGAGGGCAACATTCTCAACATCGCTCAGCGCACGTAGGCCGGAGGCTGGCGTCGATCCGCCACGCGAAGCCTTGCTGCGGGCAGCAACGAAACCGGCCCCCACCTTCAAGGAGGGAGCCGGTTTCAGCATGGACACCAGCGTCAAGGACGCGGCGCCGGGAGGCAGGAATCAGCCCTTGAGCTCGTAGGCTTTCGGAAGCTTCAGTCCGCGCTCTTCCATAACGGTGCGCAGGCGGGTGGGGTAATCGGTGATGATGCCGTCCACACCGAGGTCCATCAGCCGTGTCATGTCCGCTGTGGTGTTGACGGTCCAGGGGACCACCGGCAGGCCGAGCTCGTGCGCCTCAGCGATCATCCCGGGGGTGACGGAGCGGAAGGCGGGGGAGACGGCGTCGTAGCCCTGGGCGGCCGCGGCTTTGGCAAGGGATCCGCCGTAGGTATCGATGTCGATGCCGCCGAGGTTGGCGCTGGCGCCGGGCTGCCCGACCTCGAGCCAGGCGTCGCCGCTGGACAGGGCCACGAGCGGCAGCTCCGGGGCGATCTTTTGGGTCAGGTTCAGCGATGACCAGTCGAACGACTGCACGGTGGTGCGATCCGCCATGCCGGACGCCCGGATCTCCGCGACCACGGCCGTGGTCAGGGCCACCATGCCCTCGCCGCCGGACATCCCGTCCTCGACCTTCGTCTCGATGTTGAAGCGGACCTTCTTGGCGCCGGCGTCGCGCACCAGCTGGAACACGTCCTGGAGCTCGGCGATCCGGTTGCCCTCGATCACGTCCTGCTCCGGGTAGCCCTTGAGCTGGGTGAAGCCGCAGTCCAGCGTCTTGATCTGGGCAAGCGACAGCTCGGCAACCCGGTCACCGACATACGGGAAAGCGGCGTCGCCCGGAGTGACCGGCGCGGTGTCCTGGCACTTGTCGGCCTGGATCGTGTCGTCGTGCCAGACGATGACCTTCCCGTCGGCGGTCAGGTGGGTGTCGAGCTCCAGCGTGGTCACGCCGAGTTCCAGCGAGCTGGCGAAGGCTGCCAGGGATTCCTCGGTCCATTCGCCGCGGCCTCCCCGGTGCGACTGCAGGTCAAAGGCCCCGTTGCTCTGGTTGGTTTTGATGCCGGCTGGTGCCCCTGCGGCAGCGGTTCCGGCAGCGTTCGACGACGGCGCGGAGCCAGCTTCGGGGTGTGAAGCGGCGACGGCGGGGCTCGCCAGAGAGGCGATGAGCGCGGCGGCGGCCGCGGCAGTCAGGACTGTGCGCATGGTGATGGTTCCTCCTGGGTGACGGTTGCCGGCGCTCCGCCGGCGACCCGACCACCCTAGGGAGGCGAGGTGGACGGCGTCGTTCGGAGAACTGGATCCCGGGTGAACATTTCGTCGCCGGGGGTAGGCCGGGACCGCTGCAAACGCGGTAGCCACGGCACCTTGACACACCCAAACCGCCGGAATAAGTTCGGCCTTAACGGAGCGTTTCGCCCGTTTCACATCACTTTTACAGTCTCTCTCGGCGCTCCACGCGGGCGCCCACTGCCCGGAATGGCGGCCTGCGGCGTGGGGTCGTGTGGCGTGCCCGGACAAGGCGCTGGGGATCCAATTCGGTCTCTCGCCTATAAGGAGTCGAAAATGTCGGAAGGTATTGGACTGATAGAGCGGTTTTACAAGGATGTAATGGAGAGCGGAAACGTCGCCCTGGTCGATGAGCTGGCGACGGACAGCTACGTCGATCACGAAGAGGGCCTCCCGGGGCAACCAGCCGGCAGGGACGGCGTGAAGTTCTTCGTGAACACGATGCGGTCGGCTTTCCCTGACATCAAGGTCAAGGAGATCGCGCCCTCGCTGAGCGCCGGAAACATGGAGGCGTGCCACGTGATCCTAACGGGCACCCACCGTGGCGAGCTGGCCGGCATCCCGGCCACCGGCAAGAGCGTGGAGTTCGACTGCACGGATATCATCCGTGTCGAGGACGGGAAAGTGGCCGAGCACTGGGGCACCACGGACAACATGAAGCTCATGCAGCAGATCGGCGCCATGGCTATGGCCTGAGTAAATCCGAAGCACGACGGCGGCCGGAACCGCCGCCGTCGGGCTTCACGCCTTAACCGTCGAGTCCCGCCTCGATCGCGTCCAGGTCACGGACGGCGTACCGGTGGTGTTCCCATTCCTCATCAAGAATGGTGTGCAGGCACGACAGGATGGTCACCGCATGGTCGGGGCCCCAGGGATTCTTGCGCACGCTGGCCAGGTCAGACGCGGTGACCGCGGCGAGAAAATCGCGCACCATGGCTACCCGGCCGGCCCGGACTTCAAGCACTTCGGCGTACGTCGGTGCCGGCGTCGAGAAGACTGACATGTCATAACCGTCGGGCTCGTACTCAAAGTTTGGCTGACCCACGGGGTGATACGGCTGCTCGATCTCCAGAATGGCCCGGCCCAGCCACGTGTCGGTGGCCATGACCAGGTGACGCAGCGTCTGGGCGAAGGACCACTCGCCATCCACGGAGATATCGACAGTGCCTGCCGGCATCGCCGCCGCCCGATCGAGCGTCGCCTGCCACGTCCGCTCCAGCACGGCCCAGGCTTCACGAAGACCGTCGGGATCGCCGGCGCGTCGTTCGGCGCGGCCGGGAAAGCGGCGGTTCAGTTCGGCCTCGACGAAAGGGGCCACATCGACGCCGTTGACGCGCAGGACGTTCCCGCCGTCGAACAGCCACGGTGCATCGATGTCAGCCCCGCCGACTTCTACCCCGCGCATCACCGCGCCGGAAAGGTCAGACCGGACGAACCGGGCCCCGTGCAAGTTCACGTCGACGAATGTTGCTCCAAGGAGGTCATCGGACTGATTGAAGTTTGCCATGGCGAAAACTGTCCCACGAGTTTCCCCCGGACGCACGAGAAATACGGAAGTGGTCAGCCGACGGGGGCGGTCAGCCGCTCGCCGTTGAAGTATTCGAGGTTCCAGCCCTCCGCGGGGTGGTGGTGGGCCAGGTTGAGCACGGCGTTGTCGACGCTCGGCAGGGTGCGGCCGACCGCGCGGCTGAGGCTCACCCTGAGGAGCGAGCCGTGCGTGACCACCAGGACGCGGCCGCCGCGGAACTCCTCGGCCAGACCTTCCAGTGCGGCGAGACCGCGGCCCGCAGCTTCGTCCTCGCCTTCGGCGCCGTGGAAACCGCCGGGGGTGCGCAGGGCGTCGAGCTCGGGACCGTCCTGCATGCCCTCGGCGGGGCCGAAGCTGCGCTCGGTGAGCTCCGGGACGCGCCGGGCCACGGTGAGCCCGAGCCCGGCGGCGATCAGGTCGGCGGTTTCCGCGGCGCGGCTCAGCGGTGACGACACGACGGCGTCCCACCCGTGTCCGGCCAGGGCTTCGACTGCGTCCCGCGCCTGGTCACGGCCGATGTCGTTCAGCGGGATGTCGGTGGATCCCTGCAGCCGGCGCTGCGCATTCCAGTCGGTCTGGCCGTGGCGGATGAGCGCGAAGGTTGTAACGGTCATGGTTCCAGTCTGCCTTGGCGGGCGTTGGAACCGGACATCGCAGGAATGCGGCGCGGGACCGTCTCAGGTGCGGCTGTTCAGTACCGCCTGCAATTTCTCGAACGACTCGGTCCATCCGTTGCGGTGCAGGTCCACCCGCTCTTCCGTCAGGAACGGTCCCTGCGAGAGCGCCAGGCGCGTGGCTTCGCCGGTAGTCCCGAGGGAGAGGTCGACGACGGTTTCCCGGTCGTCCGGCGTCGGTTCCTCCCAGAGGAAGGTGTACACCAGGTGCCAGGGCGGATCGATCTCCAGGAACTCGCCGGAGAGATGGAACGGTTCGCCGTCCGGCGGCGCCATGCGGAACCGGTAGCGGCCGCCTTCTGTGAGGCTCAGTTCGGCTGCCGGGATGGTGAAGCCCTGCGGACCCCACCACTTCGCCAGTTCGGTCGATTCCGTCAGCATCCTGAAGACTTCTTCCGGGGGAGCATCGAGGGTGCATTCGAGGTTCAGGACCAGTCCGCCAGTTTCCTCATTCATCATTCAACTCTGGCACCCTGCGGACGCGAACGGAAGCGGATCGGGCGGTCAGCCGACTGGCCGAATTACTGCGTTATGCCGCCAGCCCGCTCTGCGCCTTCGCTGCGTGCTGCGGAGCCCTGGTGGCGGCGAGCTGCTTCGCCAGGTATTTGGCGTCCCGGCCCACGCCCGGGAGGGTTTCCGAGGCTTCTGCGAAGATGAGCTCCTTCCCCAGCAGGTACAGGCCCGGCAAGGCGTCCACGATCCCGCGGTGCTGCTGCTCCCGCCAGTTCACGGGCAGCGCCGGGATGTCCAGCCAGGGGTAGGCCTCGGTGAAGCCGGTGCACCAGATGACGTTTGCCACCGGGAGGCGCCGGCCGTCGTCGAGCATGACGTCGCCGTCCTCAACTCCGGTGACCCGCGGCACCAGGCGGACCCCGGCGGCGCGCAGGTCCGCGAGCTTGGTGCGGATCAGCGGCCTGGCCATGGCAGCAATCTTGGGCAGCGCCCTGCGCCCGACCGGCGTGGTGGTGGTCAGCACATGCAGCCCGGCGAAGCGGACCACCGGGAACACAAAGCGCGCCGCGGCCCGGCCGTGCCGGAACGGGAGCTGGGCACTCGGCTTGCCGGCCAGCCAGGTGTCATGCGTGCGGCTGGTCTCCAGAGCGATCTCCGCACCGGAGTTGCCCACGCCCACCACCAGGACGTGGCCGGGCTTGAGCTGGGCCGGGTTCTTGTAGTCGCGGGAGTGGAGCTGCACGACGTCGGACGGCAGGTCCGCCGCAAAGCCCGGCGTCCTGGGCAGCTGGCAGGCGCCGGTGGCGAGGACGACGTTCGCCGCCGTCCAGCGCTGCGTCCCGGCCGTGACCTGGAACCGCTGCCCGTCGTGGCTAAGCCGGGTGACCGCCGTGTTGGGCCGGACCGGCAGGTGGAACCGGGAAGCGTAGTCCTCCAGATAGTCCGCCTGCTCGTCCTTGGTGGGGAAGGCCAGGGGGTCGCCCGGGAAGGGCCGGCCGGGCAGGCCGTTGTACTTGGCGGGGGTAAACAGCCGCAGCGAGTCCCAGCGGCTCCGCCACGCCTCGCCAACCCGTGTGCCGGCGTCGAGAATGACAAAGTCCCGGTGCTGCTGCGCCAGGTAGTAGCCCAGCGCCAGGCCGGACTGACCGGCGCCGATGATGACGGTGTCGACGTCGGCGATGCCGCCTTTGCCAGTGCCGACTACGCCGCCGGTGTCAGCTGCTGGGGTGGTGTTCATAGTGGTGCCTCCTTGGTGTTGCAGGTGCAGTGGGGTGGTTATGAACGCTGTGCCTGCTGCGGCGCCGGGTGGCGCGCGGGTCCGGACCGGAACCGCAGGTACCAGATGAGCAGCAGCGCGGAGGCGACGACGTAGAAGAAGTGCAGCAGCCAGATCGGCCCCAGCGGGAGGCTGAAGACGTACACGGAGTGCACTGCGTTGGCGACGTTGCTCAGCGCTAGGTAGCCGAGGCTGTAGGAGTCAAGGTTCCTCGTGTGGAGGGCCTTGAGCAGCATGGGCAGGTAGCTCACCGCGAAGAGGCCGGTGGAAACCATTCCTGCGAGCACTGAAACGTTCATGCCTTAACGCTATTTTTCGTCGCGTTGCGGCGAATCGGGCGAATCACCCAATTCTTATGGGCAGGGGAGAACTCGGGAATGGGTAATTTTATGCAGGGCGGGAGGTCAGGGCGAGTCCGTGCTGGTAGGCGTAGGCCGTGACCGCGGCCCGGGAGGTTAGGCCCAGTTTGGTGAAGATATTGCTCAGATGGCGGGCCACCGTTTTTTCGCTGATGAACAGCTCGGCGGCGATGTTGCGGTTGCTCAGTCCGGCGGCGACGAGCTGGACCACCTCGGTTTCGCGGGCGGTGAGCGGCCCGGCGTCGGCGGCGTGATGGGCGCCGTTCCCGGTGCTGGGCGCCGGGGCTGTCCGGGCGTCCGCCGCTACGGGCGCCGGTTGCTTAAGCCCCGCCAGCTCAAGTTCCGCCAGCGCCGGGGCGGCGCCCAGCTCGGAAAAGACGGCCCGGGCCGCCTCACGCTCCGTCCGGGCGGATTCCTCATCTCCGAGCGCGGCGCACACCCTGGCCAGGAGGGCGCGGCAGCGGGCAGCCTCGAACGGTGCGTCGAGGCTCAGCCAGCGGGACCACGCGTGGCGCAGCGGGACCAGGGCGGCCCTGGGGTCGCCGTCGTGGAACAGGACAGCGGCTTGGGATTGCTCGGCGAGGGCGTGCAGCAGGGGCATGTCGATCGAGGCGCACAGCGAGTCCAGCTCCTCCACGGCGGCCCGAGCTGCCGGTGCGTCGCCTGCTGCCAGCTCGATCTCCACCCGGGCGGCGAGCATCAGGCGCCGGTAGGCGGGGTCGATGCCGTCCATGGCCTGCCGGAGCAGGGACTGGGCCTGGTCAGGCCTGCCTTGGGCCAGGCGCAGGAGGGCCAGCCCGGGCTGCGCCGGGAAGCCGGTGTCCTGGGCGTGCAGGTAGGCGGCCTCGGCGGCGTCGAAGTCGCCCCGGAGCCGGTGGATTTCGGCCTGTTGGTAGAAGCCGCCGTAGGTGGCCATCCGGTCGCCGCGGAAGGCGAGGTCCTGCGCCGTTTTGGCGGCGTCGATCGCCTCGGTCCAGGCGCCGTGCAGCCGGTAGAGCTCGGCCCGGTGCATCTGGCATTGGCCGCTGAACGCCACCAGCTTCTGCTGCGAGTCGCACCACCGTTCCAGAGCCCGCGTCCACTCGTGGGCGCGGCGCAGGTCGAAGGCCAGATGGCAGGTCTCGATCACCGCGCAGTAGATGATTCCGGCGGGGACGGGGGAGAGTTCCCCGACGGTGACGGCCACCATGGCTTCGTCGAGCAGGGCCAGGCCGTCGTCCACCTCGCCCAGCATGATCTTTGCCTGCCCAAGGCCCAGAGTTCCGAGGGCCGCCGAGTCAGCGTCGCCGCGCGCCCGACCCAGCTCGGCAGTCCGGGTGAAGGCTTCCGCGGCGGAGGCGCCGTCGCCCTGGTAGAGGGCGCCCAGCCCGACAGGGACGGACAGCAGGCCCTCGAAGGGGCAGGGCTCGGGCAGGTCCTCGACGATCCGGCGGGCGCGGGCCAGCCAGCCGGCGCTGCGGGCCGGTTCGCCCAGCAGGATGAGGTTCATTCCGGTCCAGACGGCGCAGCGGGCGGCCGCGGGGTAGTCGCCGTCGGCGAGGTACTTCAGGTGCGCCCGGGCCAGGATGTCCACCCCCTCGGAGCCCCGGCCGGTGAGGATGACGGAGATGGCCAGCTGTTCCAGATCGCCGGCGGGAAGTTCCTCGTCCTGGTCGGCGGCGGTGTACTGCCCGACGGCGTCCGGCCAGCGCCGTGCGGCGTAGGCTTCCCGGCCGTCTGCGAGTGTAGACATCGCGCCTCCCCGTTCCCGGTGGCGGGTCTGAGCCTGTGGGCACAGCCCGCCCGGCCCTCCCGGAACCGGTGGTGGGCGGCGTGGCCCGTCATCTGCTTTTCAGGCTACAGCCGGGGTTTAGGGGCGGCAAGGTGCGGGCCGAAACGCCAACAGGGCGTGCATTTCAACCACGACGGCGGCGTCCGGCCGGCGCTCGCCGGCCCGCCTCAGGTGTACATGAGGGAGCCGGGGGTGGTGAGGAGTTCGCCGGTTTCCAGCCAGGTCTTCAGGCCGGAGATGATCATCGGCCAGCCGCCGTAGAGCTGGTCGTTGGCGCCTTCGCGGAGCTGGTCGTGGGTGACGGTCAGGCGGCAGGAATCGCCCACTGGTTCGATTTCCCAGGTCACCCGGGACGTGCCTTCGGCCTTGACGTCCTCGCCCCAGAGCGCGCGCATGCTCTGCACGAGCCGGCGGGGCGGGTCAACCTCCAGGTTTTCGCCCTCGCCCAGGGGTTCCCCGCCCTTGGGTGCCATCTCGAACCGGGATCCCGGCGTCCAGTCCGAGGTGATGACGGACCCGAACTGGTATTTGCTGCGGATCTCGCCGTCCGTGATGGCCTCCCAGAGCCGCTCCGGGGTCGTCTTGATATAGATTTCGAAGATCTTTTCCATGGGACTTTCCAATCTGGTTTTGAGGTCGCTGAGGCCAGCGGCCCATGGTTCGGCATATTTGCTCACCCAGCGGTCGTGGACCAGCCGGATGGGCACCGGATTCAGGAAGTGGAGTTTCTCGCGACCCCGACGGCGGGTCACCACGAGGCCGGCGTCCTCCAGAACCTTGAGGTGCTTCATCACGCCGTAGCGGGTCATCTCGAAGCGGGCCTCAAGAGCGTGGAGGGTCTGCCCGTCGTTCCTGAAGAGCTCATCCAGGAGATCGCGGCGGGTGGCGTCGGCCAGGGCCTTGAATACGGCGTCCACAGGTTCAGGATAGGTGACTGATTGGTCACATGTCTAGGGTCTAGTTCGTGTCCGGATTCCCACGCCGGAGGTGTCGGTGGTGCCGCTCGTAACTGTCGAACACATCGGACGACGTGGCTCCTGAATGGCCGAATTTGCCGCGAAGGACCTCCGCGAGAGCGTCCAGTGACGCGTGGAGCATCCGTCCGGCGAACTGGAGTTCAAGGCTGTCGCTGCGCTGGGCCTGGGATGCCAGCTCCTGGGCGTAGGCCACTGTGGCGGGCAAGGAGCCGCGCTGCTCAATCTCACGGAAGTAGTAGGTTTCATGGAACGCCAGCAGATCTATGCTTACCGATGCCACGTTTCCGGCCATTGATTCCAGCAGCCCGGCAGCATGCCCGGGATCCAGCGACAAAACACCCGACGGGCCCGCAGCTTCCCTGAACAGGTTCAGCTGGTGGGCAAGGATCCGGCGGCGGTTCAGGGCCGGGTACATCTGCAGGATCCAGGTGACCGTCGCCGTTAACAACCCGAACCCGGTGACGGCCTGGAGGGCCACCACCAACCTGAGGAGCGGATCCGCCGGCACGATGTCGCCGAACCCCAACGTGGAAAGCGTGACAAGGGAGATGTAGAGCGCTTCCGCAAAGTCGCCCCGCTGTGGAACTCCGGGTCCGTGAACAAAGCCGGCCGGCAGATGGGGCAGATAGAGCAGGGCCCAGCCGATGGCCGCCAGGCTTGCCCAGGCTCCAATCACAGCGGCCATGGCCAAAGGTGCTGCGATGAAGGAGCCCCGGCCCCGCAGTTTTCTGGACACCAGCCAGAATCCGCGCATGATCGCCCGGCCCAGAGGACCGGACCCATGCGGGTAGAGGAGCGTACGAAAGACATCAACGAGCATCAGGAGAACCAGCCCGGCCCCCAAAACCGTCCAGAGCGTGCCTTCGAAGTCCATTGCCTCATCCTATGGGCGGCGCCCTGAGCGCAGTCATAGACAGAGGAACCCCGCAGTGCCCGGCACTGCGGGGTTCCTCTGTGGCTGGATGCCGGTTACTCGGAACCGGGTTTCTGTTCCCGGTCCCGGAGGTTCTTCTTGATCTCGTCGAACTTCTCCTTGATGACCCGCTCCGCCTCCGACAGGGTTTTGCTGGCGCTGCTCAGGGGATCCATCTGAACGTAGACGTTGTGGCCGACAGGCAAGTCGTACTCGTCCTTCAAGTGGGTGCCGCCGCCCACGCCCTGAAGGGACAGGTAGACCATGGCGTCCGTCCGGGCGATGCCGGAGAGTGTTCCGAAGACAACTGTGAAGTCGTTAGGTTCAAAGCTCACAGTCTGACCGATATGGCTGCGGTCCAGGTCACCGGCTGCGACCGGCTTCTCGGACGGACTTCCGCTGTAGCTCATGAACTTCTCCTAATAAGTCGAGGGACACGTACCACAGCAGTCTATCTATGCGGCCCGTGAAGGTCCGGCGGTTCCGCTGCCGGCGAGGAAGCCGGGTAGGGCCCCCGGATCGATTGACTTTCGATGGGTAATAGCTGAAACTCGATGCATGCAATTTACTCGATTGGCTGTCATCGCCCTTCGGATCGTCCTAGTTGTGGCGTTCCTCCTGCTGGTCCTGTTCCAGGTCATGTCCCTGCCCGGGCAGTTCGCCCACATGGCGCAGGAGAATCCGGACCGCGCCTCCCTGCAGTGGCCGCTCACCATCTTCTCGATCCTGGAGGTCGCCTGCGTCCAGGTGGTGATTGTGAGCACGTGGAAGTTGCTCACGATGGTCAAGCTGGGCAGCATCTTCAGCAACGGCGCACTGCGGTGGGTCGACGCGATTGTCTGGTCCATTGCCGCCGGTTGGACGATGCTGGCGGTACTGTCCGCTTCCGTCGTGCTCAGCGCGGATGACCCTGGCCTGCCGCTCCTGCTGTTCCTGCTGCTGGTGGCTGGCGCGGCCCTGGGCCTTGTGGTCGTGGTGTTGCGCGCGCTACTCCGGCAGGCCACGGACCTTCGCACCGACATGGAAGCGGTCATCTGATGCCCATCGTGGTGCGCATCGACGTCGAACTGGCCAAACAAAAAATGAGCGTGGGCGAGTTCGCCGACCTTGTGGGACTCACCCCGGCGAACGTGGGCGTGCTCAAAAACGGCCGGGCAAAGGCTGTCCGCTTCAGCACCCTGGAGGCGATGTGCCGGGTCCTCAAGTGCCAGCCGGGTGACCTACTGGAGTTCGTCGAGGAATGATGGGAGTCTGGCGGGGAGTAGCCCAATAGGAATGCTCGTTACCGCAGCGGGGCCTCAGCACCTGTGCACTGAACGGCAGGCGCAGACGGCTGATTATGTCCGTCTGCACCCGCCGCCGCGCTACTTGGTCACGTGAACGACAACGGCTTTGCTAACGGGCTGCTTAGCGCCCGGGTTATCGATTCCGGTGACTGTCCAGTTGCTTAGCAAGAGGACTGTTTTGCCTGTATCGGCGTTGTAAATGATGTTCTCGAATCCCAAGGCCGCCAAGTCGTCGTCGAGGGCCTGAGCATTCATGCCTGCAACTGCGGCCGGAATTACGGCTGTCTCGGCCGGAGCGGGAGCGGCAGGTACGGCAGCTGCGGCGGCTGGAGCCGCCGCGGCTGCTGTCACAGTCGCCGTTACGGTCGCCGTGGCGGTTTCCGTTACAGTCACGGTCTCGGTGACGGTCGGAGCAGCTTTAGGCGTATTTGCTCCCGCGCATCCTGATAGTGCAAGACACAGCAAGCCCGTCAGGGCCAGTTCTTTCTTCATTATTCCCATTTTCATTTGTTCTGGATTTAGCAGCCCACCGGCTGGGCTTGATCGATTCAGGCCCCTAGAGACCGGTCTTGCTTACTCCGTACTCGGCCTGCGCCGGGCTGAAGCCTTCATAGAGCAGTTGATCGATCAGTCCGGAGCGCGAGAAGGACGAGTATTCAAGGTAATCCTTGGCTTTCTTGGCTGCCTGCTCGTTCCAGTTAACTTTCGCGCGGTCCACGGCCCAGGTCGCGTCCCCGGTCGAATACTTTTCGTAGACAAGCTGCTTGATCAGACCTGTGCGGGAGAAGGCGGAGTAATCGAGGTAATCAGCAGCTTTCCCCAGAGCGTTTTGCTGACTGATCGTCCCAGCTTCCGCAGCAGCCTTGGCCGCAGCGTCAGCGTCAGCCTTAGCCTTGGCAGCTGCGTCAGCCTTGGCCTTGGCGTCAGCGTCCGCTTTAGCCTTGGCTGCAGCGTCTGCCTCAGCTTTGGCGGCCTTAGCGGCAGCGTCTGCTTCAGCTTTGGCAGCCTTTTCAGCCGCGTCCGCCTCAGCCTTGGCGGCGGCGGGATCCTTCGTTGCCGTCTCTGACGGGACAGCAGCTGCGGTGACTGCGTCGTCCACGGCGGACGCGGGCGAGGCGGACGTTGTCGCGGCTCCCGCACGGCTGGCATTGATAATGATGCTCAGGAGGAGGAAGGCGGCTGTGACGATCAAGGCCACTTTCTTGTGCTTGTCGTAGCCCTCCAAAGGACGGCCCTGCTTGTCGCTGGTCTTGTTCATCAGGACAAAGATGAGATCGATCAGGGCCCAGATGCCCAGACCACCGAGGGTGACCAGCTTCAGGATACCGGTTCCGATTTTGCCCAGATAGAAACGGTCCACGCCGAGAACGCCGAGGAGGAGGGACAGCAGCCATGTCACGAGGAATGACTTGTTGCTCTGTTGCGCCTGTCCATAGCCGTGGGACGGCGGATAGGGGGCGAGGTTCGGGTATTGGCTCATGAGAGTCCTTTCATAGGACACCTGACCGACGTGCGATGCGAAGCGTGCGGAGTGGGTGCGGTGATGGACGCGCATTGAGGGAGCCCGGCCTGGAATACGGGCCGCAGACGCGCTACATCGCGCCAGCCAAAAGTCACAAGCATTTTCGCTTCCCCCAATAGCGTCGCGGGCGTCTATGCCCGCAAAACGGATGCTACACCTCGACACCGACATCGAATGCAATCGCATTGGAAAATGTCGTCTCGGTCGTTTTTCAGAAAAGTGCCGGCGTTCAAAAGAAGCGTGCTAGTTGGCATTCCGAGGCGGAGAGTCCTCCTGAATCAGACTTGTCGACACGTCATGAAGAAGCAAAGGAAAGCTGCGCAACGGATGACGATTGAAGAGCCAACATGCCCGTCTGGGGAAGACTCGACGAGGGTGCCGTGTCGTCAATCTTGCGTTTACGCTCCGCCGGCGAGAGATCGTTGTTAGAGTCCCTGCATGAATACACTCGGAGCACTTGATCCCCACCTCCAAGCGGTTGTCCAGGCGGCGGAGAACGGCGCCATCTTGCAGCGCATCGTTGTTGTATGCGGGTCCACCGTGTATATAGGCATCCCTACGAGCACGTCCAATTTTATTGGCACGAACGTGAGCGCGTTTGCAGCAGAGATTGTGAAGGACGTTGGGGGTTGGAAGATGCCCCGGCACGAAAAGGAAGCCATCGCCGCGCAACAGGCGAGTGATTTGATGGAGGTGCTGTCCCCGGGGGACAGCCTCCCCACACTGGAATTCCTCACGCTATGTCCTGCCCAAGTGATCCCCTCAGGAATGACCAGCTACGAAGTCCCGGCTGTTCGTGTGAACCTTTACCAAGTTGATGCCTGGTGGGTTGCGCCGTTCTTGGAACACCAAGCGAAGTTCCGGGGCGGTGGTGTCGGAGTTAGCTTCTAGCTCCCTCGTGGACCCCACGCGAGACAGCCACGTCTCCGTCCTTCTCTTACGACAAAGGCCGTCCGCGTTCCTGATGGAACGTGGACGGCCCTCTGAGACCGGTCGAGTCAGTCCCGCAGAACCCACACCGCGTTGTTCGGCTGCAGCCAGCCGTCCTCCGCCAGGGGCGCGGCGCTGAGCAGCACCGATCCGGTGGGGAGTTGCACGGGTTCGGTGCCCGTTGCGACGGCGACGAAGAAGTCCGCGCGGCGTTCGCAGATGAGCAGGTTCCCCGGTTCGACGCGCCAGGTGCCGCCGTCGTGCGGGCCGAAGAACGTTCAATCTAGGGTGCGCAACTCACGGGACTGCCACGATCATGTCAGCCGGGTCCGGCCCCGGCTCCTGGCCACCGGGAGAACTGCTCCGTGCACCGCTGGGTCTACCCGCACCAACGTTTGGGACCCCCAACCGCGGCTCCTCGCCGATGTGATTTTTCGGATTCCGGGGGAGAAAGACGTCATGCCTGCCAAAGAAGTCCGGCGGCCGCAACCAGAGACTCCATGGAAACTGATCGGGGCAGGTGGCGGCCTGCTCGCACTCCTCGTCGTCGGGGCGCTCATCATCAGTGCGGTCGGGGGAGGGGGTAGTTCAAACAACAGTGCCGAGGCGCTCCCGTCGCCGACTCCATCCCAGATTGTCGAAACTGAAGCACGGACCGCACCTGCTGAGGCAACGGCGCCCTCGATCGAGTCCCCGCCAGCTACCGCTGTGGTCACAGCTATCACCGTCGATGAACTGCTAGACAAGCTCAACTCCGCTCAGATGGGGGGAATCAGAAACGGTGACCGGTTTGGGCTGACTGGCGAGCTGTTCATGTCCGAGCTGTGGATGACCGGGGCGGCCGGTGAGTTTACCGTCTTGCTAAAAGCTCAAGGGGGAGCCCAAGACCTGCTCGTGTTCGTGGACGAGTCAGATGCTGCCGGGTGGCGGGACGGTACAAAGGTCCAGATGGTTGTGGAATCGGGTGAGGCAACGATTAACGGTGAGACCACAGAGGGTTGGTTGAGGGCTGTGTCCGTGGACACGATCCCCTAGCCAATAGCACTCCCCGGCCTGATCGTTGATGGTCTTCTCCATAGAGAGTCACTGAATGCAGCGCATAACCGAATGTCGGCGAACTGCAACACTTTTTGTTAGGAGTTCCTGACAGAGAATGAATTCGTCCACAAAACGGCAGTGCTGCTGCAGTTCGCCGTGGTCGGTCACCCGGAGTCTGAGAAGCCAAATTGGATTCGTATCGATGCCGCTATGAATGCAGTGCCTCGCAACATGTGTGGGGCGAACGCACTCGAGGGCGGCGGCGAGGTCAAGCCTCGTCTTGTGCAGGTCCAAATTTTCGCCCCTGTCTGGGGTCGCAAGGGGCTTCTGATCCCATCCGTCATCGAAACCCTCAGCGCGCCGAGGTAAGGGGCACTCACCTCCTTGTTGCTGGCTTCTTCCACGTGCTGCTCGACTTCACCGAGGCCTTGCACCACGACTTCACCGAGTACAGCGTCCGGTACCCCTGGCGCCTCCACGCCATCGCCGAGTGCGACGAGCAGGCGCTGGAGGCTGAAATTCCCGAGGGGGCAGGCTTCATATCACGATCGCTTCGATGCGCGCCGTAAGAGTCCGCTGGTTGTCTTCTTGATTCCAAGAAGGAACTGCTGTGAACGCCCTATGAAGCCCATTAACGGGATCACGACGAAGTTCACTGCTTCGTCCGAAGAGACAATGTAAACGACCGCAAAGTTGCCATGCTGGGCAGCACCCAGACCAATGACTACATATCGTGCAGCGAAATCAGTTCCAGCACCTTGGCCCCCAGGTCCCTTCACCATGAAGGCCTCTGATTTCGGTGGGTCGATTTTGAGTGCATTCGGACTCGTGAAGCGACCTCCGCTAATTTTTTTGACCCGTCGACCCAGGGATCGTAGACCAGCGTCCGCTTGTGAATAAAGACCTGCTTCTCGCTGATTTCCTGTTCAGGGTTTGGGTAGCTGGTGGCGGCGTGTCTCATGGCGTAGAAAAATTCCAAGTCAATCATTCGATGGCCAGATGTCTCCGGGGTTGCTGAGGGTAGGAGACTGTTTGGTCGCCAGGGGTTCAGGAAAATCGCCGACTCCTGTATCGGGCATTGGGTCTGGTTCCTTGGGGAGGTTTTCGAACGGGTCCGGGTCAGGTTCCGGTTTCGACGGGCTTGGGGTTGGGCTGCTGCCCTGGTTGTTCCCGCTTGACGCGCCGCCGCGTCAGCCAGGATGACAAGCACGGATTACAGGGGTCCGGACCTAGGGAGCCATACGGCGGCGAAGGTGCCGACGTCCCATGCCGGGGCCTCCCCGAACGGCTTACCGGTGACGGGCAGCTCGACGTCCGCCGGAAGGACGGCGCTCATATTCCCCCGATATGTGGTGCCCCGTTTCGGCGCAGTCATAGCGAGTATACGCAGTCAGACCCGGTCCCACATGAGGGCCGGGCCTCCGTGCTAGCGGCCGAGTGAAGCGGGCCGTACGACATCCATCCAGTCCAGGAACTCGGCAACAGTACCGATCCGGGCGATGCGCTCGTGGATGGCCTTCTGGTCGTGGCCGGGGACGAAGTCGCCTCCGGTCGTCATCTCGCCGCAGCCGCACCGGCAAGGCTGGCCGGCTTCGCCGTCGAAGTCAGCGTCCTCGAAGTACCGAACCGGGTTCCGGGCTGCGCCGACGGGGCTCGGGTGGCCGACGTATTTGTCGAAGACCGGGTGTCCCTTGCTGAGGATCTTGCCGTGGATCGTGTAGCGGTCATCGCGCTTCTCATCGGGGTTCCGCCCGTACAGGGTGGTGCGCTCCAAGGAGTCGATTTCGACGGCCTGGATGACGGTCCGCCCGAAGGAGAACAGCGCGTACCGCTCCTTCTGGCCGCGGGCACCGATTGCCCATTCGCCGTGGTTGGCCTCGTACATTTCATCCTGGGTCATGCCGGCTTCATAGCCGACGTACGGGCGGCCGAGACCGTCCTGCTCAGGATTGACAGGCTTCTTGGCGGTGACGGTGATGTGCAGCATTGGTGCTCCTTGGATGGGAATCTATAGATAGGACTCCCGGGTAACCCAACTATGCTCGGAGGTGTGATACTTGTCAAGGTCGGGAGTCTCATCTATATGAGTCGGGAAGGCAGGGCTCCTTCTCCGTACCCCTTTGGCCGTGACTCATTGCGCGCGTGGACGTAGAACCTGCTCTCAGCGAGCGGTCGAGTTGGGTGCCGGGTTGGCGTCGTTTCCTGCGTTGAGCAGCATGTCGAAGCTGGCCGTGCCGTAGTCCGGGGGCGTAGCTGTGATTACCACGTACGTCCGCTCGGTGGCTTGCTGCGAGCCGGGGCGAGTTTGCTGTTGCTCGTGGCTGAGAATGTGTCTAGGAGCGGCATTGCTGATGAGGAGAGAGAGTCGCGCGCCAAGCTCTACGATTCGAAGACGCTTGTCGCTCCTTGGTGAGGTGGGCAACGGCGCCTGTCCCATACGCTCGGGCGTTCCGGGGCTTTTCCAGTCCTGCCCGGCCGTAGTCTTTCGCAGCGTTGCGCGCAATGCCAGTCCGGGAACACCATTAACGAGCAGCGGCAGTACGTCGTCGGTGTTGATCAAGGCTTTGAGTTGATCGACGGAGAGTGCATCGCTTCTGTTGCCGGTCAGCTCGAGGATGGTCCTGTTGACGCTGGAGGTGAAACGGTGGAGAAAGCCGTCTTCAGCTGCGAGTTGGGCGGCTATGAGGATCGGAGTAGCAATGGTCGCACACGTGGAGGCGAATAGCAGGGACGCTTCGACGCTGCGCATGCCTGGTATGAGCACGGCTAGTATCAGGCTCGCGATGAACCCGATAAGACCGGTGCCGAAGAACACTTTGAAGATGCGTGGCTTTTCGTTCCATTGCTCTGAACTGAAGCTATCTACAACCCACAGTTCTGGTTTGGGGGTCTCCACGTCTAGTGCCCCTTCACTTCTATAAGCGCCTCAGCGAGAATGACGGCCTGCCGCGCGTCCTTGAGGTCGTCACGCAGGCCCATATCCTGAATTGCCGACGGAGCCCCGCTCCGTGAGCCGGCAAGTTGGGCCACAGCCTTATTGAGGTTTTCGCGCTCTTGGGAAAGCATCCGTGATGAATGGAGTTTTACACTACTTTTCTCGAGCTCCAAGAGTGAGTCATCGATTTCCTCGAAGTGGCCACGGATCGCAAGTCTCTTTGCTTCGATTCGTTGCGTCCGCTCCCGGAACATAGACTCCATTTTTGCAGCAACTTCCTGGAGCTCGACCTGGGTTCCATGATCCTTAGCGTCTTCGCGTCGATGAGCCAGGATTCCCGCCACTATAGTGCTCCTTTGGGCCCAGAGTTGGAGGCCGGTTGCGTTGTGTTCATAAAGTCTTTCGACGACTTCTATCGTCGCATCTAAGGCTTCACGTCTGCTAACGAGGCTGGCCCTGGCAAGGTCTAATCTCATCAGGAATTCGGCGTAGTGCCCTTCGGGATCTACGACATTGGTACTCCGTTTACTCATGTTTTTGAATTCCTAACGTTGCAGATCGCATCCGGGAATCTGGACTCAGGACGTTCAGCCATTGTCCAGCTTGCCGTAGACAGTTATAGCTGAAATGAACATCACAACCGCACCGATTGCAATTGCACCGCCCATTTTGCGACCTCCCCTTATGAGGGCCCATGATTGCCGTCCCGTAACGGAAATGTACAGGCCGGTCAAGAGAGCGCAAAGGGCCAAACCTACGAGAGCGCCGCTAAGACCGCCCACCACCGCGCTTCGGGCCATGAAGAGGGTAGTGATGACGCTCACGATCAAAGTCGAGGGACGGAGGACGCGGCGCTGGCGCAGAACCTCCGTGTTGGTCACGGGACGTGCGATTTTTCTGTTCACCAAAGTACCTACAGTTTTCCATTCAGCAACTGCTAAAACGAGCGGTTCCAAAGACTATTGGTCTCGCAGAGTTTACAGCCAGCGGTGGACATAGCTGTTGACAACTCGTCAAGAGTCGATATTTCCGGGCCGGATGTGTACACCGCCCCGATCGAGACGTTCGATAAGGTGATGCGGCTGTGCACCAAGCTCGAGCCCGATTACGCCGACGAGGTCGTGGCCCGGATGGATTGGCCGCTCTGGCGCTCTGCCCGAACGCTCCACACGCGGCCGTTCTTAAAGACGTGCTGACTTCCGTGAAGATCGATGACGGGGTCGACACCGTCGGGAAGGACATGGAGCAGGGGACGTACCGGACCAAGCCGAGCGCCAGGGACTGCTACTGGTCCCGGACCACCGGCGGCGGCAACATCATCGCCAACGACATGGTCGGGTTCGCGCCGGCCGGCGTCACCGTGTACCCGGGCGAAGGCTTCGAGTCCAGCCGCTGCGGCGTCTGGACGAAGATCGGCTGACCAGCATCCACCCCAAGGCCCCGGCCCGTCACTTACGACGGGCCGGGGCCTCTTTGCTGCCCTCCTCGCGGTCTGGCTGCTAGCCGAAGCGCCGGCAAGGTGCACCCCGACGCGGCGAGGACGAGCGCCTTGAGCAGCAGCCCTGGCAGCGACCGGTTTCATGACTTCAGTGGAAAGCTGCCGGTACCAAGACTGCGCTGCACAGCCACAGGACACGGATCGGGTGCGATTCCGCGGCCGTAGGCGGACGGGTCCTTGTCCTGTGTATGGGGGGCTAGTCTGACCTCGATCGTCGGCGTTGCCGCGGGCGCGTCACCGATGATCAGGAGGATGCCTCGGAGTTCGATCCGAACACCACCGCCGTTGTACTCATGGAACACCGGACGACTTCACGTCCGCGGGCGGCGGCTGTTGTCGCGGGCGGAGGCGGCGACCATTGCGTGCCCTGCGTGACGTCGATATTCGTTGCCGGGCGCCGGTTGTTGCCCTGTCGTATGTGGCCAGGGGGTCGTCAAGACAGCTCGCCCATCCTAGGCGGACAAAGAAACGCTTACTGCAGATGTTGCGGCCGGCGGCGCGTTAGGGGACCTTGTCCAGGTGCTGGGGGCAGAAGGTGCTGACGCCAAGCTTACGGATCGACTTCAGCTCTTCGTGGGTGAACTTGATTCCGGCAGGAGCGGTAACTAGTGCATCGGAAGCGGCGGCCGCCTCCGCTACCTTGCCGTTTTCCACTCCCTTGTCGTAGACGTCGCAGAAGGTCTTTGCGATCTCGAGCTGGTTCGCAGTGTCCGGCGACTTCATGGCGGGGTGGGCTGATCGCAGAGCCTTCAGGAACTTCTCATCGTCTGTTGCTGCTGGAGCTGTGCCTGATACCGCCTTATCGGCGGCGTCCAGCTCTGGCATGCAGATGTCAACGACGGTGTCCTTGGCTGCAGCGTAGGAGTCACCCACTGACCACGAGCCGGAGTCTTCCCACGCCTGGACGAAATCCTCGAACAGGACCTGCATCTCGTGAAGAGGCTCGGCAAGCTCAGGTTTTGCGGTTTCTGCTACCTCAGCGAAGCGAGTGGCGAATGAGTCAGCTTTCTGAGCAGTGTCCGCGTCGACGGACTTTACCTCCGTCAGGAAGCCTATGGAGTTGTTGGCCAGGGAACTGGAGCCCTCGCCAAAGAGGGACATGCAGGTGGTCAACAGGGGCACCGTGTTCTTCTTCAGAGTGGCGGCGGACGCGGACGGCGACGGCGATGGTGACATTGCCATCTTGGTTGTTTCGGCCGGCGCTCCACATCCGGTCAGTATCAGTGCGGCTGCGGTCAGCAGCGAGAAAGGCAGTGCTTTCAAAGGGTCCCCCAATAGAAATTCCTGTGCCTGATGACTACAGGCGTCCTAATGATACTTGTCCTGATGTTCCCATGGTCCGGAGTGCTCAGGGCTCGCTGCCCTGCTTGTTCAGTGTCTGGTCTATGATGTCCCGCAATCTCCAACAGCGTCTGTGTTGACAGGTCCTTGCTCAGGGAACGGGCAGCGAAGGTCTTTACCTCTGCTTCCTTTGTCGATATGAGAAGGTCCAGCTGGGCCTGCACCTCTGAGTCCTCCTCTGTGAGGTAGCTGACCACGACACCGGAGAAGTCGGCCAAGGCTTCAAGCAGAGGCGTGTCCGTAGTCATGGGTCCAGTGCCTGGCGCGCATGTACGCCCACCGCGCCAGGGATATGAGTACCCCGCACTCGGCGATGGCTGCACTGATCTGGGGATAGGCGTAACGAGGTCGCGGAATGCAAGCTCGAGGACGAGGGGAAGCAGAGCTGCTGGATGAAGCGACGCAGCCGGCCGGGATCAGCGGCACGCTGTGGCGAATGGATCGTCCCCCGTGGCCGACGGCTCGCCCCTCAGGGGAGAACCCGGGAACGGTCCTCCGAATCATGCCCGCGACGTCAGCTACGGACACCGGTGCTCCCACCTAGGGGCTCGCCTGACTTTGGAAGTAGCTAAGTCACGCGCGGCGCAGCAGCTCTTGCCGCTTCCATTCGAACTCTTCGGGGGATACGAGGCCTTTGTCCAGGAGCCGGGCCAGCTCCTCGATCTGCAAGGCGGCCGTCGGCACGACAACAGGGGCACGGTTTGCGTGGCCCGAACGGATCACGGCCTGGATCAGGAAGCTGGCGAGCATGACGATGACTCCGAGGACGATGAGCGTCCAAGTCAGGGCTGTCGCGCCAGCGATGCTGTCACGGCACTGGGCGACATAATTTGTGACGCCAAGACCGTACTCGGGGGCGATCGCGTCCATGTATGCGGCCACGCTGTCTGGTTTGAACGGGGCGCCGCAATTCGCGCCAGCCGCAGAGAAACCGCGAAGCAGGCCCGCGACGATCAGGGCGGCGCCGGCGCCGATGCCCCAAAACCAACCTGATCCTGGCTTCTGCAGTCGGGGAGCGGCAATCGCCATGGTCTCGAACGGGGCCGCTGGTCCAGGGTGGCCTGGCTGCAAGGGCGTGACGGTTTTCTGCACATCCGGGCTCAGAGCAAAGCCGTCCCGGACGGAACCCCACGCGGTGCCGTCAAAGTAGGCAACAGCTGCCGGATTCTGAATGTGCGCGTACCAGCCAGGCTGCACAGTGCCTCCCCATTTTCGAGCGGAAGCACAAATCCAGCGTGGTGCTGATTGGCCGGACCCGCTGGACCTCCAACAGAATACAGCGGCAGCCGGCGTGCAGTCGGCCGTCAAGACCCATGGCCAAATGTCCGGCCGACTCCACGACGGCGTGATCCAGGTCGAGCAGGCGCACAGGTGGTACCGCACCGGGCGCCGGAACGGCCTCCCGGACCAGGCACGACAGGTGGCGTGTTGCGCACCCTCGTGCGCCTGGAGAAATGTGAACCCGGGCTAACACCACAACTTAGGCGTCGACGATGCGGTCACGAAGATCTGCACCCTGCCGTTGCTCGCCAGCGCCAACATACTTAGTGGAACGATTTCTGAACGTCGTGGCAAGGCGTGCTGAGGAACGTCAGCGCTCCATACAGCGGCGCTCTCACCCGAACAGTCAACTCCCGTTATGGGACACCAACTCCTCGATACCACGCAGCGGCGCCGGACCTTTAGCCCCGCAGTACCCACGCCGCGTTGTTCGGCTGCAGCCACCCATCCTCGGCCAGCGGTTCGGCGCTGAGCAGCACCGATCCGGTGGGGAGTTGCACGGGTTCGGTGCCCATTGCGACGGCGACGAAGAAGTCCGCGCGGCGTTCGCAGATCAGCAGGTTCCCGACCTCGACGCGCCAGGCGCCGCCGTCGTTCGGTCCGAAGACCTCGTTCTTCCACAGCAGCCGGCGCAGCTCCAATGCCTCGGTGACCAATGCCAGCGAGCACTCCGGGTCCTGCTGCTGCTGCAGTTCGATCGCGTGCGTGCCCCAGCCCTCGGGCTGCGGCAGCCACGGCTCTGATGCCTGAACCGCGGCGGCACCTTCAGCCAGCGAAAACCCGTGGCTCAGCGCGTCGTCCGGCGTCCAGGGCAGCGGGACACGGGCGCCGTCGCGGCAGACGCCCCCGGGCCCACATCGGATCCACCCGGGACTCCAACGGGACGTCGACCTCGGGCAGCCCGAGCTCCTGGCCCTGGTACAGGTACGCCGGACCCGGCAGGCCCAACAGCGCAACCAGCGCGGCGCGGGCCCGCAGGGCGCCGACCTCTCCGCCGCCGAAGCGGGTCACGGAACGGACGATGTCGTGGTTCTCCAGTGCCCAGGTTGGCGTGGCGCCGTGCAGCTGCCGTGCGGCTTCGAGCTCATTCCCGGCGGCGGCCCACGCCGCCGGGTCCCAGCCCAGCATCACAAACGCGAAGGCGAAGGCCTGCTGCATCTCATCTGCGCGGGTGTAGCGGGCGGCGGGGGCCGGTTCCAGGTTGACCTCGCCCACCAGCAGGCGGTGCGGCTGGTAATTTTAGGCTAGAGTGCACCGGCAGCGGCAGGACTCCGCCAGAGTAGGGCGAGTCGGGCAGGCCTCGGCCTTGAACAGGGCATGCGCGACGCCTGTGCGTAGGCCGTCCACAACCTTGTCGAACCAGACCGCAGCCCTCCTCCGAGTAGTCGCCGACGGCCGGGTTGCCCCAGTTTCACTCGGGCTGCCAACGGAAGAAGAGGTGAATGGGGCCAGAATAGTTCTGCCGGTGAACGCCACATACTGTAATTTCCCAGCCAATGCTCAGCTTGGGGATCTGTATAGCTATAGTTTGTTCGGGGGGACGAATCTGTCATCTGGTCTGACACAGGCACCTGGTCTGATACAGGGCTACATCTCAGTGACACCGCGCGGCGGAGAAGCCACCCAGAGAAATTAGCCAAACCAGTTAGACAGGATCTGCAATGACAGAGAAGACAACTTTGCCGGACGCTGCCCGTGACGGCAAAGCCCAGGCAGCAGCGGACAAGGCATACCGCAAGGCATCGCGGCCTTGGTTCAAGAAGAAGCGTTTCCTTCTCCCTCTGATCATTGTCGCGATAATGATCATTTCGGGTATTTCAACCGCGGGCAAGGGCGATTCTTCAGCTACTGTCGCTCCGTCCTCGGAGACAACGGCAGCGGCGCCTGCTGCTGCGGCCCCCGCAGCAGCGGCAGCCCCCGCAGCCCCTGCTGTCCCCACCGAGTACAAGTCCGCGCTGAAGAAGGCGGAGTCCTACTCCGAGACTATGCACATGAGCAAGGCTGGCATCTACCAGCAGCTCACGTCGGAATATGGCGAGAAGTTCTCGCCTAAAGCAGCGCAATACGCGGTTGATAACCTCAAGGCAGACTACAAAGCAAATGCCCTGGCGAAGGCCAAGAGCTATCAGGAGACTATGTCCATGTCTCCGGAGGGCATCCGCCAGCAGCTGACATCGGAGCACGGCGAGAAGTTCACGCCGGCGGAAGCCGATTACGCGGTTAAGAACCTGGGCTAGAAGACACCAAACTGAAGGGGCTCCCATTTGGGGGCCCCTTTGTTGTGTGACGTCCTAAGCGTGGGACTTCAGGCGTTACGACGTGGGCCCAACGTTCTGACTGGGAAACTTGGACTGTGCATCAGAAAATTTCGGGCTGCCCGGAATGTGCACTGAGTATGCCGAGCCCCGATCGAGCTGAGCGGTGTCGGGACATTTGTGATCGGCCGGACGGAAATGGTGCCGCCCACAGGATCAGGGGCACAGAGTCAAATTCTTCTCCAGGATCAGCCTCGCAACGGGTGAATCCCGCCTTTTCCGTCGTTCGCCTTTATCAGCGGGCGACTATTCGACCAGAATACCCACGGGCGCCAGAAACACGCAGCGGCGAAAGGGATGGATGGCTGCCATGTCAGAATTGTCGCTGTATTCTGTTGGATGTCCAGCGGGCCCGGCGAGTCAGCACTGTGCTGGATATGCTTCCCGCGCGTAGGAATGGGGAAGCAAGAATGCAGCCAGGTTGGTACTCGCACGTTCAGAATCCGGGCTCGGTCGCCTACTTTGATGGCAAGGGTTGGGGGACAGTGCGGGATGGCTTTGCGCTGAGTCCCAAGGTCCAAAAGACCATCCTCCCTTTGCGTCCCGGCCACCCTGGACCGCCGGCGCCATTTGAACATCTGGCAATGAGCAGCCCCCGCGCGCGCAAGCCCGGGTCTGGATGGTGGTGGGGAATCGGCGCTGGCGCGTTCCTGATTCTCTGCGGAATCGTGAGCGGCTTCAACCCTGCAGGAGCCAACTGCGGCGCGCCGTTCAAGAAGAGCAGTGTTGCCGAGCTGATGGATGCGATGGCACAGGACAGCGGCCTTGGCTACACGGGTTACGCTGCCGAATGTCGTTCAAGTATTGCGGCTGCAACCGTGTGGGTTTGGGTCCTCATCCTTATCGGCGTCCTTGTGTTGCTGGCCAGCGCGATCATCATGGCGGTACTAAGCTCCGGCCAGGCCAACCGGCCGCTGGCCCCGGCACCGACGACCGCGAGCCAGATCGAGGACTTGGCTCGACTCCGGGGCAAAGGCCTGGTGACAGCCGAAGAGTTCGAGTGGAAGAGGCAAGAACTGCTGCGCCGCTCCTGAAGTCGCTGAAGGGCAAGCGTGGGCATTTGGGCAACACTGATCGGGACTAAGGGCGCTGGGGCGGCCGCGGTCGCTGGACGGATGACACCGCCGGTCTGCCTCCACGGTCTCATCGTCGGATGCGCCGTGCAGGCAGGCACGACCTTGGTCCAGGGCGCAGTAGGCGGTGAAGATCCCGCTGCCGTTGACTTTCTCTCCGCTGCAGTCGCCTACAGCGGTCTCGTCCAGCGGGAACGGCTCACCCACCGCGATCGGGTCGCCCGGACCCCCGCGGGGTTTCAGGGGCTGGCCGGGAAAGACCAACGGCCGGGCCGCCTTCGGGTCCTGACAACCGAGGGTGCATCCTTCAATCGCCATGGAAAGTTCGAAATCGTCAATGTCCTTGTGCTGGCCGGGGGAGCGGGCCGCCCAAAAAGTCCCAAGTGATCTTCATGTCTGGATCCTTTCTTTCTTCGGTGACGCACCCGACACATATGGTTGGGGTATCCGCACCCCGGCCACCACCGGGAACGTCATCATCGCATCCAGAACCATTGAAATAGGGGACATGAAACGCTACATCTCTGCCGTCCTGGCAGCCGTACTCATCTCCGGGCTCAGCGCCTGCGGGGGAGGGGGACAACAAGCCTCCTCAACCTCCGAATCGGCCACCCCGTCGCCCACCAAAACGGCCCGCCCGGTGCCGGACGTGATCGGAGTCAACTTCCAGGACGCCCGAAGGACGCTCATCGACGAGGACTTCGTCTCCGTGCAGATCCTCGCCAAAGACGGCAAGGAATGGACCGGCACCTTCCCGGACAAGACCGTACTGGTGACATCCACGGACCCGGCCGCCGGAGTCATCACAGACACGGCCCTCATTAAGGTCACCGTTGGCGTCACCGAAGCGGAAGTGGCGGATGCAGCCAAGAAAGCCGCAGCCCAGGCCGCGGAAGCGGCCGCCACGGCGAAGCTTGCCGCCCGGTACACCTTCGACTGCAGCGGCTCCTATGGGTTCACCGAAGGTGCACCAGGCGTCTACAAGTCCCTCAAGGAGGTCTGGGCCAGCCCGGAGTACAAAGACAAAAACTCCGGGACCTGCCATATCGAAGTCGACGGCGGGGATGCCTACGACGCCACGCCGCTGCTGCCCAGCGAGCAGTCCGTGGCAAAGGTCGTCGCCCAGCACGGCGGGGGCACCTACGGCAGCCCGGCAGGGGACTTTGGAACAGCACTGGAACTGTGCGCCAAACCGGCATCCGACTACGCCGACCAAGTGAGCGGAGTTCCGGGAGCGACGCGCGCCGACGCGTACGGTGCCCTCGCCCTGTGCCCGGATGCGCCCCACGCAGGGCTCCTGCGACAAGTGGCAACGACTGTGAAGATTCAAGACGGCACCTACACCGTTGGCAAAGACCTGGCGGCAGGGACCTACAGGACCAAACCCGGTGCCAAGGACTGCTACTGGGCCCGAAGCAACGGCGGCGGCGACATCATCGACAACGGCTTCGTCGGGTTCGCCCCGAATGGCGTCACTGTCACCGTATACCCCGGTGAAGGCTTTGAGTCTAACAACTGCCCCGTCTGGACGAAGATCGGATAGTCACCACGCCGAGTAAGGACCCGGCCACACCTCGATGGTGTGGCCGGGTCTTCTGCGGAGTGGACTGATTAGGGCGCGAAATCTTTGAGCCCGTGGCTGCCCCCCCTTCTCAAGGTCATACCGACGGATTCTGTTGCTCATAGAAAAGACCCATCGTTGGAGCCGGTCTCGTTGACCCAGTCAAGGATGGACGCGGTGGGCCAAACCTTCGGATGTCGGCAACGAGTGCTCCGGCAACATCGTGGCAAGACGTACTCACGAACGTCAGCGCTCCAGACACGGACGCCCGCACCCGGACAGTCAACTCCTGTTATGGGGACCACCAACGCCTCGATGCCACGCAGTGGCGCAGCTCTCTCAGTCCCGCAACACCCACGCGGCGTTGTTCGGCTGCAGCCAGCCGTCCTCCGCCAGCGCTGCCGCGCTGAGCAGGACCGATCCCGCGGGCAGTTGCACCGGTTCGGTGCCCATCGCGACCGCGACGAAGAAGTCGGTGCTCCGTTCGCAGATCAGCAGACTCCCCTCTTCGACGCGCCAGGTGCCGCCGTCGTTCGGTCCGAAGACCTCGTTCTTCCACAGCAGCCGGCGCAGCCCCAGTGCTCTGGTCACCAGTGCCAGCGAGGACTTCGGGTCCTGCTGCTGGAGTTCGATCGCGTGCGTGCCCCAGCCCGCCGGGATGGGCAGCCACGGCTGCGCCCCCGTTTCAGCCAGCGAGAACCCGTGGCTAAGCGCATCGTCGCCGGTCCACGGCAGCGGGACCCGGGCGCCGTCGCGGCAGACACCGCCGCGGGCCCACATCGGATCCACCCGGGACTCCAGCGGGACGTCGACCTCGGGCAGCCCAAGCTCCTGGCCCTGGTAGAGGTACGCCGGACCGGGCAGACCCAGCAACGCGACCAGCGCGGCGCGGGCCCGCAGCGCGCCGACCTCGCCGCCGCCGAAGCGGGTCACCGAACGGACGATGTCGTGGTTCTCCAGCGCCCACGTCGGCGTGGCGCCGTGCAGCTGGCGCGCGGCCTCAAGCTCGTTCCCGACGGCGGCCCACGCAGCCGGGTCCCAGCCGAGCTTCACGAACGCAAAGGCGAAGGCCTGCTGCATCTCGTCCGCGCGGGTGTAGCGGGCGGCGCGGGCCGGTTCCAGGTTGACCTCGCCCACCAGCAGGCGGTGCGGTTCATACTTCTCCGCCAGGGTGCGCCAGCGGCGGTAGACCTCGTGGACTTCCTCCTGGTCCGAGACCTGCGGGTTGGACCGCAGCCCGTCCACCACCCCGCCCGCGGAGGGCGAGTCCGGCAGGCCGTCGGCCTTAAACAGGGCATGCGCGACGTCGATCCGGAGGCCGTCCACACCCTTGTCGAACCAGAAGCGCAGCACACCGTCGAAGTAATCGCCGACGGCGGGATTGCGCCAGTTCCAGTCCGGCTGCTCGGGGGAGAAGAGGTGCAGATACCAGTCCGTGTCCGTTTCGGAACCCGGGTTGGCGCGGCTCCAGGCGCGTCCGCCGAAGACGCTCTGCCAGTTGTTCGGCGGAACGTCGCCGGCACCGGAACCCGCGCCGCCGCCGTCGGACATGTCCACCGGACCCGGCACAAAGTGGAACATGTCCCGCTCCGGCGAGCCCGGGCCGGCCGCCAAAGCCGCCTGGAACAGCGGGTGCTCCGAGGAGCAGTGGTTGGGCACGACGTCGAGCAGCACCCGCAGGCCCAGCGCGTGCGCCTTAGCCAGCAAAGTAACGAACTGCTCCATGGTGCCGAACAGCGGGTCCACGCCGCAGTAGTCGGACACGTCGTAGCCCTGGTCCACCTGCGGGGAGGGCTGGAACGGGGTCATCCAGATCCCGTCCACCCCCAGCGCGGCGATGTACGGCAGCCGCGCGGTGAGCCCGGCGAGGTCGCCCACGCCGTCGCCGTCGCCGTCGGCGAAGCTGCGCGGATAGACCTGGTAGATGACGGCGGACTGCCACCACTCCGCGGCGGGCGTGAAACTGGTTTCCTCAACAGGGCTCATTTGCTCGCGCCCGCGGTGAGGCCTTCGACGATCCGACGCTGAAAGACCAGCACCATGATCACCAGCGGGACGGTGACGATCACGCCGGCGGCCATCTGCTCGCCGAAGGGCGCCTGGAATTCGGTGGCGCCGGTGAACTTGGAGATCGCCACGGTGGCGGTCTGGATCTTCGGATCGTTGATCATGGACAGCGCGATGATGAACTCGTTCCAGCTGTGGATGAATGTCAGGATCGCGGTGGTGAAGACGCCCGGCGCGGCGAGCGGCAGCAGCACGCGGCGGAACGCCTGCCACTTGGTGCAGCCGTCGATCATGGCGGCCTCTTCGAGGTCGAACGGCAGGGCCTTCATAACGGTCGTCTGCCGGGTCTTCAGGCCGCGGGCGAGGTAGCCCGTCTCGTAGCGGAGGCTCTTGACCGCAGTCTCAACGCGTTCGCGGGTCTCGTCCAAGTAGCCCACCAGCCCGTTGACCACCCGGGAAACAGCGGCGGGGGAGACGCCGGCGTGCTTGGCGACATCGCGGATGGTGACCACTGTTCCTCCTCCCTGAGGGTGCTTGCGGGTGCTGCGTAAACGGACTACGGAAGCCTAACGCAAACGGTTTACGTAAACGGTTTCGTTGGGCGCTGCACCAACGCTAAGGGGAGAGCCGGATAAGGCGTGACTGTTTAGCAAACAACGCCCTTAGGAGGGGTTGCGGCGCCCGGCCCGTCGAACAGTGCGCTGGTGCTGCTCTGGGGCACCACCACGTGGACGGCGTTGCGCTGGACGGTGAAGTCGGTGGGAGTGGTGGTCGCGATCTCGCCGTCGAGGTTCACCGGCAGCGGCTGGTCGGTGACCAGCCGGACACGCCTGGTGGTCAGGTGGTACACGCGGTCATGTTTGATGAAGCTTCCGTCTTTGAGCAGCCGCGCGATACTCACGTGCTCCCGGACGGGCCCGGCCAGGATGGCGTAGATGTCAAGGATGTGGTCATCGATCCCTGCGGTGGGGGAAACCGTGTTGCCGCCGCCGTAATGTCGGCCGTTGCCGACCGCCAGCTGAAGCAGATCCTCGAGCTCCAGCGGCTCATGGTCGCCCTCCGGGAACTCGAGGCGGGCCCGAAACGACTTGTGTCGGGCATAAGCCCGAAGCGTGGCGATGCTGTAGGCCAATGGCCCGATGTACCGCTTCAAGCGGGGGCTGAGCGCTTCGGTAACCGCCACCGAGAGGCCCACGGATGCGACGTTGAGGAACGGCTCACCGTTGGCCCGGCCGAGGTCGATGTCCACCACCTTGCCTTCGGCGACGGTGGCGCACGCCTCGGCCAGATTGTTCGGTATCTCCAGCGTGCGGGCGAAGTCGTTGGCGGTGCCCAGTGGAAGAACGCCGAGCGCAACGTTGGTGCCGGCGACCCGGCCGGCGGCGTAGGACACCGTCCCGTCGCCGCCGCCGACAATGACCAAATCGTGTCCGTCCGCAAGCACCCGGTCAAGCGTCCCGGCCAGGTCTGCCCCGGACAGCACATGGTGCACGGCGGAGATGGGCACGCCTGCCTTGCGCATCGTGTCCATTGCTAATTCGTGGGCCGCCCCTCGGCGTGATCCGGCGTTAATCACCACGGCGGCAGAGCGTGCGTCCCGGGCAGCCTTCATGCGGAACATGGTAGGCCGCGGACCTGTGAATTCCGTTAGCCGGCCACCGCCGCCTTCGCGGCCTGCGAGGCCGCCATCCACTCGCTCAGCCACGGGGCCCGGACGCTCGACGTGATCCGGCAGTCGGCCACAAAGGTTCCCTTCGCGCCGGCGTCGATCCAGTCCTGGAGCGCGGAAAGGTCCGCCAGCGAGCGGACGATCGCCGACTCAGCACCGAGCGCCCGGGCGACGCCGCTGAAGTCCACCTCGGGGATCAGCATGGGCTTCTCGGTCAAGCCCTGAGATCCGTACTGGTGGATTTCGGCTCCGTAGGCGGCATCGTTGTAGATCACGACGACGGCGCTGCCCGCCGCCCCAATCAGCGATTCGAGGTCGGACAGGCCCATCAGGAAACCGCCGTCGCCGGTGGCCAGCACCAGGGTGCGGCCGTCCTCCACTGCGCGGGCTGCCCCGACGGCGCTGGCAAGGCCCAGTCCGATGGTCTGGAAGGCCGTGCCCACCATGACCAGGTCCTGCGGCCGCGGGATGTGCCAGTACATGGGTGCCCAGCCAACGAAGTGCCCGCCGTCCTGGACCACCGTGCGGCGCTCCGGCAGCACCGCGTCCAGTGCCTTGGCGAGGGAGCGCGGGTCCAGCCGGCCGTCCGGCGTCTCCGCAGAGCCGGGGTGGTGGGCCGGTCCCTCGGCCAGGCGTTTGCGGGCTTCCGCGCGCCAGGCTTCCGCGGGGCTGGCGGCCGGTGCGGCCGGGTTATCCAGCAGCGCAAGGATGCGTTCCGCGGCGGACTTCACGTCCCCGCTGACGAACGTGTCCACCCGGGGGTGCGTCGGCTGCAGGGCGGCGTCGATCTGGATGACCGTGCTGTCGGGGCCGAGCAGGTGCCCGAACCGCATGGTGAAGGGACTCAGGCTCGCCCCCGCCACGAGGATGACATCGGCCTCACCCATGAGCCCGGCCGCGGTGTCAGTACCGAAGCCGCCCGCGACGCCGAGGTAGCCGTCGCCCTCGAGGAGGTTGAGCGCCAGCGCGGTTCCGGCGGTCAGCGCGCCCAGGCGGTCGGCGAGCTTCCGGAGCTCCGGACCGGCGCCGGCGAGATGCGCGCCGCGGCCGGCGAGGATCAGCGGCCGCTTCGCCCCGGCGAGCAGGCGGGCCACCTGCCCCAGGCCGCCGTCGACGTCGTCACTCACTGCCGATGCCAACGGCGCCGGAAGCTCTCCATCTGCCGCCTCAAGTGCCGCGAGGTCGTAGGGGATGGCAATCACGACGGCGGTGCGCTTGGTGAGTGCGTACTCCACCGCCTGCCGCGTGATGGAGCCCGCGGCGTCGCGGGTGACGGTGAAGGTGGCCGCGCCGAGGCCTGCGGCGATGGCCGCCTGGTTCACGTCCTGAGGGCGGGCGCCGCTGGTGGGGGCATCCCCGGTGACCAGCACGACGGGAATCTGCGCCTGGACCGCCTCGGCCAGGGCAGTGAGCGCGTTGGTGTAGCCGGGGCCGTAGGTAGTGGTGCCCGCCGCGAGACGTCCTGACGCCCGGTAGTAGGCGTCGGCTGCGGCGATGGCGGCGCCTTCATGGCGGACGGCGGAGAAGCGAAGGCCCAGCTTCTCAGCGGCGTCCAGGAAGTAGACGTTTCCGTTCCCCATGACACCGAAGAGATCGGTGAGATAGCTGCTGAGAACCTGTGCCACGCGGCCGGAGACGGTGAGTGAAGTCATGCAGAAATCTTGTGGGCTGCGTCACGAATCGGCAAGTGCGTGATTTTTGGTTGGGATTTTTGGCAGTCGATAGTGATTCAAAGTGAAAATCTGCACGCTGGTGGCGGGGGACATGCGCGCTTAGTTGGATGGGCGGGATTCCTGCTCCGAGAGCCGGGCCAGGAGGCCGTCGTAGCGCGGGGGCATGAGTTCCAGCACGGAGATGGCGGTGCTGGTCCGCTGGATGCCGTCGATTTCCAGGATCTGGTTGGTGATGCGGTAGAGGTCGGCCGTGCCGCGGGCCACCACCTTGGCCATGAGGTCCGCGTCCCCGGTAGTGGCGTGCACCTCGATGATCTCCGGGATCGCGGCGAGCCCGTCTTCCACCGCCCCGGTGCGCGTCTGGCTGATGGACAACGACAGGAAGGCCATCAGTTCATAGCCCAGCGCGGCGGGGTCCAGCCTGCGGCTGAAGGACCGGAGGGCGCCGCTGCGCTCGAGCCGGGCCAGCCGGGCATGGACAGTGTTCCGGGCGACGCCGAGCGTCCGCGAGAGTGCCAGGGCGCTGGCTTCGGGGTCCTTGTCCATGGCCAGGATGATCCGGCCGTCGAGGGAATCCAGGGTGCGAGGGTTCGGGTTGGTCATATTTTCACCGCAAACTGTAGGAGTTGAGCAGAAGTCCCAATGGGATGAGGGTAGCTTGCATTGTGTGGCGGGTCACAATCATGATCAGACCTCATGACCCATGATCAGCTCCTCACCGCCCCGGACACAGCACTTCCCGCCCTGCGTGGAGCTGTGGCCGGACTTCCGTCCTACGTCCCCGGACGGCGGAGTGCCGGCCTGGACATTGCGGCCCTCGCCAGCAACGAGAGCCACTACCAGCCGCTGCCCGCGGCCGCCGCTGCGGTGACCGAGGCGGCCGGCACCATGAACCGCTACCCGGACAGCGCCGCCGTCGAACTCCGCGAACGGCTGGCACGGCACCTGGGCGTCACCGCCGGGGAGATCGCGGTGGGACCCGGCAGCGTGGGCGTCCTCCAGCAGATCATCACCGGACTGTGCGACGCCGGCGATGAAGTGATCTTCGCCTGGCGCTCCTTCGAGGCGTACCCCATCCTGGTGGAGCTGGCCGGCGCCCGGCCGGTCCGCATCCCGCTGGATGACGCCGAGGGCCAAGACCTGGAGGCCATGGCCGCAGCCGTCACGGACCGCACCAAGGTGATCCTGCTCTGCACCCCCAACAACCCCACCGGCGTGCCCATCGGCCACGAGCGCATCGAAGCGTTCCTGCAGTCCGTCCGCTCCGACATCCTGGTGGTGGTGGACGAGGCGTACGTGGAGTACGCCGAGGCGGGCAGCGGCCCCGATTCCCTGTCGCTCTACCGCCAGTACCCGAACGTCTGCATCCTGCGCACCTTCTCGAAGGCCTACGGACTGGCCGGCCTGCGCGTGGGCTACGCCGTGGCCGCGCCGGCCATCGCCGAGGGGCTGCGCCGCACCGCCCTGCCCTTTTCGGTGAGCGCGCTGGCCCAGAAGGCTGCGATCGCGTCGCTGGATGCCGGGGACGAAATGGAAGCGCGGGTGGCCGCCGTCAAGCAGGAGCGCGCACGGATGGCCGCGGAGCTGGAAGTGCAGGGCTGGAAGCTGCAGCCAAGCCAGGGCAATTTCCTGTGGATCCGGGCGGATGACACCCTCCGGGCAACACTGATGGACGCGTTCGACCGCGCAGACATCCTGGTGCGGGGCTACCAGGGCGACGGCGTGCGGATCACCGTTGCCGATGCCGCATCCAACGACCGCGTGCTCCGGCTCTTGGAAGCCCACGCCGCCTGACCACTCACTGACCTTTTACCTACCCGTTCCACCTACAACCAGAGGAATCCTCAATGGAACAACAGACAAAGACGTCTGGCCGCGCCCTCGGCGCGGCACTCAAACCCCGCCAGCTCACGATGATGGGCCTCGGAAGCGCCATCGGCGCGGGCCTGTTCATCGGCTCCGGCGCCGGCATCCAGGCTGCCGGCCCGGCCGTGCTGATCTCCTACCTGGTGGCCGGTACCCTCATCATCCTGGTGATGTGGGCCCTCGGCGAGATGGCCGCCGCCAATCCTGACAGTGGCGCCTTCTCCGTCTACACGGCCAAGGCGTACGGGCCGGTGGCCGGTGCCACGGTGGGCTGGCTCTGGTGGCTGCAGCTCGTGGTGGTCATCGCGGCCGAAGCGCTGGGTGCGGCCGGCCTGCTGGCCACCATTTTCCCGGCTCTGCCGGTGTGGCTGATGGCCTTCGTGTTCATTGTGGTGCTCACCGCCGTGAATCTCACCAGTGTGAAGAACTTCGGCGAGTTCGAGTTCTGGTTCGCCCTGCTCAAGGTGGCGGCGATCGTCGGGTTCCTGCTGGTGGGCTTCGCACTGCTCTTCGGCTGGCTGCCGGGCGTGCAGTCGCCGGGCCTGTCCAACTTCATGGGGGAGGGCTTCGCGCCCAGCGGCTTCGCCGGGATCGCGACGGCGCTGTTCGTGGTGGCCTTCGCGTTCGGCGGCACCGAGATTGTGTCCGTGGCTGCTGCCGAGACGGCTGAGCCGGCCCGCAGTGTAAAGAAGGCAGTCCGGACGGTGCTGTGGCGCATCCTGGTGTTCTACATCGGTGCCATCTTCATTATCGCGGCCGTGGTCCCCGTGGGATCGGACGGGCTGAAAAGCCCGTTCGCCGCGGTGCTGGACGCCGCCGGCATGCCCGGTGCCGCCACCGCGATCACCCTGGTGGCCGTCGCCGCGCTGCTCTCGGCGCTGAACGCCAACCTGTACGGCGCGTCCCGGATGGCGTACTCTCTCGCGGAGCGCGGTGAGGCGCCGCGCCTGCTTGCCTCGGTGTCCAAAGCCCGGGTTCCGGTAGTTGCCGTCCTGGCCAGCGTCGCCTTCGGCGTGGTCACGGTGGTGCTGGAGCTGGCCTTCCCGGAGATGGTCCTTCCCGTCCTGCTCAACATCGTGGGCTCCACCTGCCTGCTGGTGTGGACGTCCGCTCTCCTGGCCCAGCTGGCACTGCGCCTCCGCGCCGACCGCGAGGGCACGGAGCTTCCCCTGCGGATGCCCGGCTTCCCGGGGCTCACAGTGTTTGGCCTGGTGATCCTCGCGGCGATCTTCACAGTGGGCTTCATCGGCGAGGATTCCCGTCCCCAGCTCCTGAGCACTTTCGCCCTCGTGGCGCTGCTGGCGGTGGGTTGCTGGCTGAACCAGCGGAACCGGAAGGTTGCGCCTGTTGCGGAGTCCCCGGAGCGCGCCAAGGAACCGGTGCTGATCGACTAAGTCACGTGCTGCGGACCCGCATGAGGGGTTCGGCGCACGCGGAGGGCGCGTCCGGCTTTGGCCGGGCGCGCCCTTCCGTTCTGTTTTTCCAGTTGCGAGCGGTCTGCGGTTTCAGGCGTTCACGGTGCTTCGCAATCCAGCCCCTTCAGCCGCGCGGAACCCATGCGGTGTCGTTCGCCTGTGGACACCCGTCTTCCTCCAGCGGTGCCGCGCTCAGCAGCCCCGTGCCGGCGGGCAGCCGCACGGGTTCGTCGCTCATTGCGACGGCGGCCAGAGAGCGGTTTGCGCTCGCCGATCAGGAGGTACCCGGCCTCGACCCGCCAGATGCCGCCGTCGTGAGTCGTGAAGACCTCGTTGTTCCACGGCTTCCGGCGCAGTTCCAGAGCCGCCTTGGCAAGGTTCAGCGAGAAGCCTTGGTTCTGCCCGGCGTCGGCCCTCCAGGGCAGCGGCACGCGGGCACTGTCGCGGCAGACTCCGCCGCGCGCCCACATGGGATCCACCCGGGCCTCCACCGGCACGTCGACCTCGGGCAGCCCGAGCTCCTGGCCCTGGTAGAGGTCCGCCGGACCAGCGCCGCGCGGGCCCGGGAGGCACCGGGCTCACCGCCGCCGAACCGGGTGACGGTGCGGACACTGTCGTGGTTCTCCAGCGCCCAGGTCGGCGTGGCGCCGTGCACCAGACGCGCGGCTTCGATGTCATTGCAGACGGCCGCCCAGGCGTCCGGGTCCCCGCCGTGCTTCACGAACGCGGACGCGAACGCCTGCTGCATCTCGTCCGACCGGGTGTAGCGGGCGGCGCGGGCCGGTTCCAGGTTCACTTCGCCGACCAGCAGGCGATGCGGCTCATACTGCTCGGCCAGGACACGCCACCGGCGGTACACCTCGTGGACTTCCTTCTGGTCCGAGACCTGGGGGTTGGACCGCAGCCCGTCCACCACACCGCCCTCCGACGGGGAATCGGGGACCCCCTCGGCCTTGGACACCGCGTGCGCGACATCGATGCGAAGCCCGTCCACGCCCCTTGTCGAACCAGAAGCGCAGCACGCCGTCGAAGTAGTCGCCGACCGCCGGGTTGCGCCAGTTCCAGTCCGGCTGGCGGCCGAGAACGGGTGCAGGTACCAGTCGCGGTCCGTCGCCGAGCCCGGGTTGGCGCGGCTTCAGGCCCGGCCGCCGAAGACGCTCTGCCAGTTGTTCGGGGGAGTGTCACCCCCGGGACCGCGGACGAAGTGGAACATCCCGCTCCGGCGAACCTGGAAGAGCGGGTGCTCCGAGGAACAGTGGTTGGGGACGACGTCGAGCAGGATGCGCAGCCCCAAGTAGTGCTCCTGCTCCAGCAGGGACTCGAACTCCGCAAGGGCTGGAACGGGGTAATCCAGATCCCGTCGACCCCCAGGGTGGCGATGTACGGCAGCCGTGCGGCGAGCCCGACGAGGTCGCCCAGGCGTCGCCGTCCCCGTCTGCGTGTTTGAAGGCCCCGGTTGTGTGCTCAAAGCGACCGATCACTGGGTTGGCGCGTACATAAAGTCTTTCCCTCTTGGGGTGAAAGGACGTGCGGCCAGGTGCCTGTAGGTAATCTCGAAGCAGACGCCATCTAAGATTCAAGCATGACAGTATGGCCGCCCATCTCACGTGACGATCTAAAGACTGCTGCAGGACGAGCAGGATTTGACACGACTTTTCCTCTACTGGTCCGACGCCTTATTGCAGAGACGGCTCAAGGTTTGACAGAGCTCGACATGCCCGGAGGTTCAGGGACGGCGGTGGGCGGCTTTGACGGTGTCGTCAAAGCAACCGGACAGACGGTGGAGGTTCCCGAAGGGACATCTGTTTGGGAGTTATCCGTGGAGAGAAGCGCGGGTAGAAAGGCGAACGAAGACTACGACAAGCGCCTCGAGGGTCCCGACGAGCCCACTACTACAGTCACATATATCCAGGTAATTCTTGCCACATGGAGGGACGCGCGGAAGTGGGCAACCGCGCGAACGTCCGAGGACCGCTGGAAACAAGTTCGAGCGTACAACCTCGACCAGATCCACGGATGGCTGGATCGAGCCCCAGCCAGTACGGCGTGGCTTGCAGGCCAGCTTGGTTTGGACATGCCCGGAGTACATGCGGCAGATAGCTGGTTCGAGGACGTCTGGGTGCCATCGACCACGCCGGCCTTGTCAGAAGACTACGTCCTTGCTGGTCGAACCAATGAATCCGTTCATCTTGCATCACTTTTGGCGTCCGGCCAAAGGGCTATCACTGTTTCTGGAGAAGTAGCACCGCAAGAGTTCTATGCGTTCGTCGCTGCCACCGTACTCGAAACGAAGGCCGCTGAAGTAGGTTTGGCGGCGAGGACACTTTTTATCGACGACAAGGGCAGTCTGTCCAAGCTTGTCGGACAAACCCAGCCGATGGTCCTGGTGCTGGCAGATGCTACGTTGGCCGCAGAACTTCCGGTTCGCCATACACACCAACTGATCCTGCTGGCGCCACCCGGCAGCCAAGCCGATGTTTCTGTGGCTCGGCCGGATTCGGAGACTATCTCCAACCTCTTGAGGGCGGCCGGGGAAACATGGGAACGTGCCGATAATCTTGGCGCAATGGCCCGAAGGAGCTTTTCCAGCCTTAGACGAGCATTAGCTAATACTCCCGCCACACTTACCCCGGACTGGGCTCGCGATCCGGACGTGATCCGCCGCCGGCTCATGCTGGTCGGCGCCTGGCATGGATCTAGCGAAGGTGATCGACAGATAGTCGAGCAATGCATAGGGCATTCGTATTCTTATGTTCAGGAGGCCGCGCTTGCTCTTGCCCAGATCAGGGATACTCCCATGCTCGGCCGGGTCGATGAACAATGGCACCTTCTGGCAGCCGAGGACACGTGGATGCTCCTTGGGCAGTGGCTGACTCGCGATGATCTCATTGCGTTGCAATCTGCGGCGCTCAAAGTCCTTGCACAGATCGACCCCTTTCTCGGCCTGACGCTCACGGAGCAGTTGATCTCGCAGGCGCGGGGCACCCGGCAACCGTACTCCAGATACCTGCGTAGGGGCCTGGCCCGATCATTGGCTATTGTGGGGGCCACGGAAACCATCGCCTCCTCCGCCTTGACAGTAGGCGGCGATATAGCCCGCCAGACGGTCCGAGACATTCTCGAGAAAGCCAACGCTGAATCAGCATACAAACTATGGACATCGTTGTCGGCAGATGTCCTCGGACTCCTCGCCGAGGCCGCACCCGAGGAATTCTTGACGGCCATGCAGGAGGGTCTAAAGGGCCAGGACCCAGTGCATGCCAAGATGTTCACTGATTCAAAAGAAGGAGCCTCGGTCTTTGGCGTCGCGGCCACTCATACAGGCTTTATGGCAGCCCTGGAGCGGCTTGCTTGGTCGGCTGACTACTTTGATGAATCCGTAGACGTCATGGCCAAGTTAGCTGCTCTAGACCCAGGCGGGCATTACGCTAATCGCCCCAGTAGTAGCCTGGTACACCTCTTCAGCTGCTGGCGTCCAAATACAGTGGCAAACGAGGATCAACGACGCGCTGCACTGCAACGCCTCCTCAAGAACGAGCCGACGGTAGCCCGCCCCTTATTGCTCGACCTTATCCCTAACGAGCATGACAGTCAGTTTGGACATAGTGCCCCACAAATTCGCGACTGGAAAACGGAGCCACAACTTACTTGGGCCGAAATACACCGTAACGCTAATTCAGTCAGCCAATTGCTGCTGAACGACTTGGACGATGAGCCCGAGCGCTACCTGAGCTACATCGAGAAAGTTGATCATGTATCACCCGCGCACCGTCGAATATTCATCGACCGCCTGCTTGAGTTCAACAGGGACTCAACCGATGATGTGCGTTTGTCCCTCTTCGAGGCTTTGCAGGCGAAGGTAGCCCATCACCGGGAGTACGACGACTCCGCTTGGGCGCTGTCGGCCGAAGACCTGGATCGTCTTGAAGCTGTATGTCGGGAGATGGCTCCGCGCTCGGCCTTGCTTCGATCAATGTGGCTATTCAAGTCTGTGATGGTGACCTTGGGAGATATATCTCGAAGCGATAGTTATGAAGAGTACGACAAAGCCGTTGCACAACGCCGGGCCGAAGCGGTTGCAGAGGTAATTCGAGAAGGAGGCCTTGACTCCATCGCCCAACTCGCTGGCAGCACGCAATACCCGCACCTCGTCGGCGCTGCACTTGCAGCCGAACCAGACGAACTAGATGCACCAATGGTGGCATGGTTATCCGAAATCGGCTGCCGGTTTTCGGTAGCCCATGCATATTTTGTCTGGCGCTTCAGAGACGGGCAACCCGACCTAGCGGATAGCCTCCTTGAGGCGACTGACGACAACAGGGCGCGATCGAGTTTGCTGCTCGCCATAGATGACCCACTCGTGGCCTGGTCGAAGCTGAAGAGATTATCCACTGAAGTTGCTGACGAGTACTGGCGCCGTTTTCAATATTTTGGGCTAGGACATGCCTTCGCTCGTGTTGTCGAGGCGGCTCGCGGTCTCCTTAGTGTCCACCGGAATGCCGCTGTGCTAGACCTAATTTACCTGTACCTCAATTCTGTCGCCGATTCTCAAGAAGCCGCAGAAATCACCATGCTAGCTTGTGAAGGCCTGCTGGAAGCTGAAGCTGGGGACCCTGAAGTGCAAGGAATAAGCGCCCACACCTACGAGCGCATCTTCGCCTTTTTGCATCAGTATCGTGAGCAGTTCGGGCTGCAACGGCTCATCAAGATCGAGGCAGCACTCTTGCCGGCTCTTGGCTTTGAGGCTAAAGTCCCCAGCATCCATCTTGCTCTGAGTACCGATCCGGTGTTCTTCGCCGAGATGGTCTGTCTCATACATCCTCCGGAAACTCCTCAACCTGAACCTATGAACGAGCGTGCGGACAAGAACGAATCAGAAGCAGTGAACGAGCGCCGCAGGAGCGACCTCGCGTTCAAAGCCTTGACTTCCTGGCACGGCTTCCGGGGCCTCGGGGCAGCAGAATCGGTAGAGACGGCCGTGCTTCGAGACTGGGTGGCTACTGCTCGGGAAAAACTTCGAGAGCTTGAACGCCCTGCTAGTGGAGACCAGGAGATAGGTCAGGCCCTTGCCTCTGTTGCTCCGGATCCCGACGGAATGTTTCCGCCGAGGGCAGTAAGGGATCTGCTAGAGGAGCTGCGAAACGATGAGATCGAGAATGGGCTTCGATTCGCCATCGAGCGGAAACGTGGCGCGACCACGCGCGGCATGTACGACGGGGGCACGCAAGAGCGGCAGCTCGCTGAGCGGTTCCGTGCGGCCGCCCTGGAATCCATCAGCTGGCCGCGTACACGACGGCTTCTGCGGCGGTTGGCGGACAACTATGATTTCGAAGCCCGAGTGCATGAGAATGATGCTGAAAGATGGAGGCGCGGTCTTGAAGGCTAGTTTTTGCAGCGAGGCGGGCACAATGTGACACCCTGCAAACCGCTAGCAAGCGGAGTCCGGTACCGCACTTAACTCAAGGATGTTCCCTACTGCGGAGCTGGCTAATAAAGCAACCGAAGCATGGGACGCCTTATAGGCTCGCGTCATGAACAAACAAGAAGAGACACCAGACACTTGCCCGCGGTGCGGCGGAGAAGTACGCCTCCGTACTCCCCTTGACGGCACCGCCCTTGGGAGCACCAAAAAGGACTGGCGGTGCGCTAAAGGCTGCATGAGCTGGAGCGAACGGTAGAGCGGCCGGTAATGTCCTTGGGGACCATCAAAGGGGATTCAGGGCATGGGAAGACCCCAAGTCCGTTCGGGCTTGGGGTCTTCCTTAAGCCAGTCTGGGACGCGAGTATCTAGTCGTCGTCTTCAGAAACCTGAAGCCTCATTTTTAGGCCGTTACCTGTGCTGTACGGAAGCTTTCCGTCGTGCTGCAAACGTCCCACCACCACTCCCGGCGAGACCTCCAGTTCGCGGGCTAATGCTTTTATGGACGCCAAAGTCATGTTGGGTACCAGCCTGTGTCCAAACTCCTTCGGAATGAGTACGTTGCAGGCGAATTCGTCGGCTTCGAGCTCTAGAGGACTGCGGGCAGGATTGCGGACTTCATTTATGATGACGGTTCGTTCATTCCCGTGCAGCAGGATGTGCCCAATCTCGTGGAAGAGAGTGAACCAAAAATTCGCGTCGTCCTTCTGGCGAAGAGACAATTGCACTACGGGATGCCCTGCTTTCCACCAGGTTGCACCGTAGGTCGATGTGCCGGGAAGATCTGAGACATAGACCAAGTGGACGCCCGCGGTCGCTAATTTTTCGACTAATTCACGCCCAAAATGATCGGGCTGCGAGACTGTCAGTTTCCGCAGTTCCGGTATCAGCTCTCTAAGGCGGTCAGCACTAAAAGGAACAGACTCTTCCTGTTGTTCCACATCTATCTCACCAAGCCTGAGCCAGGCCGCCACAGCGGCGGGCTTGGACCTGATAGACACACCTTGCCGGTACGCCGCTTCCGGCAACTGCATGCACTCCTGCAGTGCATTCAGGGAACCGGCGCGGAAGAATGTCATCAGCTCTTGGACCAACTGAGACTTGTTTTTGAGTGTGGCGGTTAGAAAACCTCGCTTGCGCAACTCCTTGTGAGGAACTTCGCTTAGGAAATCGAGATCCTCTGTCGCCAGTTTCGCCGCCTCAGTGATGCGAACCAGATCAGCACGGTGCTTAGCCTCAAGACCCAGCCAGTACTTTACAGATGCGCCAGTTGCTCGGGATAGCTTTAAAGCCGTCTCCGGCGTGAGGGTTGCCCCGTTGATTAGGGTGCTGACATGTTTGGGCGAAACGTCCATCCTCCTGGCTAGTTCGGCCTGCGATAGCCGCTGTTCTTCAAGCCATTCAGACAGGAACTCACCTGGGGCGATGGCATAGTTGGATTTGGACATCTAGCCCTCACCTCCCTGTTTTTCCTCTAGTGATAATCCGTAATTTCTTCGACGCAAACTACTGAAACTAGTTCCCACTTGTATTCAAGTTCTTGGGCATTCTCGCCGCTTACTACGATTCGATAGTTGCCGTTAAGGCTGGCAGCCCAACAGCCTTTGTAATTGGCTTCTAGCGGATGCCACTTGCCAAGGCCGTCTTGAAGTTCAAGGACATTTTCGGCTATGTCCAATTCAATTAGCCGCTTTTGCAGGGCCTTGGCAATAACAACGCCGTACTCTTTTTTCATCTGACGGTCGTCAGAGCAACTCTTCTCCAGCTTGTTGCTTGCAAAACCTACCTCCATCGGTAGCCACCGTTACCTATCAGGTAACACCAAAGATACACCAGAAATTCCCCCGACACGTCGACACGTTGAAGGCAACACGCAAGTGCAGGTGCTGCTGGAACAGGATACAGGCGAAGTATCGGGTGACTCGCGGACGCAGGGCACCACAAGGACAGAGGGGACGCGGAGGACGAATTCAAGGTGCGGGCCCGTTCGGGCGACCCGCACCGCCACTTGGGCGCCGCGGGCGAAGGTTGCGAGCATCCCGTCACTGAAGCGGGCGACTAGTCCGGGTGCACTAAGCGTGTATCTCATCGCGTGGTCCATGACAGCTTCGACGCTCTGGTCAGCATTGGACAGTTCAGCGAGTTCCTGCAGCGTTTCACCATAGTGCATAGATTTCGGCTTTTCCGGCGCCATTCCGAAACAGTAGGTCGGCCGATCACCACGCACCTGTTCTACCGGGGTTAGGGATCTGACTCTGTCACTCTTTGTTCGCTCCGGCACCAATGCGGAGGCCGCTCTGAGTCCCGCTGTCCGAGCCGAAGCGTCCTTGGAGACCTGGTTCCAGCTGGGGGCACTCAGCGGCGCTCCGCCGCACGCCAGCCAGGTGACCAACGGACGGCGTTCGCCGTTAGCATCGAGCACGTACATGTGCCGTCGTTGGGCCATGGATTCAATCTGGGTCCCCCATGTTTTCGGCACGCCAGCGATACCGGTGGGTGGTCGACCTTTAGCGCAATTCCGCGCGCCATTCGGCGTATAGGTTCTTGACAGGGATCCGTCACTATTTTGACGTAGAGAGCGGGTATTACGTGCGCCTCGCGCCTTCGCCGAGGTCGCGGAGCCTACTCAGCGGCACCTTCTCGATCAGTCGCTTCGATTGTTGCCTTCAGCAGTCGGTGGACGCCGCCCACGAGTGTCGCGGCCTCAGCAATCGTTCAGGAACCGTATTCTGATCCAATGCCCAACGAAACGCGCTCGCTCCACTGGTCCGTTGAGGAGCTCGACGCCCTCATCGACTGTTATCTCAAGATGCTGAAACTCGAAATTGCAGGCGAGAACTACAACAAGCGACAAAACAACCTGAAGCTTCAGGAGTTTGTGAAAAGGTCTCACGCCGCAATTGAATTCAAGCTCTGCAATTTGAGCGCCGTCCTGGACGGTATGGGTCGGCAGTACATCTTTGGGTACAAGCCACGGCCCCACTTTCAGGCTGCCCTGAAGGAGCGCCTTATTCTCAGACTTAGCGATTTTCCCCCAACGGAAACAGCAGATCCCACCGCCGAGTTGTCGACGCTCAAAAATGTGAAGCCTGATGGTACAGATCCGGCTCCACCGCATGATTCCCTACCAAGATCGAGTGATACCTTTGAGCCACTCAAAGAGGGGGAGTTTGTGAACGCCGAAGAAAGCGCCTACTGGCATGCACTCGGAGAATTGTGGGACCGCACGACTGGTGGAAGCGATGTCGCCGCCAAACCGACTACGGACGGGCGGAGTTCGTTGCCAACGGCACCTCGGCCGGCAGGAGTCGAGGAGGCTTGCTCCTGGTTTAAGAGCGGCCTAAACAGCGGCGCCCTCCCTCGATTCCTTTTCCTCGTGGGTGGGCCGGGTGCAGGAAAGTCCCATGCGACGGCGGATATAGTCGCTGATCTCGACCCAATCGATGCGCCCGAGGATGGGCTTGCTCACCGCAGCTATCGGTACAGTGTTGGACGTAGGGAGCTCCTCCTCATCAACGATGCCACTATCGGGAGCACAGAGCACCGCAGGAACCCACTGACCAAAGAAATTGATGCGTCTGTGCGCGCCGGCATGCACCTCATTGCTTGCGTTAATCGAGGCGTCCTAGTTGACGAAGCAGCTTCCATCAACGCCACCCAAACCTTCGAACATTCGGCGGGTCAAGTCCTAACACGTTGGCTTGCGGGCCACGCCACCGGCGATTCCAACTGGAACGTTCAAACGGATTGCGACGAACCATATCTGAGGGCTGGTCATCTTTTTGACGGCCCCGACATGGTGGCTAGCGTGCTGGTCGTTCTCGTTGACGTCTGTTCGCTCCTCGAAAAGCGCCCCGAGGTGCGCATTTCTTCTCGCGAAGATGGCGGCGCCATTTTCGCGGCGGAACCGTATGTAATTTCGGACTTTGCGAAGCGGGCTGCGGTGGACTTCGCGACACCGGCCTCTGCTTTGTTTGGCAAAGTCGTCGACTTCGTCCCTACTGACGCGTTGGACGACCCAGACATCCTTATTGACCCGATCAGGGCGAATATTGAGTCGCTTCGGTCAAGCCGCGTTCGATCAGGAATCATGGCCGTCGTGCGCGGGGCGGAGCTCAGTTCCGGGCAGCGCATGACTTTTCGAGAAATTTGGGGGACGGTCACCCGGTGCGTGCTCGGAGACGCGCCGGATCAGGTGGGCAGGCACGAGCTGCCCACCCTCATCGCCGGCCTCCAGCCAAGCACTAGTGACCCCGTACAGCGCTTTAGGGCCCTGCAGGTGCTCGCAGGGTTGCGTTTCTCTCAGGCGATCTTTGGGGGCCGAAGTCCCGGCTTTACCAGCTTCGACCCATTGAGCAACCCGATTACGAAACTTACGCATTTCGTGGACCCGATGAGGGACGCCATTCCAGGGCGCTACGACCGAAGCTGGGACTCGGGGTGGGCAACACCGTTGGCCGACGCGTTCGCCGGTCCAGTATCTAACGGTTCACCACTCGAGGCACTAGGGGAGGATCTCGAACCTCAAAGTCCATTCTCGGAGGTCCTGACCGACTTCGATAGGACGGTGGATCGCGCTTTTGTCGAGGCCATGAAAAGCCCCAAGATCGCGGACAAGGACCGCTACGCGTTCATTTCCTGGTACGGAGGATATCTTGGACGGCTTTACGCATTGGCTAACGGGATTCCAGCCTTCAGGCCGCAGATCGCTGCATGGACTCAAGCTTGGTACCTCAGTCCCAACCTTCCCGACGAGTTGAGCTTTGGGCTGCGCACTCTACTCCGCCCGAAGCGCCGGCCGGGGGACGTGGAATCAGCGTCCCTGATTCCGATTCTTGCGAGCCGTACTGACCCGATTGTTGGGGTGCAAACGGAACCGAAACTGGCGCTCAAGACCGGCGATGTCGAGATGAAGACGTTCAGGAACTCGGAAGCTCTATTCCTGGTCCTCAGCGAACAAGGAAAAGAAATATCGCGGATGCCCTTGGACTTCCCTCTGGTGAGGGAAGCGTTGGCTTGCGGTCATGAGCATGCCGGAGTGACCGAAATGACCGATGTGACATCGCCCCGCCTGGAAAGATTTAGGGCGGCGCGTCTGATTCCTACCCAACTGAATCAGGCCAACTACCGCGTCGTAGTGGGCAACTCCGACTACAGCATGACCGTAAATGGAGGCAACTAGTGGTCGCTGCAACCCACATCATCCTGCCCTTGAACCGCCCGCAATATGTGTCTGTGCCGGAAGCGTTTATCTCCTCTCTGTCGTGGAAGGTTCATAGCCACGGGGCCGCCAGAGCCACTGAAGGCGGTATTCCATTGGGATACATGTTCAGGTCCGAAACCTCCGGCACGGCGACACTGAAGGTGAAGTCGACGGCGCCGGAGGGCCGAAAACTCGTTGAGTACGGTGAGCAGCTGTCTGCTGCTGGACTCGTAACGAACGCAAAGCACGAGACTGACCTCGCATCAGCGGTTCTTAATAGCGTCGCAGGAGTCCAGGCTGAAAAGAGCAAGAGTCAGGCGGCCAGCCCTGTTACTCCTGCTTTTGCATTGCTACAGGACATGCGGGGCTTCCAGAGGACGAAGAATCCGCCGGATCTAGCCGCTATCCTCGAAGCCCTCTTCCGGCTTGGCCTCAAGGATGGCGATGACGAAACTACAGCTGCCCGGCTCTGGCTAAATGCATCTAAGAAGAGATGCGAGATTGACCCCTTGCTGTCCGCCATCGACAAGGCGACTAGGGCAGCGCTTCTCCTAGATGCCGGCTACTCGGAACTGCCAGAGGACGATTCACTAGGGCGGCGTCGAACGACAGAATGTGCTCAAGGCGGCCTGTACGATGGAACGCCCTTCTCGTGGTTTGCCAGCGCATGGCAGAAACTCACGAGCGACGAATGGGTTACGGCCCTTCCCTCCCGTGTCTGGGTCGACTGGGCGACCACCGTACTGCGGCTTGCTCTCGGGCAGGGATTCCTTTGGGAAGCTGCTTGGTATGAAACTTTGGCTCGCCGCATACTGAGCGGCGGCGGATCTGCCACCTGGTATGAGGTTAGGGAACAAATGCCCGAAATCCTGCCCTGGAAGTCGAGTCGGTCGTCTGTTGCGGTAAGGGATGTCGCCCCTCTCCTCTCCTGGCGAGTGCATCGGGCGTCCAAGATCCGGAAGATCTTGGAAGACTGGCTGGAGCCCCACACGGGAGCTGACATGGACTTTGGAGCCGCCTTAGCTGGCATGTCGGGAGACAAGGACCTCAGGGAGGCCCTCACCCTGGCCCTTGGCAGCGGCGAAAGGTCCGCAGTGAACACGTGGGAAGCGGTCAAGTACGCCCTGCTTACCCGCGACGCGAGCGGCCCGTTCGCAGACTATTACGGACTGCTCCGGTCCAGCGGGCGGTTCCTCACCGTTCAACCCGGCACAGAGTGGATGGCCGTTGTCGCGAGTTTGGCTTGCGACGGGCCCGGCAAGACCTCGGACGTGGCCACACTTATGCTGAGGCTCCAGGAGCTGGGCCTGCGGCCCGAAGCCGGCGATCTCATCCAGCTGCTTGAGAAGGCTGGTCTGGCGCGAGGTAGCGCCGATGCGGATCGCGGCGTCGTCATCGAAAGTGCTTTTTAGGAGACATGGTGGAGTTGGAATTGTTTGGTTCAGTACTAGGTCGCTGCTTGTCGTCCTTGGACTCGCTCACTGTGGCGTACCTGCCCGAAGGCATTGACGATGCGACGGCGGCGGCTCTTGTCCGACGCACGAATGGGCTCAGACCCGGTATCTCCCCCCATGCCATCCTCGTGTCGGCTCGCGAGGAAAGCGATGAAGACCCACTCTGCATCAGGGTGTCCGCCCAGAACGCCATCAAATACCGTCAGGGCAATCGACTGGCCGTCGTCGTTGGAAAGCACCCCGATTTAGCCTCCTTCGTTCAGGCCTTTCGCGAAGTCTTGGGCCAGAACTTTCCTGAGGGCGCAGGACATGAAGTCTCATTCGAAGCTATTGCCGCCGCTGCAGTAGTGGAGGTGTCAGAAGCAACCGAAATTGACACCGCTGTGGGTTGGGACCCGAAAGCTGCCAGCATCAGGCTCGCAGAGTGCCTCGCACTACTCGCCGAGGTGCACAAGGAGCTGCGTCAGGGTACGGAAAGTTGGAATACCTACTGGTTCAGGCATGTAGGCATCGGACTATCCAGGCTCGTTGAGAAGATCGCGGCTACGAAATTGATGACGCCCGAGTGCTCGATTGACGAGGTTTTCGAGCGCTACACCTACGCGGCGTTCCGGCTTCCCCGGCCCGCGGGGTCGGGTCCAACGAAGTACTCGCCGAAGAAGTTCGTGGAGGCGCTGCAATCTTACTGGGCCGATGAGACCACTATCAGTGCAACCGCGAAGTCTTTGGGACAGCTCACCGGCGGAGAATCCGGTCACCATGCCCTTGAGGACGTGGACTGGTCGGGAATTAACAGCCAGATGGCGTCCGACGATAATCAGGCGGTAGCTCTCGCAAATTACTCGCCAGCTGGATCTGATGTCACCGAAGCGCTCTGCTCACTGACGGATCGTGATTTCGTCGAACCGTTGGGGCAGGACCTGACAAAGGCTCGCCTCCAGGTCACTGACTCTGCGGGCAGACCTCTCACTGCGACCGGGCCAAGTGATTCCGGCTCCGTCGCCGTCGCGTGCGCCCGAGCCGACGAACAGTCCGGGAGGATCCTTTCCGAAGAAGTCCGTGTCAGAATTCCTGTAACGGGCGCGCCCTCGCTTGGGGAACTTAAATCCACAGGCCTCACATTCACGACCAAGACAACGAAGACGGATTGGTACGGTCATCTGGAGTGGGACGATTCCGGCTCCCTTTGGGCGATAGGCCACATTCGCCGGGCAGACAACAACGCCCCGACGCGGCCGATACAATTCCAACTCAAGGTCCCCGCGGGTGACGTTTTGTCCGGGCGCGTTAACACCTCTTTGTCATTCGACCTGTTTCTCGCACGACGTGACACCGTCGGGTTGTTGTACTTGCCCCGACGGGCAAAGGGAGCGGCAGGAAAGCCTAAATACGTTGGGGCCGACCCCACCGGGGGAACTAGCGGGGTCACGCTCGACGGACGCGCTTCCGAATATCGCTATATCACCTGGACCCACGGCGACGCGGCTGCACCCCTATACGAGGGGACCGAGATGCTGCCGCTCAACGGCCGTCCCGGGCTCTTCGCCATGGACGCGAGTCCCTTGAGCTTGGCAAATGTCGTCGTGGGCGACGTCACGTTCCAGATACGTGCAGCGGAGAGCCTGGAGGCCCCTCAGTCACCCATCGTTGCGGCCGTGAACAGGGATAGGGTGTCCAAAGATCGCCCCGAACTGGCGGTGCTCCAATCCCTTCGGGGAAAGTACGAGTCATTGCTGACCGATGAGCTGCTTAGTGGCGAATGGAACACTTGCATGGGGCATGTCATAATGCCTGCGGACAGGGCGTTACCGCTTGAAGATTTGGATGGCTATGACGGCCTCATGATGAGTGGAGCCATGGCCGGAACCTGGTCCAATGTCACGGACTTCCGAGTACCCGACGACATACTGCACTCGGCCGAAGCCGAGGAATTCAGGACCGCCTTCAAGGAGCTGGACCTCCTCGGCGCCATGCAAACGCGCGACACGGACGGCGCAATATACGTTGAATGGCCTTCCAAGACGTCTTGGCGGCACCTTTGGGAGGGCCGCGATGGGCAGCTGGAACGCTACCTTGCGTCATATGCCGATCTCGTTGAGAAGGCCCGTTGGAACGGGGACCCTGCTGGCGTCTTCTGGGCTGCCTATCCTTTCAGCATAAGTGTGTGGGCCACTGAGCCGGCTGCGAAATGCTCGGCAGTCCTGCTGAGTCCCCTCCATCCAGTCCGACTTGCTTGGTTGGCGGGCGTCGAATCCGTCCTGTGGGAGTCTGATTGGGCAAAGGACTTGGCAGGGACCGTCGAGGGCTGGAACTTTCCCCTCATAGGCCCGAAGGAAATGTCGAGCGGCCGAATGCTCGCTGTTCCCATGGAAACCGGTGATGATCAGCTATTTCTTGGCTGGTCGATGCTTGTCCGCGCGTCGATCGAGGGCCCTGAACCTCTGGAAGCGCCAGATCGAATTGGCGACCGTCCTGCGCCGGGAAGCGCTGCCAGTGGGCTGAACGCAACGGCGGTGGCAGCAGCATTGCGCAGCTATAGGCAGATGAACCCCCACGTATCGACTCTCACGGTCGATTTGTCTGCCTCGTCAGAATCTACTCGACTCCAGGAGGTTGATGACGCCGTTCTCAAGGAGGTCGAAGCGTGGACGGGGAGGCCCTCCGATCCCCTGATCGGAGGAGCGAGGATTTGGGACTCAAACCGTCGGTCGGGTGAGCCGCCACGGGAGAAAATGGCGCGCTTAGTGCGCTCAAATGAGGGCATTCCGTTGACCTGGTCGCGGTATGCCCCAGACAGCGCGAGCATGAAGCGGTGCAACGTCCGCATCCTGCAAGACGCGGGTGTACACGTCGAAGTTCAGTCCGGTCAGGGGAGAAATCTGGGCGTGCTGGGCGAGGCGCCGCTGCGCCGGTTCGAGTCTGTAGCAAAACATGGCGCTTCAAGGTCGTCATCGGCTTCCCATCCGACCTTCCGTCCGGAAACAGGGTGGGAGCCTCTTTCGCGGGCGCTTCGCCTGATCGAAGGTGCATCGAGTAGCCCCCAGATTATTTCAAAGCTGTTCAAGGCTAACTTGGTGAATGATTCTGCCGATTGGACGGTCTCGGGGGAAGCGCTGATGAACCCGAGCGCCATGGCGGAGATTGTCCAGCACTCAAGCGGCGGCAGCCAGATGTTGTGGGAGTGGCGGCCGCCCTTCCTCGACGCGTCGGCGGACGTCCCTCTTCTGGAGCGGCGCCCCTTCGTTTCTGTGGCAAGGGTTCCGGGGAGCTTTCGTGCGCAGATTAAGAAGCTGCTCGCAAAAGCCCAGGGGGGAAGCGTCACCGACGAGACGCTGGACAACCTACTTGGCCAGTTGGGCGCGCGCGGCGTTGGACTGTCTTCGCTGTTGTCTATGGGAGGAACGCACGCGTCGGGTGCGCTCGGTTTCTATCTGGCATTCGCTTTGATGAATTGCCTGAATGAGGAGTCCGACAACACATACGTCCTGCCAATCGATGCTTGCGATAGTTTTCTGCGGGCGCTGGCTCACGGAAAAAGCCATGCGGAACAAATGCGCCGTGCCGACCTCCTGATCATTCGGATGAACGAGGAAGGGGTCACGTTATCGCCCGTGGAGATCAAGTTCTACGGGTTGGGCTCCGACGACACCAACGGCAACCTCCCGGGCCCCAGCGACGCTGCCATGAATGAGCCGCTTGAGCAGCTCCGTGCGACTCAGGACCTGTTGCTCAGCGTGGCGGAAAGTTCGCGCGCCATTGGGACAAGCGGCTCGGAGGCGGACAAGGCACTCTGGTCCAATGGGCTGGCTGCGCTCGTTGAGGCGGCGATTCGTTTGCGTCCCGGTGGCAGTGCAGAACCTGAGGCTTTGGCGCGGCAGCTTGAAGATCTTGTCAATGGAAAGCTCCAAGTCCGAACCGGCCAGCCTTTGGTTTGCTATTTCAAGCATGAAGCTACTACCTCCGAGGGAGAGAGCTTCCGAGTAGTGCACACTTCCGAAATGGACGGAGCATCACCGGGCTCCGGTTTCGGCCTTCTTGCCGCAAACGCGGGCCACGCCTTCGAAGCAGTCGCGGATCCCGAAAGCGCATTGGTCCGCGAATGGGATGACCTCGTTCAATGGGCGCTTGGCAACCCGATCGTGCTTCCCGCTCCAGCCCCCTCCGAGGAGGCACCCGAGGAAGAGGACGACCCGGAGCACTCGCAGGGCCAGAAGTCGGACGTCGTTGCGGGGACAATTGAGGCCCAGCCTGACCCCAAGGAGGTAATAGAACCAGAATCTGGCGACCTCGCAGCCGAGGAAACCAATGAAGAGGCTTCCCAGATGCCTGTAGCCGTGCCCGGCCCCCAAAAAGAGGGACGCCACTACCTCCCTGACGACACTACGTTCGTCGGCGGAATTCGGGGTGACGGCGTCCGGTTCGGCGTAGGCAGGGTTCTTGGGACCTTAGGGGCGGCCACGGCAGACTACTGGCCGAGCAACACCGAGCTGAACCAGATGAATATCGGTGTCGTCGGCGACCTTGGCACCGGGAAGACCCAGCTCCTGAAAGCCCTTGTTTATCAGCTCCGAGAAGGAAGCAAGTCCAATCAGGAGACACCGCTGTCGATGCTTGTATTCGACTACAAGCGGGACTTCCAATCGACTGATTTCCTTGAGGCAGTTGGGGGAAGGGTGCTGAAGCCTTACCGGATCCCGATAAATATCTTCTCCCTCCGCGACGGTTATTCGCCTCTGGCCGCGTACCAGCGTGCCCAGCAGTTTGCCGATGTCTTGGACAAGATCTATGGCAATATCGGGCCAGTCCAGACGGATCGTCTCGTCACCTCCATCGTCAACCTCTACAAGGAGAAGCACGGTGCGCCGCCTACGCTGGCCGAAGTCCTGGCAGAGTACAGCGACGGCCAAAAACCTGACGCTGTAACGTCCATCCTTAAGCCCTTTATCCTTGGCGAGATTTTCAGCGACGATCCGAAGGAGATGATGTCGTTTGAAGAAATGATGGAAGACAGGGTCGTCATTGTAGCCCTCAATGATTTCGGCACGGACGATAACGGGAAAAACGCGCTAGTCGTCATGTTCCTAAATCTGTATTACGACTACATGCTCAACGCCACCAAGTGGCCATTTGTAGGCAGCTCGCCGCAGTTGAGAAGACTCAACTCCTTCCTGCTTGTGGATGAAGCGGTCAACATCATGAAGTACAACTTCCCGGTGCTCATGAACCTGATGTTGCAGGGCCGGGAATTTGGCTTCGGTGTTATTCTCGCTTCGCAGTACCTGGACCATTTCAAAAAGGATGGGCGCAATTACGGGCAGCCGCTATTGACCTGGTTCCTGCACAAGGTGCCTTCGGTCGCCTTGAAGGAACTGCAGGCGTTGGGCCTGCCGAATATCACCGCAGACATAGCGAGCAAGATCTCCAGCCAGAAGGTTCACCATGCTCTGTACAGTTCGTTGAACTTCTCAGGGAAGTTCATCGAGGAAGTGCCCTTCTTCAAGTTGCTTAGCGACAGAGCGGACGGCGCCTCTAACGGGTCGTAGGACCCGTGCAGTGCTCGTGCGGGGGTTCGGTGCTTGGCATCGAGCCCCCGCTTCGAACCCCGTCCCTGAGGCGAGGGCGGGATGTCGGTGGCATGTGCTTAGGTGAGGGAGAATAGGAGCCTTATGAAATACGTTGACCTGTTTTCCGGCTGCGGGGGGCTGTCCCTGGGCATCGAGCGAGCTGGCGGCCAGCTGGTGCTCGCTGTCGAGAAGTCTGACATGGCTGCCCGTACCTTCTGTCACAACCTCATCAGGGATGCTTCGGATGCCGTGCAGTGGGAGCGGTACGTTGCGTCCGACGAAAGCAACCAGATAGCGTCGAGGCTTCTAGTGCGTGAGCTCGGCGTCCTGCTCGACAATACTGCCGCGATGGAGGAGATCCGCTCAAACGGCCTGGACCTCGTAGTCGGTGGACCCCCGTGCCAGGGTTTTTCCCTCGCCGGTCGGCGTAATCCTTCTGATATCCGCAACGAGCTTCCGTGGCAATACCTGAAGTTCGTTGAAGCAACTGGCCCACGAGCGGTGGTCATTGAAAACGTGGTCGGGATGGATAGGAGCTTCGCGCGTGGAGAGGAATCCTCCTTCCGCCAGTTGCAGCAAGCCCTCGCCGAGACGGGCGAAGGATATGTCGTCCAGGGTGTGCACGTCAACGCCGTTCACTACGGTGCTCCACAGCACCGGCCGCGGCTGATGATCATCGCCCTTAGGGCGGACGTCGCGGCCGAGCACGGAGTGACTACGACAGGCGAAACCTGGCGTTCCACTTTCATCGACCAGATCGAAGGTGACATTCCGGCTTTGGCGCCACGTCCGACCAAGTTGATGGCTGAGATGGAGTCCGTGGGCCATGCTGTGGGTGATCTTACGACGAGGGGAGCTGCCGACACCGACGCTCATTCTGCTGCCTACGTGCGGTCGCTTTCGAAAGATTTTTGGCCCGGGCGCGCCGCGGCGGCTTCAGAGATCCGGAACCACGTTCGTCGCAGGCACGGCGAGCGCACGACGCAACGGTTCCGTTTCTACCAGTACCTTTCACAGAACGGCCTCGACCAACGACTTCTGAGTCACGCCGCGCGGCTCCCGGAGGATGATTCTAAGCTTCTATTGAAGCATCGACTTTTGCACGCGCCAGTGCCTGCCATAGCTCCGGACGGTGTCTGTCTTGCCGATTCTCTGGACGAACTCGTCGAAGTAGCACACGGGTTGGCGACCAAGAAACACTCCCAAAAGGTACTGCGTTGGGGGGAGCCTGCCAGAACTGTGGTTACTCTCCCCGATGACTACGTACATCCGATCGAACCGAGAATTTTTACTGTTCGTGAGATGGCAAGATTTCAGGGATTTCCCGACCACTTCGAATTTCTGGGCAAGGAAACCACCGGCTCAGACCGGCGCCGCTTCGAGGTTCCGCAATACTCGCAGGTCGGGAATGCAGTCTCACCCTGGCTAGCCCTCGCAGTGGGAAGAAAGATGAGATCCCTCTTGTCGGTCTGATCGGGCGGGCAGCAATAGCCCGTCCCTGCACGTTTCGCTCCGAGCTCCCACAACGGGGCGTAGGGTAGGGCGGCTACGGCACCGTCCAGGAGCCGGACCGGTAAAATATGTCAATGGCGGACTTCATGACCTCGGGGCAGCGCAGTGCCCATATGGCTAAGATCCGGTCCAAGAACACCAAGCCGGAGTTGCTGCTCCGGCGTGCTCTGCATGCGATGGGATACAGGTATCGCATTCACGACCGTGCTTTACCGGGGAAGCCCGACTTGGTCTTCGCCGGCCGTAGAAAAGTCATCTTTGTCAATGGATGCTTCTGGCATGGGCACAGCTGCCCCGTAGGCAGCCGTCTGCCCAAGACGAACACGGAGTTTTGGGCGGACAAACGGCGCCGCAACCAGGAGCGAGATTCCGCTCAGAGGTTGAGGCTGACGGAATTGGGCTGGACATATCTCGATGTTTGGGAGTGCGAAGTGTCCGCAAAGACAAATTTCGTTGTTGACGTTAGAGAGTTCCTTGATCACTGAGCCAGATCCGACGTGGACTGAAACGGGGAATTCGGGTTAATCGACGTAGTCAAGCAGAAGTTGTGACCGTGTGGGGTGCCGCAGCTTGGCCATGGTCTTGGATTCGATCTGGCGGATCCGCTCGCGCGTGACGCCGTAGACCTTGCCGATTTCGTCCAGCGTCCTCGGCTGGCTCCCCGTCAGTCCGAATCGCAGCGCAACAATGCCGGCTTCGCGCTCGGAAAGTGTGTCCAGCACCGCGTGGAGCCTTTCTTGCAGCAGGGTGAAGTTCACAGCATCGGGAACCACGGCTTCGGAGTCCTCGATCAGGTGCCCCAGAGGCTGCAGTTGGCCGGTCCCGTCGGGGACCTCCACGTCAAGCGAGAAGGGCTCGCGGCCGTACTTCTGGACCTCGACGACTTTCTCTGGGGTCATGTCGAGTTCGAGGGCCAGTTCCTCAGGGGTGGGTTGCCGGCCGAGGTCCTGGAGCATCTGGCGCTGCACGCGGGCCAGCTTGTTGATGACTTCCACCATGTGCACCGGGATGCGGATGGTGCGGGCCTGGTCGGCCATGGCGCGGGTGATGGCCTGGCGGATCCACCAGGTGGCGTAGGTGGAGAACTTGAAGCCCTTGGTGTAGTCGAACTTCTCCACCGCGCGGATCAGGCCCAGGTTGCCTTCCTGGATGAGGTCCAGGAAGAGCATGCCGCGGCCGGTGTAGTGCTTGGCCAGCGAGACGACGAGGCGAAGGTTGGCCTCGAGCAGGTGGTTCTTGGAGCGTTTGCCGTCGTGGATGACGAATTCGAGTTCGCGCTTGAGCTTCGGATCCATGGACCCGTCGTCGGCGGCGATCTTTTCCTCGGCGAACAGGCCGGCCTCGATCCGCAGGGCGAGGTCGACTTCCTGCTCGGCGTTCAGGAGGGCGACCTTGCCGATCTGCTTCAGGTAGTCCTTGACGGGGTCGGCGGTGGCGCCGGCGGACATGACCTGCTGGACGGGTGCGTCGTCGTCGGCGTCGGAGTAGACGAAGCCGGAGCCGGTGGCCGTCGCCGTCTTGCCGGCGGTCTCTCCGCCTTCTGCTTCGTCGGTGAGTTCGGCGGCATCAGGTGTGATGTCGTAGAGGTCTTCGTCGACGTCACCGTCAGGCTCATCGGATGATTGGCCGGCGGCCTCCGCCGCGGCTTTGGCGCCGGGCTTGGGCCCGCGCTTCTTGGGCTCATGGTTGGCGACGGTGTCGCCGCCCTTTTGGGATGCGGCCCTTTTGGCTGCGCGCGTGGCGGCGCGCTTAGCGCTGGTCGCCGCCTTCCTCTCCTCAGGGGACATTTCGGAGCCCGGGCCGGTGCTGGGGCCAATCGGGCTGCCTTCCCATTCGCCACTCGTGTTGGCGCGGTCCGGGTTGCTGGGACCTGCTGCCGCAGTCGGGTCTTCACCTTTGGCTGAACCATTTCCCTCTGGCCGGTCGTCGGTCCTGACCGCGGGCATAAATGGGAGGTTGAGAAGCTTCTCTAGGGAGCCCGCATCGGTTCCAACGTCTACGTGGTTTACTCGCTGCGCATGGGGGAGGAGGAGATGAAGGAACTGGTCACCAGCGAGATGGGGGTCCTCGACCGTCCCCTTGGCGTAAACGACGAAGAGGTGTGCGTGGCGGGTTCCGGGCTTTCTCGGGATCAGGCGTTCGAGTAGCCGCACCACTTGCTTGGGAGTGCCGCTCGCTGGCCAAACAATTCCCAGCTTCGCGGGAGCTGGGTCAGCACCTTCCACCGTCGGGGCGGAGACAAAAGCGTTCAGAGTCGCGAGTGCCTGACTTTTGGTCTTCGTCCCGGTCAGAAGTGAGAGGCGAGAGGACCTGAAATTCATGTATTTTCGGGCCAGGACTGTAACCGGTCTTAATTCGGATTCCCCGGCGAGTGCGGCCACTTGGACGATGAACTCTTGAAAAGGACGCTCTGGGACATTCGCGTATTGCTCGAGGTAGCGCGCGGCCTCGTTCATGTCTTCCGAGAGCTCGCGGTACTTCCGTAGTTCTCCGGGTGCAAGGTCTACGCCCAGAAGGGTAACTTCGAATGGGGCAATGGGGCCGTCCTTCAACGCCCGGTCGCACCGGAGCGAATATGCGATGCGGCCGAAGAACTGGTCCGCATACTCCTGATTTGCGGAGTACGGCTCGTCGCAGAGATCCGTCAGCCCCAGACGCCAATCGCAATCATTTTCAGGTTCCGCTGCCATCCACGCCGGGACAACCCAAAGGTCGCATTCGTCGACGATGACCAATCCCGCCTTGTGGCTCCTGACGTTCTGTTCGAGGTCAGTTAACGTAGCGGAGGCCACAAGCACGTCGACGTTGGCGGCCGACCCGAGGCTGTCGGTTCCGGGGGCGCCGGTCCGGACGGTGGGAAGGTGCAGCTTGAGCTCCTCAAGCCACTGAGTTTGAAGCTGCGACCTAGGAACGAGAATAAGGACTCTAACGCCTTGGCGAAGGGCTTCCACCGTGGCGAGTAATCCAAGTCCGATCTTCCCGACGCCAGTAAGTGTTTCTACCATTCCACGACGCCCATTCTTGCGCCATGCGTCGAGGGCGTCTGCTTGCCAGGGATGGACGGCGGGGTATTTCAGTGGATCAATAACCGCGGGCACAATCAGTTGGAGAGGTTCCACGTTGGACGTCGTTGTCGGATTCAGCGGCCCAGGGATTGTCCGCTTCGTCTCCTCAGGAATTGCTTGATGGAGTGCCGGACTGACATGTGCAAGTTGAGCGCCGCCGGCCACTGCTGGCGTTGGTGCGTAGTCCTGTTCCTCCGTGGCAATTTCAGGGAGGTCATGAGTCAGGACGGCGTCGGAAGAGCCGGAATGCGCGGGAACGGGCGCACCCACTTTGGCGATAACGAACGATGGCGTCTCCGAGCCCGCCTGCCGCGTCTGGCCAAGCGCTACCTGCCCTAGCTGGTCACCTGCACCTGTTCGCCTATGCGGTATGAGCCGGGACACGACCCTACTTATGAAATTTTGCCCCATTGCGTCCCCAGATTTTCCCTTATGCTGTGCTTTCTCATGAGCCTAGCTGGCAAAAGCGACATTTTGGCACACCGGTCTAGGAGTGCCTGAAGTGTCACGCCACTCTCAGGGGCTTAAGTGAACTACAGGATGATCTCAGCGGCCCATGAAGTCCGACGAGGCGCCTTCTCCGGCGGAAAGTCTGGCCTCGCGACACTGGAAAAGAGGTCTCGGCGGGCACAACCTGATTTGTAAGTGAGAGCACTAACGAGAACTTGTAGGAACACGATTAGATTAGGACCGATTCACCACATTGCGGCTCAAAGCAGAAAGAGTGAAACCAATGACCACAGGCAATGACGTACGAACATTCATTCCCCTTGCATACGCACTGCTGCGGAACGTTCTCCTGTGACCGCTTGGCTAATCTTAGCGGCGGGTGAGAACCGTGTTCATGGCGGAAATGGAGGTTACGACGACCTTCCGGCGGAACACTACTCTTGGGACTCGACGGTTCCTCGACACAAATTGCTGAAAGCCGGGGACTTGGTAGTCCTGTGGAACAAGTCAGTCCTACTGGGAGCCTCGAAGATCGAGTCAATCCACGAAGAGGAGGTCGTTAACGTCTATTTCCACTGCCCAAACTGCCGCGGTCAGACTTTTAAAGCGCGGTCCACAAAATCCCCCAAGTGGCGTTGCAATACATGTTTTCATCAATTTGACGAGCCAGAGCAGACGACTAAAGAGGTGACGGCCTACCGGTCCAATCATGCCGGAAACTGGCTTGACCTTCGGGGACTCTTGCTTGGGAGCGTCCTACGGTCTGTCTGTAAGAACCCCAAAGAACAGCTGAGTCTTCGTTATCTGAACTGGGACGCATTCGTTGAAGCGTTGGATGAAGTTTCCCTAGGCAGTGGCGTTCGTCAGCTGGCCGACACCGGAACGGGACTTGTGTTGCCCGGCGGGTTTGTTCAAGCGACGATCAGGGCTCGCGTCGGTCAAGCGGCTTTTCGAGCAAAGTTGTTGGAAATGTACGGCGAGAACTGTGCAATGTCTGGTCCAAGCTTTCACGCGGGCCTTGAGGCCGCCCATCTCGTTCAATATGCCGAACATGGCTTGCATGACTTCAACTCGGGCCTGCTCCTGCGGCGGGATCTCCATGCACTATTCGACAGAAAACTGTTGTCCGTAAATCCCAGCACATGGCGCGTGGAAGTGTCTCCGCACCTCCTGCACGTACCGGCCTATGTCGAACTTGCCGGAGTAGAGCTAAAGGTACCGAAAAAGCCCAAGATCGCGGGCATTTTGGCTCTGCATCACGCTGAGTTCGGCGCTAACGCTTCGTTGTGAATTTCGCTTCCTCTCCGAAGGTGTGAGCATCAGGGGAGATCGCAGCGGACCAACTGTGTGGAAACTTTCAGATTCGAGGGCTCGCCCGCGAGCCTTTGCATTACGGCTGGCACGCTGCAATAGGATCGCCACATGCCAGAGGGGCAAAAAGAATCAGAGGCACGACGCGCCGTCGGCGGCGAATATCTTGGCCCCAGGAATGTGATGACGTTCCCCGCCGCTGAGGGCTCGTTTCGGAGCTTAGCGCCGACAGCCCTGACGGTGGAGGACTACCAGCAGTTCATCAGGCCAGATGAGCAGAAGTTTTACGATTGGTGCATCGACCTTCTGGAGGACTCCGGAGTCGTCGGTGAGTTGAAAAATGAACGGCTGTACTTGGATAGCGCACTCATTGGCCAGCTGGCCGCGGGAGGCGAATCCTATCATTTCGAGCTTTCACGAACCTCAGTCCACTACGCAATCGAGCCTCGAAGCCATCCACTAATTCGATTCTCGGGAGCCAGCGTCGAGACTGAAGGAAGAGACATTGAAGCCAGCGAGGTGGGCAAAGCGTTTGACTCGATACGGCGGCAGGCGATGCTGAATCGGATTTGGGCTTCGTGCACGAACCTGGGTAACAGTCCGGCCGTCGGGATAAGTAATTTCAGGCTAGGTGAAGGCCGCTCGCTGGCGTCGATGGAACTCGAAACGAGTCTCGGCGAGTGCACCGTCAGTGTCCGCAGGGGCATACACGCGGATGCCTTCCGATATTCGGTCTTCCACGCCGCGGGTTCCGCGGAGCTAAGGCCTCGAGTCGCGGATGCGATCCTTGCTGACGTCGCCGAGGATCTTGGGGCCTCGCCGGTTCCTGAATCTATTCTCGACCCCATGATCGAAGTCGCGGATCGGGCACGAAGCGATCAGGAGTGGCTGAGCTTGGCTGGGGGCCTTCGGGCGCGCCCGTTGGGTATGGCGCAGGTCTGCCCCCGATAGCCCGTTCACGAAGAATTCCCTGATCGGCCACTCCCGCCAGACGAAGGTGAAACTGTCGCCTTCGTCAGGCCGGGCGGATCGACCGGTGGCAAGTAAACAGATTTTCACCGCTGATGTCCGAACCGGTGATTCTGGATGCATTAGTGCCTCGAACGCCTGGCTTGAGGACTTCGGCACCATGCACTTCGGCCATATTCTTGCGGACCGCATGTCCCAGATACAGGTGAACCCATCCCGCTCGCTGTTCAAAATCAATCGGGTTGCCACGTAGTCGCCCCTCCATTGTGGGGAGGGCTAACATTGGTGGGTCACACAGATTCTGGGATACCGAAGCGTCGGCCGGAAAGCCTTACCTCTTGCGTGTCTTCTTCACGAAGGCTGCGACCTGACGGTAAGCCTTCTTCGCCTCCGGACTGTTGGCCGCGCGGTAGACCCTTTCGCCAATCTCGGCGAGCTTCCGGGCCTTCTCCTGCACGACAGGGTCGGTGGCTACATCATGCACTTTGGCGGCAGCTTGTTTCGCCGTCGTGCCGCCGGCCTTGATCGCGTCTGCCACTTTGTCGGCTGTTCCTGCCACCGTTATCTCCATACTTCGTTTGGTTTGTCCCCGAGATTAGCACCGCGTGAGATCGGGCTCGGGGAACTGAGCTAACTGGTGGAATGGTTGCTCATGCGTGCATCCCCCGAAGAACTTCTCGCTGAAAACTTTCTTTGGCCTTGAATGGGCGAGAGATGACATTGCTCGGCAACACAGATTCTCGGGGACCCCGAAGTGCCGCCCTGCCAGGGCCGGCGTGTGTGAAGATGTTGGGATGACCGATAACGACCGTGAACTCTCCCTATACGTCGAGGGCAGAAATGCCTTAGTGGCGGGCGACCCGACAGCAATTGCCGAGCTGTTCCGCAAGCTTGACGTCAAAGAAGAGGCCCGCGCGAACCTAGGTTCAGGGGTAGCGGATCTGCTTGCCGGCCTGACTGGGGCAGCTGCGCTTGCCATGTCGGCTAATGTCCCGGGCAACTCCTTCCACATGACTCCCGAATCCTACGCGCGATTTTTGGAACTCGTCGGGTCCACCGAGGAAAAGCTCGGGATCGTCAGCGGTGTGCTACGCCAGTCCGATGGCAGGATCGACACCATTATCGAACTGGTGAGCTCCTCACCGGTCAACCCGGCCGCTGCCGCGAACGTGCAGATCATGGCCGCAACTCTGGCGATCCGCGTGGCCCTCAAGGAACTCGATACCCTCGTGCAGGCTGTTGACGCGAAACTGGACACAATCGTCCGGGACAACCGTGATGAAGCCCTTGGGAACGTGCAGGGCACAACACATGTCCTGGACAAGGCGTTTGGGTATTTCGAGGAGACCGGCCGCCTCAACGATGCCCTTTGGGACCAAGTGTCGGGTCAGGCGGCCGCACTTGCCCAGGCGCACGCCGTCGCCCTCAACCACCTCGACACCATTGCAGACGGGCTGGCCGTCAAGAATTTCAGCAAGCGGGTGAGTCGCGCCGAGGCGGCAGCCAAAGGCGAATTGAAACACTGGCTGGTCATCGCGGCCGTGGCCCTCACCAATATGGTTCGCATGGACTCCCTGGAGGCCGTCCGCAGCTCGCATGACGGATCGGATTCTACTGCCCACGCCCGTCACATCGCCAAGTCGCGGGAGCGGCGATTGGCAAGCACCACGGCAGCAATCCAAAACCTCTCCGACGCCGTGTCCGCGGCTGTGGATGTTGACGCGTTGACTCGCATCACGAACCCCTTGGAAATGGGCAGGCTTTACACCTCCGCCGAGGAGTTGCAGCGGTTGCTGCGGATCTTCAGCTCAAACTTTGGCATGCCCGAAGCCAGCGCCGTCAAGCGCACCCAGTGGCACGAATCGGTGATGCGTCTGGGTCAGAAGGCGACCGGGGCAGTGGCGGGTGCCGCTGTTGCCGTTGCCGAGGGGGTGGCTTCAGTTCCCAAGGCGATCGGCGGAACAGTCGAAGACACAATCCTGCACGTAGCTCAAGGAATAGAGGAGCGTCGTCGGGTGCCGGCAGAGACCACAGATAAGGAAATCGAATCTGGGGTCATCGGAGATGCAGCGCCCACTCGGTAGCCGCGTCGTTCCCGTGCTTCCTTACTGCCCGCCCAGAGCCGTGTGAAACGGATGGGCGCCATAACCCACCAAAGGCAGGGCGGCCGAAAGAGCCGCCCTGCCTTTGGTGGGTTAGAAGTGCCCGCAGCCTACATAATCCCCGTCGGCACCAGCAGCACCCAGGCCAGGGCGGGAGCCACCAGGACCACGCCCCCGGCGTACATCATGAGCTGGCGGTAGACACGCTGGCGGTCGTTGTCGCGGGCGTTGGCCACCACCAGGGCGCCGTCGGTGGAGAAGGGGGAAACGTCCACCACGGTGGCCGCGATCGCCAGGGCCGCCACCGTGCCGGAGGCGCTCAACGAGCTGTTGGCCAGCAGCGGGCCGGCCATCGGGATGAACGCGGTGAGCAGCGCCGTCGACGATGCGAAGGCGGAGCCGACGCCGATCACGTAGCAGAGCACCAGGGCGATCAGCAGCGGCGCCCCCAGGGCCAGGGCCATCTCGGCGAGGGTGTCGATGACGCCCACGTGCTGGAGCAGGGAGACGTAGGTGATCATGCCGGCCACCAGCAGCACGGTGGACCAGGACACGCCCCCGATGAACGTCTTGTGTTCCTTGATGTTGACGAACGCCAGCAGCAGGCCGGCGGAGAGGGCCACGAAGCCGATCGGCATGTGGAAGCCCAAGGTGCACACCAGGATCGCGGCGATCAAGAACAGGGTGAAGATCTGCTGGCCCCCGGGGCGGCCGGTGCGGGCCGTGTCCAGGCCGGTGTACTCGTTGCCGTGCTTGTCGCGCAGCTTGCCCAGCAGGGCGAACAGCACGATGGTCAGGGCGGAGAGGATGAAGTTCAGGGCGAAGCTGGCCAGGAAGAGCCCGCCCTGCGAGATGGGGAAGCCGTTCTTCAGTGCGATGTCGTGCACCAGCACACCGGCGACGGACAGCGGGGAGAAGCCGCCGGCGTGGGCTCCGTTGATGACGAAGGCGCCCATCAGGACCGGGTGGATGCGCGACTCGTAGGCCAGGCCCAGGGCCGCCGGGGCCAGCAGCGCGACCGCCGCCGGGGAGAAGGTGCCCAGCGCCGTCAGCGCCGCCGCCAGCAGGAAGAACACCCAGGGGAGCAGCATGGTCTTGCCGCGGACCAGCCGCACGCAGGTCTGGACGATGATGTCGATGGACCCGTTCCGCTGGGCCATGCTGAAGAAGTAGGTCACGCCAATGATCGTCAGGACGATGCTGGCCGGGAAGTCCGCCAGGATTTCCTTGTCGCTCATGCCCAGGATGAAGTAGCCGACGCCGAAGGACGCCACCAGCCCCATGACGCCGATGTTCAGCGGCCATTTTGTGGCGACGACGAACATCACCACAAGGATGACGAGCGGAATGATCTGGGTGGCGGTCATGGTCGGCTCCGATTCAGAGGCGGCCGCGGGGTTTAGGAGGACACCTCCAAACAGGAGGGCCGCCAGACCCAGCATAGTAAGGGCGGCTACCGTCACCAGCAGGATACGGCGGCGGCGGTCGGGTCGACGGGAGGGCTCGACGCGCGTGCCGCCGGGGGCGGCCTGTACGGCGGTCTCTTGTGTGGGCTGTTCTGCAGTCTTTTCTGCGATGTTAGTCATGATGCTGTCTCCTCATTGAGTAGCGCTGGCAAAGGCGGCGTCGACGGCGGTGCCGAGGGCCTCGGGAAGGTGGATGGTGGTGGTGGCGATGGTGCGGGCGGTGCGGTCGACGCCGACCAGCAGCGACCCGTCCCGTTCCTCGATCCAGGTTTCGATGACCCCGGCCGGGGTCCGCAGCCGCAGGGTGGGGCCGGTGGTGCCGCCGGTGATGTCGCCCAGCAGTGTGCCCGGGGTGCGGGCCGCGAGGGTCAGGGCGATGCTGCCGGTGATGGCCAGGGCCGGGTGCGGCTTGCCCATTGACAGCATGACGACGGCGACGTCGCTGCCGGCGTCCGACGGCGCCGGCGCGGCGACGACGGCGACCTTGGGGACGGCGCGGGCGGCTTCGCCGGGAGTCGCTGCCAGCCCCATCCGTACCGCTGCCTGGCGCCGGATGTGCTCCAGGGTGTCAAGCTGCAGTTCCAGCCCGGCGGGCCAGCTGCCGTAGCGCTCGGGGTCCAGGCCCAGGTCCTCGGCGCGCAGCATGACGACGGGAGCTCCGGCGTCGACCATGGAAACGGTCCAGCGCGTCCCCCCGGCGACGATGGTATCGGTCGCCGATCCGGTGGGAAGCAACCGGCCGGTGGTCTTGCCGGCCGGGTCCAGGAAGCCGAGCCCCACCCGGTAGCCCGGGAACGGGACGCCGGGCATCTGGGCCTGCGGGACGATCGGCAAGGCGCCGGCCGGCGTCGAGACCCGCTGGATGATGACCTGGCCGGTGTTGGTGTTGCGGGTGACGATCCGGGTGACGTCGCCGGTGGGGACCACCCAGCCCTTTTCGATGGCGTACAGGCCCACCACTGCCGAGCAGTTGCCGCAGTTGCTGCCCCAGTCCACGGCGGCCTCTTCGATGCCCACCTGGGCGAAGGTGAATTCGACGTCGAAGCCGGCATCGGCCGGGCGGTGGAGGATCATCGCCTTGCTGGTGGTGGAGGTGGCGCCGCCCACCCCGTCGATCTGCCGGTGGTCGGGGCTGCCGAACAGCCGGGGCAGCAGGACGTCCGGGCTGGTCCCGGTTTCCCCCAGCTGGCCGGTTTCGAAAACCCAGCATTTGCTGGTGCCTCCGCGCATCCACTCCGCTTCGATCTTCATGGTCTGTTCCTTGCATCGGTTCTGCCCCGAGGTGTTCGAGGGCTTGATTCGAGCTTGATCCAGATCACAAATGAAGACAAGGTGGGATTTCTGCACGGGAATGTAGCGATGCTTCATTCACTGCCTGCAAAGCCCACGCAAGCCCTTATCCGGAGGTGCCGCCGTCGGAAATTGCTCACTTCACCCCGCGAACGGGAGGGTGACTGTATAGAATTAACGGAATCAACAGATGGGCGAAGCGATGCTTAACGATCATGACCAGGAATTGTTCGACATCCGGCGCCTCGCCCTGCTGGTGGAGGTGGTGGAGCAGGGATCCATCACCGCCGCGGCCGAGCTGATGATGTACACGCCCTCCGCCGTCTCGCAGCAGCTGCGCAAACTCGAGCAGGAAGTGGGGCAGCCGCTGCTGAACCGGCGCTCCCGCGGGGTGGTGCCCACGGAGGCAGGCCAGGTGCTGGCCGGCCACGCGCGCAAAGTCATCGGACAGATGCGCGCCGCCCAGTCCGACCTGGACCAGATCGCCGGCCTCAAGCGCGGCTCGCTGACCGTCGGGACGTTCCCCACGCTGGCCGGGTCCTTCCTGCCGGTGGTCATCCGGGCCTTCAAGAAGCGGTACCCGGCCATCGGCCTATCCGTCCGCAGTGCGCGCTTCGATGACCTGGTGAGCGACCTGCAGTCCGGAGTGACCGGGCTGTGCCTGCTCTGGGACTACCCCTGGAACCGCTTTCACGACGATTCCATCCGGATCACGGAGGTGTTCCAGGAGAGCACGGTGCTGCTGGTGTCCCGCAGCCATCCGCTGGCCGACCGCGAGGAGATTCGGATGGAGGAGCTCCGCAAAGAGTCGTGGATTGTGCGGGCCGAGGCGCACCCCGTCGTCGAGGTGCTGCAGCGCTCTGCCCATGAGGCCGGGTTCGAGCCGACCATCGGTTTCCTGGCCAATGACTACCAGGAAGCGCAGGCGATGGTGAGCGTTGGAATGGGCGTGGCCATGGTGCCGAAGACGGCCGTGGCCCTGCAGCACCCGGACGTCCGCGTCATCAGTCTCGGCTCCGCCGCGCCCCTGCGGCGGGTGCTCCTGGCCCAGCGCCAGGACAAGGTCTACGCCCCGGCCGAGGTCGCCTTCCATTCCACGCTGCTCGAAATCGCCCGCGAACGGGCCGGGGACTACTTGTAACGGCGGCGACGGCGGCCCGGTCAACGCCCTGCGATGTGCCCGGCCACGAACTCCGCATCGTCGCCCACCACGGACAGCGTGGCCGACAGGTGCTTCGTGAGCCAGGGGAGGCCCACGGCGTAGAGACCCGGGACTTCGGTGACGCCGCGGCTGTGCCGCGGGTAGTTCCACTCGTCGAGCACCGGCAGGTCGAGGAAGCTGAAGTCCAGGCCGTAGCCGGTGGACCAGATGACCGAGGTGACGCCCCCGGCAGCCAGATCGAGCCGCGCCCCCGATTCTGCAGGCAGCCAGTCGTCCGTGGGCGTGGGCTCTGCGGGCGGGGCGTCGATGCCTGCCGCGGCGATGTAGGCGTCGGCCATGCGCCCCAGGCGCTCGCGGAACCCCGCCTCCACCAGGGCGAGGCGTGCGGGGAGGTCGTGGCTGAAGATGAGGCCGCCGTCGTCCGCTCCCTCAAACCGGCCGTGCAGCCGGACGCCACGCCGGCCGAGGTCACGGAGATGGATGCTGTGGCCGCCGCCGTTGCCGGAGATCAACGGGTTGCACATAAAACGCGCGGCCGGTGAGGGCAGCTGGTCCGCCTGGAGGCCGTTGATGCCGAACTCGGGACCGTGGAGGTTGACCTGCAGGATCCAGTAGAAAATATCCTGGCCGCGGTAGCGCCGCGGCGCCTCGGGGCAGGTGGAGACGGCCAGATGGACCTCCCGGCCGGCGTCGAGCAGGTCCTCGGTGATCTGGCCACCGGACTGCCCGGTGCCCACCACCAGCACGGCGCCGTCGGGAAGCTGCCGCGCGTTGCGGTAGTCGTGGCTGTGCAGCTGGCGGATGTGCCGGGGGAGTTTGGCGGCCGACGCCGGAATCCGCGGAAGCTGGAAGGCGCCGTTCGCGAGGACCACGTTCCGTGCGTGCCAGCGGCCCTGATTGGTCTCGACCGCGAAGCGGCCGTCGACGACGCCGGCCCGGGTCACCTCCGTGCCGAGCCGGACCGGCGCGTTGATCCGCGCAGCGTAGTCACGGAAGAGGCCGATCACCTCGTCCCGGGGGAGGAAAGCCTCCGGCTCGGGACCGTCGTAGCTCAGCTCCGGCAACAGGAACGAAAAGTTCGGGGTGTTCAGGTAGAACGAATCCCAGCGGTCCTGCCAGGCGCCGCCCAGTTCCGGCCGCTGCTCCAGTAATTGATGGTCGACGCCGTGCCGGCTTAGCCAGTAGCTCGTGGCCAGGCCGGCCTGGCCAGCGCCGACCACCAGGGTATCGACCTCGTGGACTGGGCCTGCGCCGGGGGAGGGCATGGCTACTTCTTAGAAGCCTTCGGGGCCTTTGGCGGCAGCCCGGCCACGTGCTCGAATGCTCTCTCCACCCAGGCCTTGGCCCGGGCCTCATCGCCGTCGCCCTCGGCATTCCAGATCTCCGGCAATCCGGTGTAGCCGCCCATGGGGCGCTCGGCCGGCCCGAACGGAACGGTCCGCTCGGTACTTTCGAGCGTTTCCTTGTCCGCCTCGCCCAGCTTCACGCCGATGGTGGGGCCGAACAGACCGGCGAACATGTTGCCGTTCACGAACGCCCCGAGGTTTCCGAACATCGGCTTGACCACCACCTCGGGATGGTCGGGCAGCACCGAGCGGAAGTGCTCCTTGTCGGCGTCGGACGCTTTCGGCATTTCCATAAGTCTTCCTCCGATAACTGTGGGTCACGGACAGGTCTTCCTGCAGGATATGCCCGCGGCTGTGCACGGTATAGCCGCGCTCGTACTGCGCGCAGCCGGCGAGCGACAGGGCCGGCGCCGGGGGCGCCCGTCAAATGAACGTTTGTGCAGTCGCGGCTGGCGGTTTTCCCAGGCCGCTCTCCGGCGACAATGACCTACTGGCCAGTAACTTTGAGGCGCGGGGGAGCGTCACTTCAGGGCAGGGCAGGGTCAACCCGCGGAGCCGGTTTTCGTGCACATCCGTGCAGATCCCTAGCCGCACCGGGCTGTAGGCGGCCTACGTTTGAGTATCCGGGCAACCTTGGCTGACCCCGCAGCACAGGGATTACTGCCGGCCCGCAGTCCGCTGACACACGAACAAAGAGGTTTCTATGTCACTGCTCACCAAAGTCCTGTCCACCGCTGCCGTTGCCGTCCTGGCCGGGTCCCTGGCCGCGGCTCCCGCCCATGCGGGAACTGTGGAGCTGTCCCCGCCGGGTGCCAATGACTGGTCCTGCAAACCAAGCGCTGAGCATCCGTATCCGGTCATTCTGGTGCCAGGAACCTTCGAGAGCATGGACAAGAATTGGTCCACCCTCTCGCCAAGCCTTAAGAGCGCCGGGTACTGCGTCTTCGCCCTCAACTACGGCGAGACCAACGGCGTGTATGCCACCGCGCCGGTCGCCGATTCGGCGCAGCAGCTCGCTCCGTTCGTGGATAAGGTGCGTTCCGCCACCGGCGCCAAGAAGGTGGATCTCGTCGGCCACAGCCAGGGCGGCATGATGCCCCGCTACTACATGGGCTTCCTGGGCGGTGCCAAGAATGTCCACCATCTCATCGGGATCGCTCCCTCCAATCACGGCACCGAAGGTGTGATCGTCCCGCAGCCGGGCGCCGTCCCGGACCCCAATTACACTGGCGTGGGTTGTGCCGCCTGCGCAGATCAGCAGGCGGGGTCGGCTTTTATGCAGAAGCTCAACTCCATCGGCGATACGGTTGCAGGACCCTCCTATACCGTCATCTCCACGGTGCACGACGAAGTGGTTATCCCCTACAACAGCCAGTTCCTCAACGGTCCGGCGAAGCAGGTCACCAACATCACCATCCAGGACAAATGCCCGGCCGACGCCTTCGAACACGACCAGACGCCGAACGACCCCGTGGTGCACCAGATTGTGGCCCACGCCCTGAGTAGGGTTTCAGGGCCCGCTGATCCGGCCTACCAGCCCAAGTGCCTATAGCGGCGACTGGCGGCAGGCCGGGTGACGGAAGGGCTCTCCGCGAACCGCTGCCGACGGCGTGGCAGAGTTGAAAGTCAGCGGCGCCAATGCGGTCCTCGGCCCCTGCAGCCCCGCGGACTACGATCGCGGTATGGGGACGACAGAGGACTTGTTCGAAGGACCGCCGACCGGGTTGCCCGCACCCATGTCTCGCGGTACGGCGCTGTACCGGGAAGGGCCGGGTCCCGCAGTGGTCCGGCATGTGGGTGGCTACGCCGCGTTCGTTGACTTCTGCGCGGCGCAGGGCGTGCGGGCCGACGAACTGGCCGCCGACCCCGAACGGCTGATCTGGTTCCTGCGCACGGCCGACTCCCAGCTCGCGGAGGACAGCAGGCTCAGCGCGGCCGCGACCGTCTTCGCCGGGAACGCCCTTGCCCGGCTGCGGCCGGACGCGCAGTGGACCGCCTACGAAGGGGCCCCACCCACGGTGGGAAACCGAGCGAAGCAGTTCGGAGTCGACCGCCTGCTGGAGGGTCTGCGCAGCGCGGACGACGCTGCGGTCCGCGGGCTGATTGCCGTGCTGTCGGACTGGGCCCTGGAAGAGCCGGATGAGCCCGCGGCAATGCCGCCCCGCCCGGTACCCGCGGCGACGGGGCAACCCCGCTATGTCCGGCCGCCCCTCCCGGCCGTCACCTACTACTCCGCTCAGGGGGAGCCCATTCCCTACGGCCGGCAATGGGGCGCCGACGGGCCCGACCCGGATTCCTACAGCGTGGACAGCCACCCGGAGCGCTTCGCCGGACTTCACGTCGTCGCCCGTGCGCTGATCGAACATCTGGCGGCGGTGTACGACGTCGACGTCCAGGACGATCCGGCCCATGCCGGGGAAATCCTGGTGGACGTCAAGGATGTGCTGGAAGCGGTCAAGGTCATCCCGCGGGATCCCGAGGCGGCGTCACTGACGTTTGTGCTGACCGGATATCCGGGAGTTGTGGTGCACGCCGGGGTGCTGCACGATTTCCCGTTTCCGGTGTGCGGCTGCGATGCCTGCGACGAAACGGCCGAGACGGTGGCGGACCGGCTGGAGATGCTGGTGCTTACGGTCGCGGCCGGCGGCTACAGCGAACGTTACCCGGTGGGCCGCAAGCGGTGGAGCGAATACGCCCTGGCCGCGTTCGACGGCTCCGGCTCGGAGAGCGGACAAGGCGAACCCGCCTTCGCGGCCGCCCGCCTCCATGACGCTGAGGTCAGGCTGCGGGAGGTGTCCGGCGTGTGGAGTGCCTGGCCGCTGCGCCGGAGCTGACGCCGGAAGCCCTTATTCGGGCCGATCAGGGTTTGGTGCGAAGAACGTTCACTCCTGGCCCTCGGCGGAAGGGGAGCTGCTGTCCGGGGACAGGACGTTGAGGCCGGCATCCACTGCCGCGGCGAGCAGTTCGGCGTCGTAGGCAACCAGGACGTCGGACTGCAGCCGGATGGCCGACGCGAGATGGATGGCATCGGCGCTCCGCAAACCGCCGGGGAAGGCGGCCGCGTACATCAGGTCCGAGCGCGCCAGATCCACCAGATTGAGTCCACTGAGCACGGAATTGACCAGCCCGCCGGGTAGACCGCGCCGGTGGGCTGCGCAATGAAGCTCCGTGTAGAGCAACATGGACGCCACCAGCTTGTCACCGCGAGCCGCCGTCGTTGAGAGATACCTGGCTGCGGCGGTTGATTCCTTCTCCTCCACCACGAGTTTGAGGGCAGCAGAGGAGTCCACGTAGATGATCAACGGTCCCCGCGAAGGTCCGCCAGGATGTCCGCCGTGCCCGCGGCCTGACGGACGCGCGGCATTGCCTGAAAGTCAACGACGCCGGCCGCTGGCCGGACCTGCCCTGCCAGCAACAGCCGCTCGAAGGGGGAGGCGGACGGAGGGATCAGGGTGGCGGTGATTTCGCCGTTGTTCGTGACATCGATGGTTTCGCCGTTCTTCACGCGCTCAAGAATCTTGCTGCTCTGGTTGCGCAGTTCGCGGTGCGGAATGGTTGTCATGGCTGCCTCCGTAGCAATCGTAGCAATCATGGAATCAGGCGGGAAGGGTCCGGGGCTGCAATGTAACGAACTGGTAACATGAGGTGAATGCGCTCTAAGTCTGCTCATTCAAGAGTCACGCAGCTGGACGGCCTCAGGGGGATTGCCGCCCTGGTGGTTGTCGCCTGCCACGTCATGTCGACGCTCCCCGGAATCGGGAGCGCAGTCAGCGACGACCGCTCCGCGGAACTCAGCACTGCAGAGTGGTGGGCTGTTTTCTCCCCGCTGCACGTCCTTTGGAACGGCACTCCGGCTGTCCACGTGTTTTTTGTGCTCTCCGGCTTCGTCCTGGTCCTGCCGTTTACCCGGCCCGGCGCGGCCAGGAGCTGGGCGCAGTACTACGCCAAGCGTTTCTTCCGGCTCTACCTGCCGGCCTGGGCGTCCCTGGTGGTGGCAGTCGCGTTGATTGCCGTGGTTCCCCGGTCGGCGTCGCCGCTGCAGAGTCCGTGGGCGGACATGTACGTGACTGAGCCCAGCGCGGGCCAGGTCCTCAAGGACGGCCTGCTCCTGCTGAACGCCAGCACCATCAACACCCCGCTCTGGTCCCTGAAGTGGGAAGTCGCGTTCTCCCTCCTGCTGCCGGCCTACGTCCTCATTGCCGTCCGCTGGCGGCGCCTCTGGCACGTGAAAATCGGACTTGCGCTCCTGCTGGCCGTCGTGGCTGGGGTGCAGGACGTGGACTGGCTGACCTACCTCCCGATCTTCGCCATCGGGGCGGTCCTCGGCGCTGAGCGTGAGCGGATCGGTGAACTGATGCGGAACTGGCCGCGCCTCGTCTGGTTCGCCGTGGCCGCGGCGGGACTTCTCCTGGCCAACGCGGAGTGGATCAGCCCCGAGCAGCCGGTCCCCGGCGTCGAAGCCGTTGTCACGGTGGGCGCGGTGCTGATCGTCCTGCTCTTCGTGGCCTGGGAGCCGGCCAAGCGGCTCGGTGACACGGCCTTGGCGCAATGGCTGGGACGCGTGTCCTTCAGCCTCTACCTGGTGCACCTTCCGATCATCCTGGCCGCCGTCACCCTGCTTCGATCGGTCTCGCTTCCGCTGGCGCTCGCCGTCTCTGTGGCCGCCTCGTTTGTGGCAGCCGAGCTGTTCTACCGCTACGTGGAACAGCCCGCCCACCGGCTCTCGATGGCCGCGGGGCGCGCCGTGGGGCGCCGGGTCTGCAACGACGCACCCGAGGCGCCCGCGGACACTTCGGCAACCCCGGGGCGCCCGGCCACCCCGGAAGCTCCGCCTGTCCGGGCCATGGCCGAGGCGGGCGCGGGTCACCGCAGCTAGCGCGGTTGCGTCCGCCCCGGCGTCGTTCGTCTCTTCCCGCCCGTCAGGCCTGGTTAAACCTGACCATGTTGCCGGACGGGTCGCGGAAGGCGCAGTCGCGCGGTCCCCACGGCTGGACGATGGGTTCCTGGAGGACCTCCGCGCCGGAGGCCCGGACCGCCTCGAACGTGGCGTCCAGATCGTCCGTGCGGAACACCAGGATGGGCAGGGCGCCCTTGACGAGCAGCTGCTGGAGGGCGTCGCCGTCGTCCTGGGAGCGGCCGGCATGCGGCTCGGACAGCACCAGCTCCAGATCCGGCTGGGCCGTGCTGCCGAGGGTGACCCAGCGTTGCCCGTCCGAGCCGACGTCGTTGCGGACTTCCAGGCCGAGCACGTCGCGGTAGAACGCGAGCGACTCGTCGAGGTCATTGACGGTGATTTGTGAGTACTGCAGTGAAATGTTCATGTCTCCACGCTAGGGCTGCGGCTGCCGGAGCGCTTCTTCAATCCTGCTCGGCTTGAACGCCCTGCTTCCGGGGCGGCCGGGTGCGCAGCCGGGCAATGCACGGCGGCATCGCGTTCACGGCGTGGTGTTCCCGCGACCGGTATTCGCTGGGGGTCATGCCGACGATCTCGGTGAACCGCGAGCTGAACGATCCCAGCGACGTACAGCCCACCTCCATGCACGCATCCGTCACGCTGGAACCGGCCCGCAGCAGCGCCATGGCGCGTTCGATCCGCCGGGTCATGAGGTAGTTGTACGGGGTCTCGCCGTAGGCCGCTTTGAACTGGCGGGAGAAGTGCGCCGGGGACATCAGCGCACCGGCAGCCATGGTGGGCACATCCAGCGGCCGGGCGTAGTCACGGTCGATCAGGTCCCGGGCCCGGCGCAGGTGCGTCAGGTTTGCCAGCTCCTGTGGTGTCATGTCGCCATTCTAGATCGGGGGACGTCCCGGCGGGCGCCCGGATAAGGGCGGCGGGGCCCCGCCGTCGTCCCGTGAAAACCGCTTTGGTAAGCCGCCCCGCGAAACTCCTGTAGTGTTGATCCTGTTGTTGTGTTTATGCAGTTCGTAGTTCAGGCAGTACGCAAGGTTGCAAGACCTTGTTCTTCTGAAGCAGCGGTTTTGAGCACCCCACACCGGAGGACCCGAAAGTCGGGACTTTTCCTCCACCTTCACGAAGGACAAAAAATAATGGCTACTGGTACCGTCAAATGGTTTAACGCTGAAAAGGGCTTCGGCTTCATTTCCCCCGATGACTCCTCACAGGACGTCTTCGCGCACTACTCTGCGATCGCTTCCTCCGGCTTCCGCTCCCTCGAAGAGAACCAGAAGGTCTCCTTCGAAACCGAGCAGGGCCCCAAGGGTCCCCAGGCCGTAAACATCCAGGCTCTCTAAGACTTAGCTTTCAGCTAACTCTTCTGAGTCCGGAACCTTACAGGTTTCGAGCAGGGTCCGTCTTTGACGGGCCCTGCTTTTGTTTAACCCGGGTGTGTTTCGTCAGCCGCTATCAGCCGTCGGCCCGGTAGTCGAAGAACAGCGTCGCCGGGATGGGCCCCGCAAGCATCTCCGCTGTCAGCCCGTGCACGCTGACCAGATGCTCGCGGAACCACACATCGTAGGGATCATCCGAGGCGGCGAGCGTCTGGAAGGCCTTCGCAAGGTCCTCGGCCTCATGGAACAGGCTGACGAAATCCCCCTGCGGGGTCTGCACCAGGCTGGCGACCTCCCGGGTGACGCCCATGCGCTTCCTGGAGCGGGCATGTTCCTCCCGGCGCGGGCCGTTCATCTCCGCGTCGAGCGACTTCCATTCGTCCAGTTTCCCGGGCAGAATCGGCGCGAACCACGTAATGCATTCCATGACAAATGTCCTTCCACGCAGTAGTCAGCACGGTGGCAATTCCATCGGTACAGCTGCATGTTAGTCCCGTGTTCGACGGCGGGACAGGGCTTCCGGAATCAGCTCCGGACCCGCTGAACCGCGGCCAACTCAACGCCGGCGAGGTCAATGCGCGACGACGTGGCGGCCGGCCAGGAACGCGGTCAGCGTTGGGTTGTCGATCTCCTTCGCGAGCCAGGGCACGGACTGGGCCGCGGCCTCGTCTCCGAGGGCCGCGCGGTGCGACTGCGCCCGGACCACAAACTCCCGCATGCCGCTCCGGCTGGCCAGCGCGGCCAGCCGGTCCACGAACCCGGCGGCCCGCGGGGAGCCCGCGGCGATGGTGACTTCCGCCGCGGTGTCCAGCAGCCGGGCCGTGTACCAGAGGTACCAGGGCTTGGGTTCCAAGCCCCGGTCGATCCAGTGCTCGGCGGCGGCCAGGTCGCCGTGCGCCAGGAACAGGCGGGCTTCGGCCCCGGCCGCCAAAGCCATGTAGCAGTGGTCGCCGGCGAGTTCGGCCATCACCCAGGACCGGTCGATCAGGGCAGCGGCCTCCTCCAGCCGCCCGGCGGCCAGGTACGTTTCACCGCGGACCCCGGCGACAAACGGTTCGAACGCGGTCCAGTGTTCCGCCGCCACCGAGTCCAGTGCCCGGTCCAGGGCGGCGGCCGCCAGCTCCAGGTCCCCGCGGAGCAGGTGCACGCGGCCCAGCAGCGCCTCGCTGAACGCCAGCTGCCGGCGGTTCCGCACCGCCCGGGCCAGCCGCCTGGACTCGGCGAAGGCAGCCACCGCATCGCCGTAGTGTGCGGTGTCCGACGCCAGCATGCCCTGGATCGCCAGGATCCGGGCCTGCTCCTCCGGGATTCCCTGCGCCGCCTGCATCGCCCGGTCCAGCCAGCCGGCCGCCCGGTCCGGCACTCCACGTTGGACGGACAAGTAGCCCAGCTCGCGGTAGGCCGCCGCGGCAGTCCGGGAGACGCCGTCGGGTGCTTCCGCCGACAGCGCGCGGTGCAGGAAGTCGGCCACCTCGGCGCCGCGGCCGCCGGCCTGGTGGATGAGCGCGCCGGCCAGTGTCACCAGCGATTCGGCCACGAGGTGCCGGTCGGGGTTTGGTAGCCCAGCGCGCTGGGCCAGAACGACGGCGAGGCGCAGCTGGTCGAGCCCCCGGTCGACGGCGCCCGCCGAGAGGGAGGCGCTGCCGGCGTCGAGATAGGACCGCACGGTGGCCACGTTGGCGTGGAGCTCGGGGTCGGCCACCGGCGCGGAATCGGACAGGGCGCGCCGGACCTCCGCCGGCAGCGGCAGGCCCAGCTCACGGTGGTACAGCTCCGCACACTTAGCGACCTCGTCCCGCGCCCGCCGGTGCTCGCCGAGGGCAACGAGAGCCTTCACCAGGACGGCGGTGCAGTCCGCGTGGAACGCATCCCGGCGCAGTGCCAGCGAGGCGAGTTCGACGGCGTCGGCGGCAGCGCCCGCGGCGAGGGCGGCCAGCGACGCTTCGTAGAGCAGCGACTGGACGCAGTTTTCGAGCCGGTACCGCTGGTCCGCCAGCCAGGATTCGAAGACAGCGTTGTCCGCGAAGGAGAGCCCCTCCAGCAGCTGGCCGTCGACCGTTCGCGGGTCCAGGCCGGGGCCGTTGGCCGAGCCCACCAACTCTAGGGCGTCGCAATGCCAGGGCGGCAGGAGTGTCAGCCGCAACGGGTCGCCGGTGATGGAGACGCCGTCGAGGGTCCGGCGCAGCTCGGACAGGTTCCAGCGCAGGGCGCCCAGCGGATCCGCGGCGTCCGGGAAGAGCAACATGGCGGTCCGGGAACGGCTGACGCCGTCCGGCTGCAGGGCGAGGTAGGCCAGCACAGCCCAGGCTTTGCGGCCTTTGGGCTGTGGGGGAGCGGTACCTGCGGACTCGATCTTTGGCGGACCGAGGAGCCGAATCCACGTCTCGGCCATAGGAGCAATTTTACGCCCCGGGGGCCCGTTGGCGTTCCGGGAATTCAGTCCCGGGGGATTCACACGGTTGTTCACACGGAGGGTTCCGACACTGGAGTCATCCAATCCGCTCTCCACCCGAGGAATCAAAAAATGGAACTGTTCGTAGTCCTTCTGCTCGGACTCGTGATTGTCGCCGGCACCGCCACGGTCCGCGCCGTACTCAAGGACGGACACGGCCACACCCCCGTGGTGCGGTCCACCGAGTTCTGGAGCACCGGGAACCTGCCCAGCGAGCCCTTCTCGTCGTCGCTGGCCTGGTACCTGCCGGGGTCGAGGGTCCAGTAATTGCAGATTTTGACGATCGCCGGGGATTCTTACGGGGCGGCGGGCCGGGGGCCCGTCGCCCCGTAGTGTCTCCGGCGTGTGGAGTCCGCGCTTCGTGGGGGCGTTCCGCGTTCGCCTTCTCGACGGCGGCTCGTCCGCTAGTGCTTGCGGTCTACCACCGGTAGGCAATACCGTCTCGACCAGCGGTGCACACCACAAGCGGAAGGCGTTTCATGCTGAAGCACGTTGCTGAGGGCGTTCTCGTGCACGAGAGCGACTTCATCCAGAGCAACTCCGTGGTGGTGCAGGGCCGGGACGGTGTGTTGCTCATCGATCCCGGTATAACAACTGGCGAAATGGCCGACCTCGCGAACGACCTGCGCGAGTTGGGCCAGCCCGTCGTGGCAGGCTTCTCGACGCATCCTCATTGGGACCACGTGCTGTGGCCCGCGGACTTCGGCGACGTGCCCCGCTACGGTACAGCCCGCTGCGCGGCCGCCATCCACGATGTGCTGTCGCACCCGGACTGGAAGGCCCGCGTGGCCGAGGGGCTGCCGCCGGAGTACGCCGACGATATCCCGATGGACATGCTCGGTCTTCTTGCCGGTCTGCCCGCCGGAGCTGCGCAGATTCCTTGGGACGGGCCCACAGTCCGGATCATCGAGCATCAGGCCCATGCCCGGGGTCATGCCGCGCTGCTGATCGAGGAGCGCGGCGTCCTGGTCGCCGGCGACATGCTGTCCGACATCCTGATGCCGTTCCTCGACCTCGAGGCCGCGGATCCGGTCGGGGACTACCTTGCTGCGCTGCTGCTGTACGAGGGTGTGGCCGACGACGTTGCTGCCGTCATCCCCGGTCACGGCTCAGTCGGCGGAACCGGGCAGTTGCGGGCACGAATCAACCAGGACCGCGCGTATGTAGCGGCCCTGCGCGACGGCGGTGTGCCCGACGACCCGCGCGTCGGCCCCTCGGCCCCGTTGGAGTGGCTGCCCGACGTGCACAGATGGCAACTGCAGCGGCTCGCCCAAAGAGGCGGGCGCGCCGGAACGCCCGGCTAGCGAACGCTCTGCGGGAAAGAGGCTCTGCTCGCGGTCTGCCTATTTCCGGTTGTATGGTTCCACGCCGTGATCCAGTCGTGCCCACAGGGAGTCACGCTCGGAGCCGGTAACCAGGGTCGCGTCGAAATTTACCTCGAGGCCGGTTCGAGGGTCGAAAGTGGCAAAGTGCCCGCCCCGCAGTTCCTCCGCGACAGGCCAGTCGGGCCCGTAGTCCTCTTCCAGGTATTCGTGCTCGCCACCGAACCAGTGCATCTGGGTCCACATCCGCTCCTGCTTGACCCAGAGGAGGGGAAACGACCGCATGGGGCTGACCGAGGCGGTCACCCAACCTTTGGCCTCGCCGTTCAGCGACAGCCTCCACACCGCATCTCGGAACAGATCCAAGCTCGGGTCCTTCGGCCAGTCCGTTTCGTCGAACCACGTGTCGAACTTCTTATCGAGCCATCCCATGGCTCAGTTGTAGCAGCCCGGAACGAACCCGGAGCGACGACGCCTCGCCTCTGGAGGTAATCGGTCCGCCTTGGTAGCTTCAACGCATGGCCATCAAACTTGAGAACGTCGGTATCGCCGTTCGCGACCTCGAAGCAACAATCGCTTTTTTCACCGATCTCGGTCTTACGGTCATCGGCCGTGACACGGTCAGCGGCGAGTGGACCGATACCGCCGTCGGACTTGATGGCAACCACGCCAACATCGCGATGCTCCAGACCCCGGACGGTCATGGTCGGCTCGAGCTCTTCGAATACATCCACCCCGAAGCGATCGAGTCGAACCCGACCCGTCCCAACGACATCGGGATGCACCGGGTGGCCTTCTCGGTCGACGACATCGACGAGGCCCTTGAGGTGGCTGCGAAGCATGGATGCTATCCGCTACGCGGTGTGGCGACCTATGAGGACCTCTACAAACTCACGTACCTCCGCGGCCCCAGCGGAATTATCGTGATGCTCGCCGAGAAATTGAAGGAGGACTGACCCATGGTCGACGAAGAACTCAGTGCAGCGTTGAGGGCTTACTACGAGTCGTGGTATCAGTTCCGCTACGGCCCGGCGCGCCAGCGCGGTGAGGCTGTGCCGTCAGAGAAGGAGCTATTCCTAGCGGCGGTCGGCTCAGGTCGAGGTCAGGAGTTGTGGGCCGCTATCCGTGCATTGCAGGCTGAAGCGGACCGTGTGCCTGACCCGGGCGGACCGCTCACAAACTATATTGACGCGCTTCATGCTTGGGCCGCCACCCATCCCGAGGTCGACCCCCGCGAAATGGGCGCAATCACCTCCCCCCTGATCCGGGATCACCGGTAGGCCGCTCGAGCTTATTCGACGGGGTGATGGTGAGTAGTCCGCTCGATGTCGCCATCCCCTTCACCAGACGAGTAGATCACCGGCACCGTCTGCGCCCGGCCGTCCGCCTGGGCCGGGTTGAGCTCAATCAGGCTGCGGGGTCCAGACGAAAGACAAACCGGTCATCGGCGGACCACGGATGCTCGTCGTCACATCGATAGCCACGCAGCCAGGCTTGCCCGTCCACGACGCGAAGATAGAAGCCCTTGGGATAGTCGTCGTCAGCACTCAGCGATTCGGCAGCAACCGTAAGGGCGCCGGTGGGCGCCCTCCCTGAGGACATCACCGAATCAAGGGATGTCGCCTGATCGCTCAGAGCCATGCGCAAATAGGGCCCAGCGTCCGCCGGGCAGAGCAACAAGCCCTGTTGCTGCGCACCCTCGAGGATCTGGGGAAGTGTCACACCACCGGGAAGGCCCAAGCCGGCGACCGTGCGCTCGGTGACCACAATGGCGCGGATGGCCCGCTTGTCGAAGACGGCGTTTTCCAACAGGGTTTTAGCATGCGCGTTAAGCAGGACGCCCCGCGAGCTCAGCCTGCTCATCAATTCAGCTCGGGATAGCCCCCCGACAGCAATCTCAAGCCGTTCAACGTGAGCTGTCTTTGCCATGGCTTTCCTAACGGTGAGGGTGCGCTGCGGTACGGTCGTGAACTCTACCGGTGGGCCTGTGCGATGAACACCAGGAAAGATGCGTGCGACTCCAGCGTCAGCCGCGGGCCGGCGGGACCGTCTTGCGCATCACGGTCTTGCTCTTGCCGATGTGACGCTCGAACGTGAATCCCGCCTTCTCGAACATGGCCCTCGTACCGTTGTGGAGGAATGAGGACGACGACCTCTTGCCCGGGGCGAGCTCGTTGGGGAACGAGACCACCTCGCCGCCGCCGGCCTGCGCGATCAGCTCGAGCGCGCCATCCAGCGCCTCCCGTGCCACTCCCGACCGTCGGTGGTCGCGATCGACGAAGAAGCATGTGATGCGCCACGGCGCCGGCTCGGACTCGCCTGCGTCGTACTCCTTGCGATGATAGATGCGCGGCAGCTCGACCGGGCTGCCGTACTCGCACCACGCGATGGCGTCGTCGCCGTCGAAGACGAGCGCGGCGTGCGCGACGCCCTCCGCCACGAGTCTCCGCTTGAACGTCGGCCCGTCGTACTCGCTCTTGACGGTGCGCTCCGTGTCGTCGTGGAAATACGAGCAGTAGCACCCGCCCCAGACCCCGTTGTGCTTCTGCGCGAGCGCCAGCCACGCCGGGAAGGTCTCGGCCGTGAGCGGCTTGATCACATGCGTCGTCGTCACGCCCACCTCAGGGTTGTCTCGGGAACGAGTTGAAGAAAAGTCACGAGGTTGATCTCGTCGCGGGGGACTCGGCGACGCATAGGACTCCTGTGTTGCCGTCCTGGTCGGCGATCACGGTGAGCGACGGCGCGCCGCTGTCATCGACGACAGTCCCGCCCGCGGCGACGGCAGCGGCGATTCGTTGCTCGGCCACTTCGGGCGCCACATAGACCTCGACGTGGAACCGCTGTCTGGGGGTCTCGTGCGCACGGGCGTCCCCAAACCACAGGTTCGGTACACGCCCTGTAGCGTCCCTGATCTCGTCGCTGGGCGACCCGTGACCCTGGGCCTCGGCGTTCCCGGTCAACAGCGCGGCCCACACCGGGGCGATGGTCGCGGAGTGGGCCGTATCGAGACCGAGCTCGACTACGCTGACCGAGGCCGGGTCGGCGTCGACCTCGTGGTCGGCGGCGATCTCGGTGATCCGTCGCGCGAGGTCGACGTCCTGTTGGGTCACCCATTCGACGACGTGTTCGGTGCCCTCGTCGTCGCGGTAGATGGCGTCCGCGCTGACCATCTTGAGATCGACATACCCATTCCCGATCGACACGCTCGGGTAGTGTCCGAGCGCATCGCCCGCCTCGCCTACCGCGGTAACGAACCGTGCACCGGTGCCGAAGTCGTCGACCAGGTAGCGGGCATGGAGTCCCTGGGCCAACTTGCGCCAGTCGCTCAGCCTGGCCTCGGCAATCTCCTCGCCGTTCAGCATGTCCATGTTCGGGACCTCATCTGTGATTCAGCCTCAGCGCTGGAGCTCATCATCTGTAAGTGCCTCCCGCCCCCTGTGCCAACAGTAAAGCCGATACGGAACTCATCTTCAAGGGAAGTCAGCGCCTGCTACCCATCGACCAGTTTCCGGAATGGCGCCTTGAGTGCATCCGTCGTCACGCGCTGTTGCAGCGCCCCACGACCTAGCGCACTCCGAAATGTTTGCCCCTTGGCACATGCTCGACGACGAAAGAAGGTCAGTCCTCCGCAATGAGCTGGCTTGCGGTGACGTTGAGTGGTGGCGTGGAGCCGCGTGGGCATTCCAGCGGTCGATCGGCTTGGTGTGGTACTACCGGGAGTCAAACCCGGGGATGAGCATGCTCGGGCCGATCCTTCACCGGGCAGCTCAGTTGAAAAGCTGACCGAAGGCTATGGCATCCAGATCATGGGCAGTTACGGTGGCACCATGAGGGACAGGACGCTGCCGATCATATGCGGGACGACAGAGTTCAAGGACGCCCTCGACCACTACGAGACGGAAGGCTGGCGCCGTGCGGAAACTGATCTACGGCATGAATCTGACCTTGGACGGCTACATCGCCGCGGCCGGCGACGACATCGGCTGGGGCGGGCCGAGCGACGAACTGTTCCAGTGGTGGCTCGAGCAGGAGCAGGCTAGCAGCCTGTCGCTGTACGGCCGCAAGCTCTGGGAGACCATGAGTTCCTACTGGCCGACCGGCGACCAGCAGCCCAACGCCACCCCGGCGGAGATCGCGTTCGCGCGGAACTGGCGGGACACGCCTAAGGTGGTGTTCTCCTCGACGATCGACAAGGTCGGCTGGAACACCCGCCTGGTCACCGGCGACGCGATCGCTGAGATCACCCGGCTCAAGGCCGGGGACGGCGGCCCGATGAGCGTCGGGGGCGCAACGCTCGCCGGGGCGGCCATGAGGGCAGGGCTGATCGACGAATACGTGCTGGCGACCCATCCGGTCCTGGTGGGCGGCGGCACTCCGTTCTTCACCTCGCTGGACAGCTGGGTGAACCTGAACCTGGTGGAGACGCGGACGTTTCCCGGCGGCGTGGTCCTGACCAGGTACGAGACGAGGCGCTGAGCGCGATTCCTCCGCGAGTACAGCCGGGGCACCTCATCCTGAAGGAACATGGGCAACTGATGCTGTTTGAGGACTGACCCCGTTGATACCTTGATGGAAGTCATCGTCGTGGTTGCCATCGCCACCCTCAACCGGGCAGCAACCAAGAGCGCGGCAGCGGGGCCGCGGGCACCTCTGCGCGTTCCCGCTACTCGACGACGGACATCGGCAAGCCGCCTCCATGCACCAAAGGCGTGATGCTGTCGAGCTGCCAGCCGTCCGCGGACGCCCGGAACGTCGCCGTCTGCGGCAGCGAGTAGCCGGACGGGACGTCGCTTGGCCCATTCGCCGCCGAGGCCTGGTGTTCCTCGGTCAATTCCTCGAAATGGACTCTCGCTTCCGAGCCGGTCACCTCGAATGACTCCACCGTGATCGTCGTCGAAAAGTCCTTGTACCAGAAGCCCATCGACTTGAAGCGGGCCTTTGACCGGGCCACCACTGGAAGGTCCCTCGCGCGCTTGGCCCGGTAGGCCGCCGTCGACTGCGCGTCGCCGAGCTGCGGCGCCGGTGGAACGTCGAGAGCAGTGCCGTTACGGTCCTCGACGGCAGCCTGGATGATTGCTGCAAGCTCGGAGGACGACGGGCTGGGCACAGCTGCTGCGGGAGACCCGACCGTGAGCGGGCCGGCAACAGGCTGGCACCCGGAAAGGGCAAACCCGAGCAGCACCGCGATGGCGGCCACCGAGCGTCGGTGTGTCATCGTGGTCCCCCCGTGCCGGATGTCCTCACAGCCTGCCCGGAAGGCCCCAGCCAGTCAACTAGTGCCGGATGGAGGGTGTAGAAGGTCCCGACCGCCGGTTGGCGGAAGACGGGCCGGACCACGCCGACGACTTCGCCTTGTGTGACAGCCACCAATACGACTCGGTCGCTCCTGGGGGCGATCATCTCCCTGATCCAGCGTGTTCGGGCGCTGGCATCGCAGACCGCATTCACATGTCCCAGGGCATCCAGGGTGGATTCACGAATCTGCATGGGCACAGCGTACTGGGCGGGTTAGATTTCTATCGTGGATGGTCAGGCCAACTTGAGGGTTGCGTCCAAGCGAACTGTGGACAAGGTCTTGCTGGGTGTGTCCCAATTGAAGGGTCGAGCGCGAGGTGGGCGGGCCTACCAAATCGGCCAGTGATTTCCAGCCCGGTCCCGCGTCTTCAGGCACATCCACCATCCGCGCGCGAAACTTTGGGGGGCACCTTTGAAACTCTTGCTTACGTCAGGCGGCGTGACGAACCCGAGCATCCACTCGGCGCTCGTGCAGCTTCTCGACAAGCCGATCGCCCAGTGCCACGCCTTGGTCGTCCCTACAGCGCAGTGGGGTCACCCGATGTGCGGACCGGCATCGGTGCTGGGCCTACTGACCGCCGAGCCCGACGTCCGTCACTTGTCCGGCCTGGGCTGGGCTTCGCTCGGCGTTCTAGAGCTCACCGCGCTGCCCACCATCGGCGCGGAGCGATGGGTCCCCTGGCTTCGGGAGGCCGACGTGCTCTTGGTCGACGGCGGCGACGCGACGTACCTATGCCATTGGATGCGTGAGTCCGGGCTGGCCGACCTGCTGCCGTCGCTGCCCGACACGGTATGGGTGGGAGTGAGTGCCGGAAGCATGGTGATGACGCCCCGGATAGGGGAGTACTTCGTCGAGTGGCCGTCCGCGCCGGACGATCGCACCCTGGGGGTGGTGGACTTTTCGATCTTCCCGCACTTGAACGCTTTCCCGACCAACACTCCGGCCCACGCAGAGCGGTGGGCCGCCGACGTCGGTGGCCCGGCCTATGCCATCGACGAGCAGACAGCTATCAAGGTCGTCGACGGCTCCGTCGAGGTGGTTTCCGAAGGGCAATGGACGAAGTTCGGGTGATAGCTTCCAGACATTCATGACGTCGCGCGGCTTTGGTGGGCAGCAGGACGGGGGCGCATCAACTGCTGCCTCATCTGCCGCTCATCCTCCTCCATGCCGCGATTCTTGCACGACCGGCGGTCGGCACTGCCGAGCATCCACCCAAATACACAATGGAGCCAGCGGACTTCGGGCTGTCGCATAACCTAACTGACTGGCTTCGCGTTTGCGAGTAGAACCGGCGTCGCTAAACGACACCTCAAATGTCCCGGTGAGGGATCCTATACCGGGAGACATGCCATGGTGATCGGCGTTATTTTGTTTTGTACTTGAAACCACGGTGCGATCCAACGAAACCCAAACGCTCATAAAAGCGGTGTGCGTCCTGACGTTCCTCGTCAGACGTAAGTTGCACTAGCGACGCCGCCACGGCGGGGGCTGCAGTTTCAGTAACCCACCGCATCATGGCTGATCCGACGCCACTCGACCTCGTGTCGCTCCGGACACGGACGGCTTCGACCAGAAGCCGAGTGGACCCACGTCGGGCCATGCCAGGTATCCGAGTAAGCTGCATTGTCGCTATGGGCTCATCTGCCTCGTTCACGACCACGAGGAGTTCGTTGGAGGGATCTGCGATGATCGCAGTCAACGCAGACCGGTAAGCCGCTGCATCAGAACCGTCGGCCTTGTCACCCTCGATGCGCTGATTGGATCGTCCGCGAGAAGGAGCATCAGTGCCCTGAGGTCATTCTCGGAAGCCCTGCGCAGGGTGAGCTCCTGAGCCGTAACGCTGAGGGTAATAGGTAAGTTCAGAGTACGAATCACTCTCGCAGTTTCCCATCTATCGGGCTCGCCTCGCGGATCTGCATGCATAGGGCTTCCGGAGAATACAGAAACAGCGCCTTACACGGTGTACGTAAGCCGTTCCCTTCGCGAAACGGCCATCGAAGAGTCCGTTCCCCAAGTGGGATCAAGTCCCGAGCCACGGATGCGATCAGAACGCAGCGCCGTCGAGTCATGTAAACCGAGGCGCCCACAACTTCTCACCTCAACGGCGTCGGTCCGACGCGAATAGCACCCTGAGAGGTAGCTGGTCGCGGAGGGAGAAACAATCCGCCCGGCCGTCGCAGCGAGACAACGGACTGACGCTAGGGTTGACGCACAGCAAAACTACCGGTTGAAGGTTCATTGGGGGGAACATGAAGCAGCCATCAGCGAGCGGAATCGGCTTTCGGGAAGTGGACCAGGATGGGAATCCTGCGGTCCGAGTGCCGGACACTGCGCAGGATTCATCCCGTCAAGATAGGCACTGGTCCGTCAATCCATTCATCGCCTTGTTGTGGCTGTTGGCCGCCGTGCTGGTCGTCGGCAGCATCTCAGTCCTGTCGACCGTGACCTTCAATCCGGGCCCTGTGAGTGGGCCGCCGGCCATTACATTCCTAATGATGACATTCGCGCCCCACGCGCTACTCCTTGGACTTGTTGTCGTCCTTTGCCTACTCTTCTGGCACGCATGGCAATGGCAGCGCGGCACGCGAAACGGCCAACGCGCTAGCCTCGAACCGATCTGCCGACCCGGTGTGTCTTCTCACCGACCCCGACCAGGGGAAGTGGAGATCGCCTAGTTAGCCCCTGCGTAGGCGAATGACCCGGACGGAGTGAAAAATGATCAACCCCATTCCAACGCTGACGAAAATGAAATCCTCCTGGTGCTGCCACGGGTCCTCTGCGCCGCCCACCCGAACCTCTGATGGCGGGTGGCTGCGCTGCCGGTAAGCCGGTCGTCAACCGGGCAGACAACATCGGGACGCCCGTGGCGGGAACGCCCCAGTACTCGGGGCTGAATTAGAGCGGCCGGCCGTAGGGGTAGTCCACCCATGCTCCGGTACCTTCATCCGGGCACGCATCTCTGGCGCCGTTTTTCGTGGACCAGTAGTCCGCGGGGAAGCGGGCTCCTTGGAGAACGGCGTCCAAATCGACGCCGTGCTCCTCACGCCCGTCCGCGAATCGCGCGTCATACCGAATGCTGAGATAACGACTCTTCAACCAACGACGAGTCTTCCAATATGCGGTGGCTCGGATAGCAATCGGCATTTGTGAACTCATGCCTACATCCTCGCCTGTCCAGGGTCCTCCTGTTGCGAGCCGCTGGTGGAAAAGCTCAAAGGATATTCGGACAAGCATGTCCCAATTCCTTGGAGGTGGACATCGGATACCGGCCGTTCTGCAAATAGCGACACGCCTCCCGAATTGAATCGCAGCTGTAAGTGGCAGCTTTCTCGCTGAGCCTTTTGTCACCGCTTGCCGCTCCTGAGTCCGTCCGTGAACGGTCAATGGTAATGCGCGGTCAGGCGGTGAATCCGATGATCTGGCCGTGAAGCGTGGACGCGATAATGCCGGGGTGGCTGAACGGGAGGTCGTGCGCAGCGCCCTGCACCGTGCGGAGAGTGCTGCCAGGAAGCGCCGAAGCGGTCAGCTTGGCGGATTCGTGCATGAGTTTTCGTTCGTTCGCTCCAACCAGTACGTCGGCGGCTCCCTGATAGTCGCTCCATGTCGCGGGCAGCATGAATCGGATGTTCTCGCTGACGCTAGACAGGAGGGTTTCGCGAGTGGTTGCGGTGCTGTCGTGAAGGTAGTCGTCCAACAGGTGATTGGGGATACCGAGCTGGTGTGCTTGGGCCGCCGCAAACCACCTATGCCGAGCGAGCGGGGCAGCCAGGCTGAGCAGTGCGAGCGTAGGTCCGGGAAAGGGAACGGGTCTTGTTTCAGCGCTGACAACGACGACGCCCCGCACAAGGTGGGGTAGCTCGGAAGCGAGCAGGATCGCGAGCTGGGCTCCCATGGAGAAGCCGACGACGTGGGCTCCCTGCGGGGCGTGGCGTTCGATCACGCCGGTGAGTCTTTGCACGGTGTCTTCATGCGAGATGTACGGCTGTGCTGCGCTACGGCCGAATCCCGGGAGATCGGGGACGATGGCTTTCATGGTCGGCCCTAGCAGCTCGCGCAGGGGTCTCCACATCCATCCGCTCACGCCGGCCGCGTGAATCATTAGAACCGGGTTGCTGCCTTCGTCCACGTTGACGTACATCCGGTCATCATCGCAGAGCGGTTGATCGCACGGGCGAGGCGATGAGGCCGTAGGCCGGTCGTTCAGCGGCGCAAGTATCACTCAAAATCTCCGGATCACTATCGCCGAAATACCGCGGCTACTGGATTCCCGTAAGACCCGCCCGCAAAACTGCCCGGTGAAGGTGCCCGAGCCTCACGGCCCCAGTTTGATCGAGCACTCGCCGCGCTGATCGACGGTGAATCCCTCTTCATCACGACGCCGGACCGGCCCGGCGATCCATCCGGAACATGCTCGCCTTCGCTTAATGGCGCGGTCGAAGCGCGGGCAAGTCATAGGCACTCAGATTCGAAGCGCCATCCGCTTGAGCGGACGCGGTGAACACGTTGCGCAGGTTTCCTGCGATCTCGGAATGTCCCGAGCAACGTTCATGGACCCCAAGGGTCAGTTCATGGCGGAAGGGTTGCTGCCCTCCGCACGGTCCCAGTGCTCACGCAACAGCTGGGCCAGCCGTCCGGGCTCCACCCGGTGCGGGGGATCGAAGTGGTGGCGGCCTGCGAACACTTCGAGCCGGAAGTCGGGGAAAACCGCGGACAGGCGCCGGGCAATCTCACCGAACTGGTCAGGGTTGCTCAGGCCGCCCAGGACGAACAAGACGGGGGAGTCGAATGCGGCCAGCCGGCCGCGGTCCAGGTCGTAGCTCCGGAAATTGCGCAGGAACGCCGCGATGCCGGCCGGCCGCCTGGCCAGCCATGGCGGAGGGGCGTCCGGCGCCGGCGGCGGCAGGACGACGTCGGGCCTGACCTGCAGTTGCATGAACTGCTGCATGAACTGTCCGGGCGGGAGGGTTTCCAGCCGGTCGAAGGCTTTCCACAGCCCAGCGTGGGCCGGGCTCCAGTCCCAGGTTCCGGCCCAGGCCGGTTCCAGCAGGGCCAGGCTCAGCAGGCGCTGCGGGTGTTGGGCGGCGAACGCGAGGGCCGCCGAGCCGCCCCCGGAATACCCGGCGAGATGGAACGAATCCCAGCCCCGGGCGTCCGCTTCACGCAGGCCGCCCGTAATCTCGGTGTCCAGGCTCCAGCCGGGCAGGGGCTCGTCGCCCGCATAGAGTTCCAGGTCCTTGGCGACGGCCTGCACGTCCGGTCCCAGGGCCTCGAGGAGCGGGCCGTAGGCCAGCTGCGCGGGAAGAACAGCACCCGGAAGGAATATGACCCGAATCGGTCCCATGCAAAAACGATACGCGCGGGCGGGCAGAGTTCAAGGGGAGTTCCGCGCGCCGGCCGGCCGGCAGCCGCCGTCGGACGTTACCGGGACTTGGGGATGAGGATCCACAACGCGATGTAGACGAGCTCACCGACGCCGAAGAGGCCGAAGAACACGAAGCCGAGGCGCACCACGGTCACGGAGATGCCGAAGCGGCCGGCGATGGCTGCGCAGACCCCCGCGATGATCTTGCGGTTCCGTGGCCTCATCAGTGATTGTTCCATCCCGCCAAAGTAGCAGTGCGGGCCCGTCATGAGAACAGTCCCGGCCCAAGAACGGCACAACGCCAGCGGGACCTGCTCCGGCGGCAAAAGCCGTTCCGGGAGGGCCCGCTGGCGTTCAATCCGCGCCGAGACGGCGCCGTGAAGCCCGGCCTACGGCGTCGGCATGCCGCCGTTGACGTTGAGCGTCTCGCCGATCACGTAGCTGGACTCGGCTGAGGCCAGGAACACGTACGCCGGGGCAAGCTCTGCCGGCTGGCCGGCACGGCCCAGCGGAGTCTCCTTGCCAAACTCCGGCAGATCCTGGGTGAGCTGCCCGCCGCTGGGCTGGAGCGGAGTCCAGATGGGACCGGGTGCCACCGCGTTGACCCTGATGCCCTTGGGCGCGAGCTGCTGCGCCAGACCCTTGGTGAAGTTGTTGATGGCGCCCTTGGTGGAGGCGTAGTCCACCAGCGTCTCCGACGGGCTGTACGCCTGGATGGACGTCGTGTTGATGATGCTCGACCCGGCCGGAAGGTGCGGCAGCGCCTCCTTGGTCAGCCAGAACATCGCGTACACATTGGTCTTGTAGGTGTGGTCAAACTCGACGTCGGTGATGTCGCCCAGCGCTTCCTGCGCCACCTGCTTGCCGGCGTTGTTCACCAGGATGTCCAAACCGCCCAGCTCGCGCACGGCGGTCTCCACCAGCTGCCGGCACATCGCCGAGTCCTTGAGATCGCCGGGAACCTTGACCGCCTTCCGCCCGGCCTTTTCAATCAGCTCCGCGACCCGGGCCGCGTCCTCTTCCTCCTCCGGAAGGTAGGACATGACGACGTCGGCACCCTCGCGGGCGAAGGCGATCGCCGTTGCGGCGCCGATCCCGGAGTCCGCGCCGGTGATGAGTGCCTTGCGGCCTTCGAGCCGGCCGGTGCCGCGGTAGGTGTCCTCGCCCAGGTCGGCCTTGGGCATCATCTTGGAGTCCAGGCCGGGTTCCGGCTGGCTCTGCTCGGGCGGCTCGATCTGCTCGTACGCCGTGACGGGGTTCCTGAACGTGTACTGGTCAGTCATGGTGCTCCTCGGGATCGTCGGGCCTCGGCGCGGACGGCTCACACGCCGCGCACATGCTAAGCATGCTTACCATCCACCCTAGTCACGACAGGGGCGGGCTCGCAACGGGGAGGATCCGGCGGAGGAGATGGGCGACGAGCCGGCGTCCTGCGTCGTGCTCTTTGAACTCCTCGACGCACAGCAGACCGGGCCGGCCACGCTCGAATACGAGTATGACTTCGGCGATGCGTGGACGCACCTCTTCGAAGTGATTGGGCCGGCCGAACTGCCGGCACCGTGTGCTGGATCGGCGGCGCCAACCGGGGCCCGGTGGAGGATGCCGGCGGGACGTCCGGTTATGCGCGCCTCATAGAAGCCCTGGCCGACCCGGCGGACGAGGACCACCAGGAAACTCTCCGGCTGGTACACGTTCGCGACTGGCCAAGACGCCGGCAGCTTTGCGCCGTACGCGTTCGACGCCGATGCACTCAACGTCCGCCTCGACGGGCTGGCGAAACGCCTCTGGCCGGACCGCCCACGGACGAGGAGATCGACGCCGTCGTGCGGCCCGTGCAGTGGCTCCTCACGCAGGCGGGCGCTGACGGACTGCAGTTAACCCAGGACGGCTACCTCAAACCCGCCGTGGTACGCCAGACGGTCAGCGAGCTGGGGTGGGCCTACCGCTGGCCCGGAGCGGCGAACCGCGAAAGCCAGACCCTGCCCTTCCTAGTGCTCCGGCAGCAGCTCCAGGCCTGGAAGCTGCTGCGGAAGAGCGAGGGTCGGCTGGTCTGTCGCCGGCGGGCCGCAAGATGCACGACGGCGGCCGCCCCCTCTGGGATTTCGTCGCCACCGCGGCGGCCTTCCCTGCGGACGAAGCGGCGGCCCTGGTGACCCGCATCGCGGTCCACTGGCTGCTTGAGGGCTCCACCCCGTCCTGGCGCGAGCGGGAACGGATCATCGCGGACATGCTGAACGCGGCCGGCTTCCTGGTGGACAACAGGAAGCCAGTGTTGCTGGATGACGCCCGGGAACTCAATTCGGACGCGCGCAGGTCCACCGCCGGCGCACCGCCGCGCATGTGAGCCAGTACACAGACCCCTCCTTCGCCCGCTTGGCCGGAGGAGAGCCGTTTTTGCGGCCTGGTTTCCGCGCCGTTCCAGGGTTTCGGAGCTGTGGGAGGGGCATGGTGGGTGGATTTGTATGGGGGCTGTGTCGCGTGTACAGTTATTCGAGTCGCCGCCGCTGATGCGGAAAGATTGCGACCGACCCCCTGATAAACGGCCTGAAATATGGTGCGCTGTTGAGCGTGCCGGAGTAGGGTGGGGATCCTCTTGTGGGGCTGGGAATCGCGGAAACGTTGATTTGCAAAGCTTCACGGGTTCGGGTAAGTTTGAAAAGTTGCTCCGGAGCGATCCGCGACCGATTGGTTGTGGTGGTGCCGGGTGTGTCTGTTGTTTGAG
>NZ_JCBANT010000013.1:0-126707 GCF_059816125.1 Arthrobacter sp. 001422645 | reverse complement strand
CCCCGGATCTTCAAGCGCATCCGTCCGGCCTTCCGCTACGAGCGGTCGCTGGATGTCATCACGCAGGGCCGCAAGCTTGGCATGGTCACGAAGTCCAACCTGATCCTGGGCATGGGCGAGACCCGCGAGGAAATCTCCGAGGCCCTGCGGGACCTGCACGATGCAGGCTGCGACCTGATCACCATCACCCAGTACCTGCGCCCGTCCGAACGGCACCTGCCGGTGGACCGCTGGGTCAAGCCGCAGGAGTTCGTGGACCTCCAGCAGGAAGCCGACGAGATCGGTTTCCTCGGCGTCATGAGCGGGCCGCTGGTGCGGTCCTCCTACCGGGCCGGACGGCTGTGGGCCACCGCGATGCGCAAGAAGGGCTGGGAAATCCCGGCCCAGCTCGCCCACATCGAAAGCTCCGGCAGTACCCGCCAGGAAGCCAGCTCACTGCTCGCGGCGCACGCCAGCTGACCATCCCGATACCTAGAAAGGACCAAAGATGTTCCCTATAAGAATCGAAATTATCCCATCCGCCGGGATCGTTGAGCAGGTCCAGTCCATGGTTCCGCTGACCACCACGCTGACCATGACCTGCCTGCCGCACCACAGCGTCGAAGGGACTATGCGCGCGTCGGTGGAGCTGAGCATGCTCGGCTACAACGTCATCCCACACCTGGCTGCCCGCAGTGTGCAAAGCCGGTCTCAGCTGACCGGAATTCTCCGAGACTGCGACGTGGCGGGGATCGGTGAGGTGTTTGTGATCGGCGGCGACCGGAAGGAGGCCGCCGGTCCGTACGACTCGGCCCTGCCGCTGCTCGAAGACATCGCCCAATACACCGGCGGCCTTATGCGCGCAGGCGTGGCAGGCTACCCGGAAGGCCACCCGTCGGTGTCCGCCCTTGACCTGGTGGACGCGCTCGTGGCCAAGCAGCACCTGGCCGCACACATCGTCACCCAGATGTGTTTCTCCGCCCCAAAAATCCTTGACTATGCGGCGCTCATGCGCCGTGAAGGTCTGGACCTGCCCCTCTGGGCAGGCGTGGCGGGGCCCGTACAGCGGACCAGGCTGGTCAACCTGGCCGCCCAGATCGGTGTCGGAAGTTCCCTGAAGTTCCTGAGCCGCAAGGGCCCGCTGGCGCGCAAGCTCCTCAGCGGGGACCGATACTCACCCAGCACCCTGATGGCCGGGCTAGAAGGACAGCCCGGCATCGCAGGCATCCATCTTTACAGCTTCAACAACCTCGATGCGGTCCCCAATGAAGCGGGCCCCGCGTCTTCCCCAACGGCACTCCAGCCAGCATCGATTCGAGGAGCAGCACGTGAGCACTAAAACCATCACCACCGTGGGCACGCCCCACCTGGAGCGGCAGCTTAGCAACAGGCACATCCAGCTGATCGCGATTGGCGGCGCCATCGGCACCGGCCTCTTCATGGGCTCCGGCAAAACCATCTCGGCCGCCGGCCCGTCCGTCATCTTCGTCTACATGATCATCGGCTTCATGCTGTTCTTCGTCATGCGGGCCATGGGCGAACTCCTGCTCTCCAACTTGAATTACAAGTCCTTCAGCGACTTCGCCGCGGACCTGCTCGGCCCTTGGGCCGGATTCTTCACCGGCTGGACCTACTGGTTCTGCTGGGTGATCACGGGCATCGCGGACGTCATCGCCATCGCCGCCTACTCGGAGGAACTCTGGCCCGGGCTGCCGCTGTGGATCCCCGGTCTGGTGACCATCGGCATCCTGCTGCTTTTGAATTTGGCTACTGTGAGGGCGTTCGGGGAAACCGAATTCTGGTTTGCGCTGATCAAGATCATTGCCATTGCAGCGCTGATCATTGTTGGCCTGTTTATGATCTTCAGCGGGTTCCAGTCCGACGCCGGCCCGGCCACCTTCACCAACCTGTGGAGCCACGGCGGGTTCTTCCCGAACGAATTCATGGGCTTTGTAGCCGGCTTCCAAATCGCCGTCTTCGCTTTTGTGGGCATTGAACTGGTTGGCACCACCGCTGCCGAGGCCAAGGATCCGGAGAAGAACCTGCCCAAGGCCATCAACTCCATCCCCATCCGTGTCCTGCTCTTCTACGTGGGCGCCCTCATCATCCTGATGTCCGTCACCCCCTGGACCCAGTTCAGTGCCGGGCACAGCCCCTTCATCGCCATGTTCTCCCTCGCGGGCCTCGGCGCTGCTGCCACCATCGTGAACCTGGTGGTGCTCACTTCGGCCATGTCTTCGGCCAACTCAGGCATCTACTCCACCTCACGCATGGTCTACGGCCTGGCCCAGGAAGGCGATGCCCCCGGCGTCTTCAGTCGGCTGTCCCGCCGCAAGGTCCCGCAGAACGCCCTGTTCCTCTCCTGCGTCCTGCTCCTGTCCGGCGTCATCCTGATGTACGCGGGGCAGGACATCGGCAAGGCCTTCGAGATGGTGACCACGGTTGCCGCGGTCTGCTTCGTTTTCGTCTGGTCCATGATCCTGGCCAGCTACATTGCCTTTCGAAAGCGCCGCCCTCAGCTCCACGACGCGTCCAAGTTCAAGATGCCCGGTGGCATCCCGATGGTCTGGAGCGTCTTCGCCTTCTTTGCCTTCGTACTGTGGGCGCTGACCACACAACCCGACACGCTGCTGGCCCTGCTGGTCACCCCGGTCTGGTTCATCCTCCTCGGCATCGCCTGGTTCATCCTGCGCAAGCGTCCGTCCCACCTGGCCCGCTACGCGGAGTTTCAGAAGGACCTCGCCGGCGAGAGGGTAGAAGCCGATCAAAATGTCGTTTCCGAGCAGAATGCTCAGCGGGGAATCTGAGCCATGGAAACCGAACACATTCTGACCGTCAACTGTGCCGAGTCCCCGGGAATCGTCCACGCGATCACCGGCTACCTGCTCGATCACGACTGCGACATCATCGACTCAAAGCACTTCGGCGACCGCCAGGCCCAGCAGTTCTTCATGCGCGTGCACTTCGCCGCCGGGACCAAGGCGTTCAGCACCGAGGAACTGCGCCGGGACTTCTCGCCGCTGGCCCAGACGTTGACCATGAACTGGCAGCTCGAGCCGCACGGCCGTAAGCGCCGGGTATTGGTGATGGTGTCCAAATTCGAACACTGCCTGAACGACCTGCTGTTCCGAGCCCGCACCGGCGATCTTCCGGTCGAAATCGTGGCTGTCGTCTCCAACCATACGGACCACGAGGAACTGGTGAAGTGGCACAACATCCCGTTCTTCCACCTGCCGGTCACCAAGGAAACCAAGCCGGTACAGGAAGCACGCCTGCTGGAACTTGTGGACGAGTTCGATGTGGAACTGGTGGTCCTGGCCCGCTACATGCAGGTCCTCAGCGATGAGTTGTCGGCCAAGCTGACGGGCAAAACCATCAACATCCACCACTCGTTCCTGCCCAGCTTCAAGGGCGCCAAACCATATCACCAGGCGTATGAACGAGGCGTTAAGACCGTCGGCGCCACGGCGCATTACGTCAACGCCGAACTGGATGAGGGCCCGATCATTTCCCAGCAGGTCATCGAGGTGGACCACACGTACACCGCCGAGGACCTGGTTCGGGTTGGCCGGGACGCTGAATGCGCTGCCCTTCGAAACGCCGTCCGCTGGCACTGCGAGGGCAGGATCCTGGTCATGGGCAACCGCACCGTGATTTTGCGATAGTGCGGTGTCCGAATGATTCGGCAGTGGCGATTAAGTGGTGGGTCTTAGGTGGTGACGACGAGTTTTCCGCTGACGCGGTTTTCCTCCATGTCGGTGTGGGCCTGGACGATGTCATCGAGGGCGTAGACCTTGCCGATGGGCACGGTTGCGGTGCCGTCGCTCACGGCCTGCAGGAATTCCTGGAGCACGCTGCCGGGTAGGTCGGCGGCTCCGCCTGTGTAGGAGGTGAGCCGGACGCCCCGTGGAATGTAGTCGATGGGATAGAAGTCCGGGATGGTCCACTGGTTTGAGAGCATGCCGGTGAAGCAGACGACGCCGTGGACCCGGATGGCGTGCAGCGTGTCTCGCAGGGTCGGGGTGCCGACGAGTTCGAGGGCGGCATCCACGCCGCCGGGAACAATGCGGCGCACGGCGGAGGCCAGGTTCCCGTCGTCGATCAGGACGTGGTCGACGTCGATCGAGGCGAGCGGCGCGTTTGGAAAGGATGGCGGCGGCCATGCCGACGGAGGAGGGGACGACGACCATCGCCTCGAACCTGGAGCGGTGCTGCCTTTGCTGGTTTGCATTTCTTGATGTCATGACTGTTCATGGCGACGTTGCAGGTAAGCGCATAACTTGATACGTCTTGTTGACGGTCAAGCGGCTATCGCTTCCTTGAGCCCGAGGTGTGCCCGGTCTGCACCGGCGAGTCCCTGGTCCGTGAACGTCTTCTCCGACGACACTCCAAGAGCAACCAGGGGCATTCTTCCGGGCGGTAAGGTCTTGGTCGTTCGAGGATACGAGGGCGTATCCGATGGGGGCCCGGTCATGGACTTGGATGTGCTGTTTAGCGCCCGGGGGATTCTGTCGATCGAAGCAACACCTATTTCAGGGTGATTCGATATGTATTTGAGTTCGACGTCTCCAGCAGGTATCCGCTTTCTGGCCTCGATCAACCAAGGAAATGGTCTCAAACCCTCCGCCCGCGCGGCCGGCATCGGCAAAAGCATTATCCCGGCGACTAAAGGCTGGCGATGTGTCCAGCTTGGTCTACACCGGGACCCTTGGATTTCGGTTTTCCCCACACTTCTCCGCCTGGCGTCTGTCTCAGTTTCACTGCTCCAGGGGTGACGAGCATTCATCGCTCTCTTCCAGTGCCAGTAGGGACGCGATTGCTTTTGATGTGGGGTCATTGTGGGAGTTCAGACGCCAGGAAACCCTTGTCACGGAATCAGTGGGCGCAGCAGCAGTTCCACGTCGGGAGGCACTCATCATGGCTGCACTTACTTCCTTCCTATATCGCTCCCACAGGATTTCACTATGAAGCGGACAGACAATTTCCATCGGTCGAGCCGCTAGCCGGTCAAAGGTAATTAGTTCGAACGGGTCGTGATGAGGCGATAACTTCACGCCTGTCTCACCGCAGCCAGCAACGGGACACTGATTCGAAGTATTCATTTCCATTGTTCCTCTCTTGCAGGTACTTCGTGAATTGTCAGCGATGGAACATTTCATCGTCCGGAGCTCTCTCGTGTCGCATTTGGTCATTCCACATCCAGTTGGACTATCCCGGCGGCGATCATCACCAGGACGAGTCCGACGCCGAGCATGATTAAGGGAGCGTGTTCACGGTTCCAGAAGCGTGGTTCGCGTTTTGGTGACATCGGGGGCACCTCACTGTTCGGGGCTTGAACCGGCGGATCTACTGGTCACGCCGCCGGACGTGGAGGCCGCGGTTTCAGAGGTACAGGCTTGCGTCGACAGCAGCCTGTCTGGGGGACTGGAGGGAGTAGGTGCTTGCGCAAAGTGATCATTGAGCCTCACATCTTTAGTCGGTATAAGTGCCGGTCCTCTTTTGGCTAAAGGTATCGCCGCTCGCCACCGACGCTCCGGTAAGTCGCGGTCGCCTTTGCGTTCGCGGCTACTCCGGTTCGAACAATGGTGGGCTCGCCGACTGTGTCCTCCGTATGGATCGCCTGAGGAATTTCTGTGCGGAACGGTTAGAGGTCCCCGGGTGTGCTCGGAGCGGGAAGCTGTCGCATTTGGCGACACACCGCCCTGACGGCGCTTGGCCCAGTCCTCGTTGTCCCGTCGTTGTTGTTCCCTGCTGTTTCTTGCGCTGCAGCCGCCGGTGACCTAGCCAAACCGAAGCGACCATGAGACCCATCACATCGGCGAAGCCGAGGATGGCGGCCCACAGCAGAACTCGTCCAAATGAGTAGAACAGCTCGCCGAAATCAGCCACCTCCAGTGCCTCGGACGGTTAAGCACCCGACATACAATCGAGGACATCCTCCGATATCTTTGGCCGGCTGCGGTAAGGGATCAGGGGACCCTTCCGGCCGTACCGGAATGACGAGGGACGGCTTATCGTGGTCGCTCCCCACGAAGAACCCGCGCTCCTCGCTGGCGACATCATGGCGTTCCTGCAGTCGTTGTGACCCGAGGGTGGGCGGTAAGGGATCCACTGGCGGACAAGCAATTCACGATGCTCCTGACGCTTATGGATCTAGCAAGATGTAACCGTTACTGCTTCTCCCGGTTTAGCGCTGGTAGGGCTCACTGAGAAGGCGGGCGGAAGACTGGGAGGTTCGCCATCTGAGGACGAGGAGCGCGCGCCTACGCTAGCTATCATCGGGGCCGCGAGTGCGGGAAAGCAGGTACTCGGGGGGCTTGGATACAGGTACTCGGGGGGTGGATACAGGTGCTCGAAGTCATTGCGGTTGGCCACGAAACTTGGCTACTGTCGAAACAGAGGTTTGAAGCCTCAACCGCAATTCGGAGTATCCGCGGTGGGGAAGCCGGGTATTGCTGCTGGGGGAAATAGCGGCGGCCGCAGTATTCCGCTTGTGCCGCTCTGCGCGGCATTTCTTGAAAAGTAGAAGGGTCCGGACGAAGATGTCCGCCTCCCGTCACACACACAAGCTGGCAGGAGCCTCCCCCATCCCTGACCACGCTCGTGGAAGGGAACGAGGGAGATCATGCCGATTATCAGGGATCCGCACCTGTTTAACGAGCAGAGCCTGTTCGTCGACCTGGAGGGGGTGCTGGGCTGCCGCCTCTTTCTGAAGATTGAGGGGTTCAATTTCGCTGGCTCCATCAAGCTCAAGCCCGCGCGGGAGATGGTCGAGCGCGCCGAGCGGGAGGGGTTGATCGGCCCTGGCTCCATCCTCGTGGAGTCCTCATCGGGCAACCTCGGCGTCGCGCTCAGCATGATCGCTGCCAGCAAGGGGTACCGCTTCGTGTGTGTGATCGATCCGCGCTGTAACCAGCCAACCCAGCAACTTATGGAGTCGCTCGGGGCACAGGTGGACCTGGTCACCGAACCGGATCCCGTCGACGGCTTCCTCGGAGCCCGGCTCAACCACGTGCGGGACCTATGTGCGTCCGACGAGCGGTACATCTGGCTCAACCAGTACACCAATCCCGGCAATTGGGGAGCGCACTACCGCTGGACTGCCCCCGAGATCTCCAATCAGTTCCCCGACCTGGACGTGCTGTTCGTGGGAGCAGGGACAACGGGGACCTTGATGGGTTGCGCGCGGTACTTCCGTGAGCACCGGCCGGATGTCCGGATTGTCGCGGTCGATGCCGCAGGATCGGTCTCGTTCGGCGGCCAGCCCGCCCCCCGCCTGATCCCGGGACTCGGCATGAGTGTGCGGCCGCCGCAGCTCGACGAGGCCTTGATCGATGACGTGGTGATGGTCGAAGAACTGGACACGGTGCGCGCCTGCCACCGCCTCGCCGCTGCCGGCTTCACGCTCGGTGGCTCCACCGGGACCGTGGTCCACGGCGCCGCGTCTTGGCTCACCCAACACGACGCCCAGGACCTGACGGCGGTGGCCATTTCCCCGGACATGGGCCGACCCTACCTGGACACTGTCTACAACCCTGACTGGGTGCACGATCATTTCGGCGCCGAAGTGCTGGCAACCCCCGACGATTTGGCAGGGGCTCCGGGCCGACGGTCCGACCCAGTGTCGGAGCCACAGCACCCGTCACGTGAAGCGGTGGCCGGTTACGCCGCAACCGCGGCCTTAGGGAATTTCGTGCAGTGAAAATGCGTCTCGATAACTTGCAGGGCGCTCCGCGTTCCACATCTCCCATCGATCTCCCCATTCCTGATGCAACCGCGGCTCCGGCCGGGAACGGCTCTCCGGCCGTTCCGGCCACGGGTACGGCCGTTGCCTTGGAGCGCCGGCTGGCGGAACTTCTGGCGTCGGTGGTAAAGAAGGACGACGTCCCCGTGGACGCCAACTTCTTCTACGACCTGGGCGCGGATTCGTTGCTGATGGCACAGTTCTGCGCCCGCGTGCGCAAGCAGCCGGACTTGCCAGCGGTGTCGATCAAGGACATCTACCAGAATCCAACGATCTCGGCGCTGGCCGCGGCTCTGGCACCGGCGGAAGTGGCGTCGGTGACGGTTCAGATCCTGGTCCAGGACCGGTTGGCAGAGGTGCTCTCCGGCGTGCTGGACATTGAGAATGTGCCAGTGGAGGCCGATTTCTTCCAGGACCTGGGCGCGGATTCGCTAACCATGGCGCAGTTCTGCGCCCGCGTGCGCAAGCAGCCGGACCTGCCTGCCGTGTCCATCAAGGACATCTACCAGAACCCGACAATCTCCGCGCTGGCCGCGGCCCTGGCGCCGGCGGAGGAGGCATCGGCGACGGTTCAGGTGCAGGAACGGCTGGCCGAGGTGCTCGCCGACGTACTCGGCAGGCAGCAGGTCCCGATGGACGCCGACTTCTTCCAGGACCTGGGCGCGGACTCGCTGGTCATGGCGAAGTTCTGCGCCCGCATGCGTAAGCAGCCGGACCTACCGGCGGTCTCGATGAAGGATGTCTACGGTAACCCGAGCGTCTCTGCCCTCGCCGCGGCCCTGCAGGTTCCCCCGCAGCAGGACCGCTTGCAGGAGCCCTCACCGGCCGTGGCTTCGGTGCCGGAGGCTCCGGCGGCCATGGACGCCCGGACCTGGGAGTACGTCACCTGCGGCGCCCTGCAGGTACTCGTCTACCTCGGCTACTGCGTGATCGCCGGACTGCTCACGGTCGGTTGGTACCAGTGGGTGTACCCGGAAGCTGGGCCGGGCGCCGGGACAGAATTCTGGGCGATCTACCTCCGGTCGACCGTCTATACCGCGGCAGTGTTCGTGCTGATGTGCATCCTTCCCGTGGCGGCAAAGTGGATCATCCTTGGGCGTTTCCGCCCCGGCGAAATCCGACTGTGGAGCTTGGCCTATTTCCGGTTCTGGCTGGTAAAGACCCTGATGCGAACTTCCCCGCTGGTGTTACTGAGGGGGTCTCCGCTGACCACCTTCTACCTGCGGGCCATGGGCGCCAAGGTGGGCCGCAACGTGACGATCATGACCAACCGACTGCCGGTCTGCACCGACCTCCTCACGATCGGGGAAGGGACGGTCATCCGCAAGGACGCGGTTTTGAACGGCTACCGCGCCCACGGCGGCGTCATCCAGCTCGGCGCGCTGACGCTGGGCCGGGACGTAATCGTCGGCGAGGGGAGCGTTTTGGATATCGGCACCGCATTGGGCGATGGGTCGCAGTTGGGCCACCGGTCCACCCTGTACACCGGCCAGTCCGTGCCCGCCGGCGAACGGTGGCACGGGTCGCCCGGCAGGCGCACTGAGGTGGATTATGGCGGAGTCGAGGCCAGGCCCTACTCGCCTTGGCGCCGGGGATGGTTCGCCACCTCCCAGCTGATCAGCACGATTGGCTTTGGCCGTATTCTGCTAGGCCAGGTTGTCGTGTTGGTCGTCATGGCGAACCCCAACGTGGCGGCACTCCTGGAGACGCAGGCGTTCGCGTTCACCGACTGGGTCTTCTACGCCGACGCCATTGCCTATGCCGCTCTTGCTGTCTTCGGTGGCACGGTCGTATCGTTGCTCATCGTCACCACCGTCCCGCGGGTGGTTCAACTCGCCGTCAAGCCGGACACGGTGTATCCGCTGTTCGGCCTGCGGCACGCGGCGGAGCGGTCGGTGTTGAGAATGACCAACAAGCCCATGCTGACGGGATTGTTCGGCGACAGCTCGTACGTCGTGCACTACTTGCGGGCCATCGGGTACAAGCAGCCGCAGGTCCAGCAGACCGGCGCGAACCTGGGCACGGGGTTCAAACACGACAGCCCGTTCCTTTCGACGATAGGCAGCGGCACGATGATCGCCGACGGGGTGTCGTTTATGAACACCGATTTCTCGGCGACGTCGTTCAAGGTCAGCCGGGCGGCGATCGGCGCACACAACTTCCTGGGCAACGCCGTGCTCTTCCCTGCCGGGGCCAGAACCGGGGACAACTGCCTGCTCGCGACCAAGGTGATGGTCCCCCTCGACGGACCGCTGCGCCACGACGTAGGTCTGCTCGGGTCACCGCCGTTCGAGATCCCCCGCTCGGTCCTCCGGGACGCCCTCCCCGATGAGTATTCAAACCGTGCGCACTTCCGTCGAAACCTGGCAGCCAAGAACAGGCACAACGTGCGCACGATGGCCCTCTTGATGCTGGTGCGGTGGCTCAACATCTCACTGGCCACGATCATTATGTTCGCCGCCCTCGAATTGTCCGATCAGTTCAGTTTCCTTGCCCTCAGCGCGGCCTTTGTCCTGATGCTCGTGGTTGGCTTGTTGGTCCCCATCGGCATCGAGAATCTCGTCAGGGGACTGAAACCGCTTCAGCCCCAGCTCTGCTCCATCTACAACCCCTATATGTGGCGGCACGAGCGGTACTGGAAGATGTCGCTGCAGAGCCGATACGCAAGCCTCCTCAACGGGACGCCGTTCAAGCCGCTGGTCTGGCGTTTGCTCGGCGTACGGATCGGAAGCCGGGTCTTCGACGACGGCTGCGGCATTATCGAGCGGACCTTGGTCACAGTCGGTTCCCGTTGCACCTTGAACGCCGGCACCACCCTCCAATCCCATTCCCAGGAAGACGGCATGTTCAAGTCGGACCACATCGTTGTTGGCGACGATGTCACCCTCGGCGTCTCCGCGTTCGTCCACTACGGCGTGACCGTCGAAGACGGCGCGGTCGTCGGCGCCGACTCCTTCGTCATGAAGGGGACCACGCTCACCCGCGGATCCCTGTGGGCCGGGAACCCGGCCGAAGAGGCCCGAGCCGACGCCACGTCCCCCCTCGCGCTGGAAAGGCCCTGATCATGACCACCACCTCTGCGTTGACCTGCCGCACCGCCGGCGGCTCGTCGGGCCCGGGCAAAGACCGAACCGCGCCCGCGGGTGCCGCGCTGACGGCGATTCCCAGGTGGACGCAAGAGCGCCAGCCGGGTCAGGGCCGGATCGAAGTGGCTGTGCCACAGGACCTGCGCGAGGCAGTGCGGACGCTGGCCCAGAGCCTGCAGGTGGCTCCCGGCTCGATCTGGCTGGCGGCACACTCGAGAGTGCTCCATGCGTTGTCCGGCGAAACAGAGGTCACGACCGGTTGCAAGGACGCGTTCGGGACTTGGCAGTGCACCCTGGATCTGGCGCACCGGTCCTGGCGAGCCCTCGTCTCCGATGCGAACGGCCGCCAAATCCGGGCCCGTACGGAGCAGTCCACCCCCGGGCAGGCTAGTCACGAGCCGGCCGCCCCGGGCTACGAAGTGGTGTTCGGCGGTCTTCGGGACGACGATTTCGAGCTGCCGGAGGGCATCGTGCTTGATATTTCGGTCGGACACGCGGCCATCGGCGAGGTGCTTCGCCTAAAGTACCGCGGGGATGTTCTCGACGCAGATGCCGCCCGCCGCATCGCCGGCTACTACCTCGCCGCGCTCCGTGGCGTGGTAGCGGACCCGGGGGCGGATCCCTTGGACACCGACCTAGTCGGCCAGGAGGAGCGGCGCTTCCAGCTTGAGCAGCTCGCCGGGCCCGAGCGGCCCCGGCCCCAGCGGCGCTTCCACGAGCTGTTCGAGGAGCGTGTTCGGCAGCGTCCCGAACGAATCGCGGCCGTTCAGGACGCGCGGGAGTGGACGTACGCGGAGCTAAACGCCCGCGCCAACCGGATAGCCCGTGGTCTGCTCTCGCGCGGGCTGCGCGCGGAGGACATCGTGGCAGTCGTCGCCGAACGGGATCTGGAGTGGATGGCCGCTGTGATCGGCATCCTCAAAGCCGGAGGCGCATATCTGCCGATCGAGCCGCACTTCCCGGCCGACCGAATCGCCAGAACGCTCACGCGGGCCGGGGCCCGGGTGGTGCTCACCGAAGGCGGCAGCACCACCACCCTCGATGAGGCACTGGAAGGAATGCCTGCAGTGACGAAGCTCTTGTTCGAGGACATCGAGGCCGAGGGGCATCCCGCCGACGACCTCGGCATGGAGATTCGTCCCGATCAGCTCGCTTACGTCTATTTCACCTCCGGGTCCACTGGCGAGCCGAAAGGCGCGATGTGCGAGCACGACGGCATGGTGAACCACCTGTACGCCAAGATCGAGGACCTGGGGATCCGCTCCGGGGACGTCGTCGCCCAGACCGCACCCCAGTGCTTCGACATCTCGCTGTGGCAACTGGTCTCGGCGCTGCTCGTCGGCGGCCGCACGCTCATCGTCGGGCAGGACCGGATCCTCGACGTCGAGCGGTTCATCGACACGGTGGAACGGGGCGCGGTGGCGGTCTTCCAAGTCGTTCCGTCGTATCTGGACGCCGTGGTGGCGTACCTGGGCGGCAGGCCTCGCGCTTTGCCGCACCTCCGCTGCGTCTCGGCCACAGGGGAGGCTCTAAAGCGCGAGCTGGTCCGCCGCTGGTTCGACGTGATGCCGGACGTCAAGCTGGTCAACGCCTACGGGCTGACGGAAACCTCTGACGACACGAACCACGAAGTGTTGAGTGCAGTGCCCCCGGGCGGCTCCGTGCCACTTGGCCCGCCAATCCCGAACGTCCGGATCCACATCCTCGACGAGCGGCAGCGCCTTGTGCCGCTTGGAGCACCGGGCGAGATAGCCTTCTCCGGAGTGTGCGTGGGCCGCGGCTACATCAACGACCCGGAGCGCACCGCGCAGGCCTACTCCACCGATCCCTACGTGGACGGCGCGCGACTCTATCGGGCCGGCGACTACGGCCGTTGGTCCCCGGACGGCAAGCTGGAGTACCTGGGGCGGCGGGACAACCAAGTCAAGATCTCCGGGTTCCGCATCGAGATCGGCGACATCGAAAACGCGCTGCTGCGGGTTCCCGCCGTCCGCGACGGCGCCGTCGTCGTCGGTGAGGGCGCCGGGCAGTCCAAGTTCCTGGTGGCGTTCTACTCCGGCAACGGGCCGCTCGAGGTCGACGAAATCCGCAGCGAGATGGCTGCCCGGGTACCGGGCTACATGGTTCCTTCGACGTACAGGTGGCAGGAGAGCCTGCCCCTGACCGGCAACGGGAAGATCGACCGGAAGGCTTTGACCCGCATGGCGCGCGAGGTCATTCCCGAGGCCGGCACTGCCACGGACGCCCTCTCGGCGGCCGAGCAGCGGCTTGCGGAAGCATGGGCGACGGTGCTCGGCCTGCCGATGGGCCGGATCGGCGCGCAGGACTCGTTCTTTGCACTGGGCGGGACCTCGCTGTCCGCGGTGAAGCTCGCGGTACTGCTCAAGCGCGCAGTGTCGATCAAGGACATCATGCAGACGCCCATCCTGGCAGACCTGGCGACCCTGCTCGAAGCCTCGTCCCCCGCGGACACAGCCGTTCCGCCGGACCCGCGGACGGCGGGAGCCGTCGCGGAGCCCGACTCCATTGCCCCGGCAGGAGGACCGGTCGGCCTCTCCCACCCGCTACCCATGAAACGAAAGGACCTCTGATGTCGTCTCCTACACCCAGGATCCAGTTCGACGTGGAACGCCAAGCCGGCCGGGTGCCGCTGCTCATCGTCGAGAACGGCCACGACCCCGTGCTGTGGGCCGAAGAGAACCGAGAGGCGCTGCGTGCGGCGGTGGATGAGCACGGCGCCGTCCTGGTCCGCGGTCTGGGCCTCCGTGATCCAGCCGAAGTGGCCGATACCTTCCAACGGCTGGTTTCAGGCGGCCTCATGCCGGACCGGGAGGCTTTCGCCGCCAGGCAGCCCTACTTGGACGGCGTGTACTCATCCCTGGCATGGCCCGCGAACCAGCCGATGTGCATGCACCACGAGCTCAGCTACGCGCTCGAGTTCCCCGGCCTGATGCTCTTCGCCTGCCTTCAGGCACCCAGTGTCGGTGGGGTGACCGGTGTGGCTGACGCCAGTGTCGTGCTCGATGCCCTGCCGCCGGACATCGTCCGTCGGTTCGAAAGCCAGGGGTGGCTGCTCGCCCGCAGCTACAACGGGGACATCGGTGCCTCCTATGAGGAGGCGTTCGGGGTCTCACACCGCGCGGATGTCGAGAGCTACTGCCGGGCGCACGTGATCGAGCTCGAGTGGCAGCCCGATGGGGAGCTGCGCACCCGGCAACGGCGCCCTGCCGTGGTTCGGCACCCGGCGACCGGCCAACGTTGTTGGTTCAACCAGGTTGCGTTCCTGAGCGAATGGACGACCGCACCCGAGGTGCGGGAATACCTGGTGGACGTCTACGGTCCTGATGGGCTGCCGTTTAACACCCGCTTCGGCAACGGAGAGCCGATCGGTGAGGAAATCGTTGCCCTCCTGAACGAGGTCTATGAGGCCCATACCCTCCGCACCCCCTGGGAGACGGGGGACCTCATGCTGGTCGACAACATCCGCATGGCGCATAGCCGCGAGGCCTATGAGGGGCCTCGGGAGATTCTTGTGGGCATGGCCGAGCCGCGCAACATTTTCGATCTCGACAACCACAACCAGGACGGTGCACGATGACAGAGCTTGCCAGTTCCCCTGCCGCAGCGGCCGCAGAGCCGAAGACGGTTCCGCCCTTCGCGGTCATCTCAGGTGCCCAGGTGCAGCAGGTGCTCCAGGGACGGGAAAAGGAGGTCATCGAGCTGGTCGAGCAGACCTACCGCGTGCATGCAGCCGGAGATTCGGTGAACCCTCCGTCTTACTTCCTGCGGTTCCCGGACCGGCCTACTTCGCGCATCATCGCCCTGCCGGCCTCGGTCGGCGGACAAGTAGAGGTTGACGGCATCAAATGGGTCTCCAGCTTCCCGGACAATGTGGCATCGGGAATTCCGCGCGCCTCTGCGGTGTTGATCCTCAACGACCAGGCAACCGGGTACCCCTTGGCTTGCATGGAGGGCTCCATCATCAGCGCCTCCAGGACCGCTGCATCTGCCGCCGCTGCTGCCGACTGGCTCAGCCGGGGACGCGGGCGTCCCCGGCGCATAGGGTTCTTGGGCGTTGGCCTCATTGCCCGCTACATCCACACCTTCCTGAAGGCCGCCGACTGGTCCTTCGACGAGATCGGGGTGTTCGACCTCTCAGGTGAGAGTGAGGAGGGCTTCAAGGGCTATCTCGAGCGCAGCGGTACAGGTGCCCGGGTGACCGTGCACGACGGCCCCGAGCAGCTGATCAGAAGCAGCGACCTCGTCGTGTTCGCCACGGTGGCCGGCCAGCCGCACGTGCACGATACGAAGTGGTTCGCGCACAATCCGCTGGTGCTGCACGTGTCCCTGCGCGATCTGGCCCCTGAGATCCTGCTGGCGTCCACCAACATCCTCGACGACGTCGACCACTGCCTGAAAGCCGGGACGTCGGCCCACCTCGCGGAGCAGAAGGTCGGCAACAGGGACTTCGTGGACGGCACCTTGGCCGACGTCATGGAAGGCGGGGTCTCGCTGACGGACGACCGCCCTATTGTGTTCTCGCCGTTCGGACTGGGCGTGCTCGACCTGGCAGTCGGCAAGTACGTCTACGACGAACTTGCCGGCAGTGGCCAGCTCCGGGTGGTCGAGGATTTCTTTTCCGAATTGCGTCGGTACGGCTGACCCTGCGGCGCAAACCGCATTCATCGATTCGCACTCACCGAGGGGTGACGCAATGCTCTCCCTACCGCAGATGCTGGGGAATGTGTCCAAGGCCTACGTCCAGTCCCCTGAGGACTGGGCCCGGTCGGTCACCGACGTCCTGCGGGACGCCGCGATCTACCATCAGGCCGCAAACGGCTTCTACCGCGCCCAGTGTGACGCTCTGGGAGTCGACCCCGCCACGATCAAGGACATCAACGACCTGCAATCCCTGCCACTGTTGCCGGTCGGCATGTTCAAGCGTCCCGACGCCAAGGTGCTGCTTACTTGCTCCCTGGCCGACGTCGAGACCGAAACCCGCTCCAGCGGAACCCGCGGTGTCCCTTCCGTCGTCCCCCGCAACAGCGAGACAATGACCCTGGCGCTGGTCGCCCTGCTCGGCACCTACCGGGCGTTCTTCAGCCTGTCCGGGGGCGCGGGACTTTTCTTGAACCCGTCGGACCCGGAAGCCTCGGAGATGGGACTGCTCAAGGACTTAAACATCCTAAACAGCGTCTTCGACCACCACGCATATCTCGTTGCCGACCAGGCTTTCGACGCCGGGGAGGCCCTGGAGCACCTGCGCCGATGGGAGGGACATATGACACGCCACATCGTCAGTCCGCCGTTCCTCATCGGTCGGCTCCTCCAGTTCCTTGAGCGGGAGAATATCAGTGTGCGCTTGGACCCGTTCAGCATGATCATCACTCTCGGGGGCTGGAAGCGGCACACAGCCGAGGCCATCCCTAATGAGAGTTTTCGGGAACGGTGCCACGACTTGCTCGGCGTGCGTACGGTGAACGTGCGCGACATGTACGGGATGATCGAGTCGAACATGCTCGCTGTCGAATGCCACCTGCATCGCAAGCACGTTCCGCCGTGGTGCTACATCTCCATCCGGGACCCTGGCCAAAGCGCCAAGGAGATCGCCCCGGGGGAGACCGGCACCATCGCCGTACTGGACGCCCTCAGCACCAGCTACCCGGGTTTCCTCCTCACCGACGACATGGGCGACGTCGAGACCGGCACCTGCGGGTGCGGCAGAACCGGCCAGGTCATCAACTTCCGCCGCCGGGGGCAGGGCGGCGGGCTTGGCCACTGCCCAGTCAGCACCGAGCGCTACCTCGGTTCGGGCACTACCGCGAACGATGAGACGCCGGCGCTTGTGGAGGCCTAACTTATGAACCGCAATCGGGGCGGTTCCGCCTATTCGCGATGGCGAAACCAAAGCAGAAGACAACGTGGGCATGTCAACCTATTTCAGGACCACTGAGACGGCCTGCTTCAGGACCAGTAAAGACAGCCACGGGAAACTCACCCCGAAATAATGACGTCCCCAACATCCGTCGCTGGGCGTAGCATGAGGGTCTCGCGAAGGAGGCCTTTTTGGGGCAAGAGTGGTTCGTTCCCGAATGGGGTTTACCACTCCTAGGACTCCTTGGGGTGTGCCGATTAGTACTCATTGTGCTGAGCCCGATAGCTGTAGTCCGCAACCAGCGCTCTCGGACAGCCGCTGCAGCCAAGGGAATCCGTATTGAAGGCGTGAAGGCGACCAAGTCCCTAAAAGTGGGCATTGGATCGGAGGCCCTGCGCCAAGAGATTCATGCAATCGTGCATAGCCAGAAGAGATATTCTCGAGCTGAGGAAGTCCCCGGAGGAGTAGATGTCTACGTCCGAGGCAATATTTGGACTTGGGGTGAGGTCATCGAAGTTAGATTCTCCGAGACAAGCGAAGGCACTGACGTCTACACCGCTTGCCGCCCCCGGCTTGCAACGACCCTCGCCGACTATGGGCAGAGCGGCAGTGACTTGAGCCTGTTTATCGAGCTCCTGCAGCAAAGGACGGACTCCGGCCAGCGGGGCCACGGCAACTAGGTAGGTCCGTCGTCAGCCGAGCCTTCCCAAGGCTCAACACTGGCACGGCGGCCACCACACCCGCGAGAAAGCTGAGGGCATACAGCGTTCTCGCGTGTTGACCAGGGCCGCCGTCTAGCCCACGGTTTGGTGGGCGATGGTGCGGGCGAGGCCGCAGGAGTCTGTGCCGGTTTCAATGGCGGCGCCGTTGGAGGTCAGCCTGTCCACGGCCACGGCGCTAACCCTATTTCGAGTTGAGGGTGTAACCGAAGTCTTTAAGAGTGTAAATTTTCCCATCGAGGTCAACGCGGGTGTAGCTCGGATGTGGAGCTTTCAGTCCGTTATACGCCCATCCAAAAACCAGAAGGGCCTCTGCTGCGACATTCATCCAGTGCCGCTTTTCGGTTTCATTATCGAAGGTGCGGTTGACCAGGTCTTGAGTATTTCTGTGCGCCTTGGGCGCACTACCAAAGGTTAAGAACCTAAATACGAAGTAGGGCAGCCCTGATTCAGGGTCCACGCCTTCCGCACGCACCGTGGTAAAGGGAATACTTCCTTCGGAGTGCACGAGTTTGAAAACTTCCGTGAAGTAGGGGCCGCCCGCGACTAGCCACTTCAGGTAGACGTCGGTGGCCCTATCGATGACACGGTGTTCGTGGCCGTCTTTGGTCGCTTCGACTTCAAACATGTGTGAATCTCCCCCAGCTAGCGAAGTGCCAGCTATTTGAACCCCCGGCCAGAGAGTCGGCGCCAGGCTCATCATTACAGGTCGATCTGATTCCTGTCATTATTCAAGCTGCTCGAATCTCGGCACACCACCGCTAAGGACTTGACGGAGGTGAAGGTTCCTCGCCCGTCACGTGAGGTGTTGCTTGGTGTGGGCGAGGCGGTAGGAGTCTGTGCCGGTTTCGATGATCGCGCCGTTGAACGTTAGTCGGTCCACGATCGCTGCGCACAGGCGCGGGTCGGTAAAGGATTTCGTCCAGCCCGAGAACGACTCGTTGGGGGTCGGCGTCTGAAGGGACGCTGCCCGGTCATGCAGCGGTCCGACAAACACATCATGAATGGTTTGAAGGGAGGTGACGTGGTGATGGAGGGACTAGAGGCTGAGCATGCGGTGCTGCGTGCCCGAGACTCGGTAACGGGCGCGGGCAGGACCCGGTTGCAGCCGCGGTTGTACTTCTCCAGCAAGATCAAGTATTTCAGGGCAAAAGAAGCGCCGCACCCTGTCGATGCGGCGTTCGGCAGTTTGGGGGAGGCCTCTGGTGGGGAGAATTGGGGGTGTGGACAGTGTCCACACTTTGGGTGTCGGACTGGGCTGTGCTTTTGCCGGATTGGGTCAGATTGGCGATGTTTGCGGGGGAGTGACGGAAATTCAAGGGCTGGAACCCGGTTCGAGTCCCACCTCGGGCACGCGTTTTCCCTGTTCAGGGGCCTTATGGGGCCCTATGGCCCTGTGCACATTGTCCACACCCGGTGTGGGGGACGTCCGAACCGCTCCGCCGGAGCCCCGTTCAGTTATGCCTGGCCGTTCGTGTGTCCGGTGCTTCCTTTCTCGTGGGCTGGGCGATGTTCAGACCAACCCGCGCGGAAGAGTCTCGCTACACACAGGCATCAGGCGCATAGCCTTCCCAAATGACGACAGATGGGGCTCTACGGGCCGTTCCAATCAGGCAGACCTGGTGGCAACTACGGCGCTCCGATCCAATCACATAGGGCGAGTTGCCACGGCGGCTGTCAGCGTACCCAGCCAGGACTTCACGCAGCACCCGAACCGTATGGACGCGTGATCGCTTCGAGGAAATGCCCGTCAGGATCCACGAAGTAGACGCCACGTCCGCCGTCGTTGTGGTTGATCTGCTGCGGGCGAGACCGTCCCGGGTCTGCCCAGTAGGGGATGCCCTGGGACTGAATCCTTGCGAAGATTCCGTCAAAGTCCTCCTCGCTGACCAGGAAGGCGTAGTGCTGCGGGGAGATGGGCCCGACTGCCGTGGCGAAATCGAGGGCCACTCCGTGGTCGAGGGGCACGGTCATGAAAGACCACATGGCTTGGGGTTTCGGCAGTCCGAGCACGTTGGCCAGGAACTCCGCCGAATGGCGCTTGTCCGTTGAGTAGACGATGGTGTGGTTGAACGTGACCGTCATGGTGACCTCCTCGGGTGTTTGGTCTGCGACCATTTGTGGCCAGCGCCCTTCAGATTTCAAGAGCAGCCGCTAGGTCCTTGGAACCTTCATGGGTCGGCATCAGGGAATTAGGGCTATCAGGGGCTGATCAGGCCTTGGCGATCGGCAACACCAGCATGTAGCCAGCCGGAATGTCGCTGCTCCAGCGTCGCGGCTCGCGTACGACGAACTGCGTCGCCAACTGTTCGGGGGTGAGCAGGGCGTCGGGCGCGGGGGACGGCCCCCACTGGTCATCGCCGTACGGGTAGAGCGGATCCTGGACGCGGATGCCAGTGACCGGGAACTCCGGGAACTCGTCGGGATCGCCGCGTGACTCGAAGCCGCTCATCACCCATACGTGGCGGCCGCGCCACATGACCAGCCCGACCGGCCGATCCGTGTCGGCAATGGCGCGCGCCGCCGTCTGCAGCGCCTCCTCATAATCGGCGACGCTCACGACGGCGTACGGCCCCATCCCGACCTCGTTCAGCACCTCCGCCCAACCCAAGGGGTTGGCACCGTTGAACGAGTTGAACGACCGTGCACGCGCCATCTCCCACAGCTCCCCCTGCTGGACGCGATCTGTCCACGTGCCGGCCCCGGTGTCGTCGATGAGGTTGTGCATCATCTGGATGCTCGCCGCTACACACCACTCAAAGGTGTACTGCGGCACGAAGTCCCCCTCCTGGTAGAGGTTGAGGGCGAACGCCTGGGGCGCCGGGGGCGGCGTGGGAACCGGCGTCGGGGTGGGGGACGTGGGCCGGAGAGGAGCGGGGACGTCATCGCGTGCGGCCGGCGGGGCCGAGGAGGTCCGGATCGGTTGATCGACGGTGGCCTCATCGAGTCTGTTCGTTGGCGCGCAGGCCGAGAGGAAGGTCGCTAGGATGACGAACCAGGCCAAAATACGGAGCAGGGCACCGATCATGATCGGTCCAGTTTATCTCGACACGGCGGGAATTTTCGGTCCAGGACGGCGTTAGGTCTGAGTATGAAAGCAATCGTGTACCGTGCCACGGGTGATCCGTCTGTTCTCGAACTCGTCGACCGCGAGACCCGCGACCCTGGGCGTGGGGAGGTGCGCGTGCGGATCGTGGTCTCTGCGGTGAACCCCACCGACTGGAAGTCGCGCCGCGGCGCCAGACCGGGCGAGCCCTTGCCCTTCGCGGAGGTCGTGCCGAACCAAGACGGCGCCGGAGTGGTGGACGCCGTCGGGCCGGGCGTCGAGCATCTCCACGTCGGTGACAGGGTCTGGGTGGCCTTGGCCGCCTACCAGCGCTCCGACGGCGGGACAGCCCAGGAGTTCGCCGTCCTGCCGGCCGAGCGGGTCTTTCCGCTGCCGGAGAATGCCGGGTTCGATCTCGGCGCAAGCCTGGGCGTTCCCGCGATCACCGCCCACAGGGCCCTGACCATCGCCGAGGACGGCCCGCGGCGGCTGCGCCCGGGAGCCTTGGACGGCAAGGTAGTTCTCGTTGCTGGAGGGGCCGGCGCCGTGGGCCATGCGGCGATCCAGCTCGCCAAGTGGGCCGGCGCTGTTGTGATCACGACCGTGAGTGGACCGGCGAAGGCTGCGCTGGTCACGGCCGCCGGCGCTGATCACGTCATCAATTACCGGGAAAGCCACGCGGCCGCGGAGATCCGTCGGATCGCTCCCGAGGGCGTCGACCAGATCGTGGAGGTGGCGCCCGCGCAGAACGCGGAACTCGACCTGGCTGTAATCCGCAACCGCGGCTCCATCGCGGTCTACGCCAACAACGGCGGCGATCAGGTGACCCTGGACGTGCGCAGGCACTTCAGCCTCAACGTCCGCTACCAGTTTGTGTTGCTCTACACCGTTGGCATGGCGGCGGTGCACGACGCCGCCAAGGACATCAATGCGGCCATCGCCGACGGTGCCATTCCGGTCGGAGAAGCTGCAGGCCTGCCGCTGCATCGCTTTGAACTGGCTAACACGGCTGCGGCCCACGCGGCGGTGGAAGAGAGCATCATCGGTAAGGTGCTGATCGATGTGTCAGCGAGCTAGCCGATAACGCCTCGGAGCCTCGCGGGGGCAATCACGCCGGACAGCCGCGGCGCTGAGCCGGCCGAGCAGTCCGGTCTGCGGACCGGTAGGTGTGACGCGGACGGTCGACCTGACCGACGGTCGGGTGTGGTCCTGGGGAGCACCACTGGGAGGGAAATTCATCGTGACTGAGGGCGATTAGCAGGAACTGGTGGGCTTTGCTGCCATGGCCTTCCCGCCAACTAACCCGCTGCCGCAGCCATCACTGTGCGATCGCGGCGGTCGTTCGTGGATACGAGGGCGTAGCACATGAGGAGTCCGGTCCTAGCCGTAATTCCCTTAAAACAGCGGCCAGGGCACCGCCGGCATCTCACCGCTCGGAGCCGGAAACCGCCCTGCCAAGCGCAACCGGGCGCAGCGCGCGGCGAGCGATGCGATTTCTTCGGCGCTGAGCAAGTCCGCCAGGTTTCGGCCCAGCCCACCGTGCAGTCCTTCGCTGACACGATCGATGCCGTCGCGTTCCTCGGCGGTCAGAGCGTCTCCCAGCCATCCCCACAGCACCGTGCGAAGCTTGTGGTCCCGGTGAAAGGTGAGCCCATGGTCCACGCCGTGCCGGTGTCCGTCCGTCATGGCAAGAATGTGGTCGCCTTTGCGGTCGGCGTTGTTGACGATGATGTCGAACACCGCCATGCGTCTGAGCGCTGGCGAGTCTTCGTGAACGAGGGCCACCATCCGTCCGTTCTCATCTCGTCCCTCGAGAACCTGTTTCCAGCCCGTCTCCGGCACCTGGTTCGTCGCGACCAGGTTCACGGCGCTTTGGGCGGGGTCTTGCTCCTGCCAGAGCTGCACCATTCCTTCGCCCATCGGACCATCGCGCAGCCAGGTCTGCGGCACGACGTCCCAGCCGAAGACCTGCGAGACCAGGTAGGCGGCCACCTCCCGGTGAGCCAGGGTGCCGTGGGGAAAATCCCACAGCGGACTTTCGCCTGCTATCGGCTTATAGACGACCACCATGTCGCCGATGCTACCCAGAAATGTAGCGTTTGAAGCCGTCGTGATGCGGCCGGTGAGCGTCAGCTCTGCGGTCACTAGGTCCGGCGCTGGCATCAGACCTCGGGAAGGGTGCAAATGTGCCCGTCGGCGTCTATGGGGTAACCGCAGAGCGGGCACGTCGGACGCCCGGCGCCCACGACCTCACGGGTGCGCTTGGCGAATGCGCGGGCGGTGCCGACCGGCATTCGCACCAGCAGCACTTCGGGCTCGTTGGCGCCGTCCTCATCGAGTGATTCGTCGTTGTCATCAGCATCGACATCGGTGATGGGGTAGGCCTCTATTACTACTTGGGCCGTGGTTGGGTCCCAACCCAAGCTCATGGCGCCGGTGCGAAACTGCTCCTGAACGGCGTCGAGCTGGTCATTGTCGACAAGTTCAATGGGAGTACTCGTGGGAACGCTGAAGGGGTTGCCCTCGACGGTGATGAGCTGGTCGAGAATTTCGTCGATCTTCTCCGCGAGCTGAGCCGACTGCTGCTTCTCCATGGCAATACTCACGATCTGCGTACCTGCGCGCACCTGCAGATAGAACGTGCGCGCCCCCGGAAGGCCAATGGTGCCAACGACGACCCGATCAGGCCAGGCAAACTCATGAACACGTGTAGGCATGTCAGTATTCTAGGCACATGAGGTTCATGGCGCCGTTTGCCCTGCACCGCCGCCCACCGGCGCATCGCCAGAGTGGATGCCGTTCGACAGCCACGACAGATCACCCGCGTCGGTGTTGGTCGCGTAGACGCTCGGCCGACTAGCGCCGTAGCGCACGATCGATACGGAGGCGGGGCCCACGTTAATGCGCTGGAACAGGTCAAGGTGCATGCCGAGCGCGTCGGCGAGGATTGACTTGATGATGTCACCGTGACTCACCGCCACCCATACGGCCCCTGGCCCGTACTCGGCTTCGAAGGCTGCATCGTGGCGTCGAATCGCTGCCACCGACCGAGCCTGCATCGCGGCCATGGATTCTCCGCCGGGAAAGACGACGGCGGACGGTTGCGACTGCACAACCGGCCACAAATCCTCGGTCGCGAGATCACTGAGCGTGCGGCCCTGCCACTGGCCGTAATCGCACTCGGTGAGATCGAGATCGACCGGCGCGTACGGCGTGCCAGCCTGGCGATCGAGGATGAGTTGGGCGGTCTGTTGACACCGCTCAAGAGGGCTCGACACCACCCCGACTACGGGCACGGCCGCGAGCCGGTCTCCGGTCAGAGCCGCCTGGTCGCGCCCGATCTGGTCCAGGCTGACGCCGACGGCCCGACCGGCCAGAAGTCCAGTGGCATTGGCTGTGGTGCGGCCGTGCCGCACGAGAATAACTGTCGCCATCCACCCAGCCTAACCACCCGCTCGATGGCGGTGTGAACCGTACCGGGTCGCGCGTCGAGCAGGCAGGTAAGGCACTGGCGTAATCCTTCAAGCACGCCGACGCGCTCAACGCCGCCCAGACGGACTCGGCACGCATCGACCAGCTCATGGCCGACGCAGCAAAACCGGAAGAACCGGCACAGCCAGTGTGACCGTTACATGCGCGCGTTCATTTGAATGTTCCCGAGGACGTGGGATAGGGAGTTTCGGGCGTCCACGTCGCAGAGGGGGGCACCAGTGCTGCGAGAAGGGTCCACAAAGGGGTGTGTGCATTGTCCGTGGCGCTTGGATGGTTTGATTAGTCCGTGCTCCGTCTTAAACGCCGTATGGTTTTCAGCCTGTTCGCGGTTTCGCTCATCGCCGTATTCTCGTTCTGGGCAGTGCGGCTGCCCGGCGCAGACGCCCGCGAGGCCCTTTCTGCACCCCCGCGAGCGGGGGTGCAACTTGAAATGTTATCGACCGGGATCACCACCGCCGTGAACGTAACCCCGAGCCCGGATGCCCAGTGGCTCATCCGGGCTGCCGCGCAGACCGGGATCCCTGCCCGCGCGCTCCGGGCCTACGTTGCAGCGGCAGCCACGGCCAACGATTCCGCTCCGATGTGCGGGATCGGCTGGAACACCGTGGCAGCCGTTGGCTCCGTCGAATCAGCGCACGGAACCTACGGCGGCGGCAGTCTCAACGCCGCAGGTCAGGCGAGCGGACCCATTGTGGGGCCGAGTCTCGATGGCAACGGATTCGCCGCCATCGCCGACACGGACGCGGGTGTCCTGGACGGCGACGCCAGCTGGGACCACGCCGTCGGACCCATGCAGTTCATTCCCTCCACCTGGCAGCTCGTAGGGCAGGACGGGAACGAGGACGGAACAGCGGACCCGTTCAATATCGACGACGCCGCCCTCAGTGCGGCGACCTACCTGTGCGCAAACGGCCGTGACCTCTCAACCGCCCAAGGATGGACCGACGCCATCTACTCCTACAACCAGTCCGATCCCTACATTCGCCAGGTGCGGACCCAAGCCACCACATACGCCGCGACGACGGGCACCGCCGAATGAGTCCACGGGCTCAAGGCCCCATGGCGGTGAATGCAAGGGGACACGCATCGCGGCTTGATTCTCCCATCGTCGGTCTTGAGCTGTCGGGTTCGATCACCATAAAGTGACTGCAAACGACAAGCACTTCAGGAGATGACATGTCCCTCGTCCGCGTGCATAACTTCTCGGTCTCCCTCGACGGCTTCGGCACCGGCGAGGGCCAGCAACTCGACGCGCCGTTCGGTCACGCCGGCTCACGGCTAATGGAGTGGGCATTCGAGACGCGCACCTTCCGCGAGATGGGCTTCCACGGGGAGTCGGAGGGATCCTTCGGCGTCGACGAGGCGTTCGCCAGCCAATGGGGGCCCGGGATCGGTGCGGAGATCATGGGACGCAACAAGTTCGGCCCTCAACGCGGTCCGTGGGAGAACGACGAATGGAAGGGATGGTGGGGCGATAACCCTGTCTTCCACACACCTGTCGTTGTTCTGACACACCATCCCCGGCCCGTACTCGCGATGGAAGGCGGAACAACTTTCCATTTCGTTGACGCCGACCCCGTCTCCGCGCTCAAGCAGGCCCGCGCCCTGGCCGGAGACCTCGACGTCCGGATCGGTGGCGGCGTCAGCACGGTTCGTCAGTTCCTCGAGGCCGATCTGATCGACCACATGCACGTCGTCCTCGTGCCGATCGTCCTGGGCCGGGGCGAACGGCTCTGGGATGGACTCGAAGGACTCGAACAACGCTTTGACATCGAAGCGACCCCTTCTCCATCCGGAGTTCTCCATCTGGTCTTCACTCGTCGCACGGCCCGGTAGGCCGACTTGAGGGCGGGTCCTCGCCCCGGTCAACTGAGGCTACTCGGCGATGTCCTCCGCCCACAGCTCAGGGTGTTCCTCCTGGAAGGTGCGCATCATCTCGACGCATCGGGCATCATTCAACACCACCACTTCGACGCCGCGTGAGCGGAGAAGTTCGAATTCGCCGGGGAATGTCTCGGCCTCGCCCACCACTACGCGCGGAATCTTGAATTGGATGATGGTCCCGGTACACATCGCACACGGCGCCAGGGTGGTGTACAGGGTTGTGTCCCGGTAGCTCTTCTGGCGTCCGGCGGCCCGCAGCGCAGACATCTCGCCGTGGGCGATTGGATCGCCATGCTGGACGCGCTGGTTGTGGCCGCTGGCAATGACGACCCCGCCGCGGGCCAACGCAGCACCGATGGGGATGCCGCCCTCTCGAAGGCTCTTTTGTGCGGCTTCGAAGGCAGCTTCGAAGACCTGGTCTGTGATGGTTCGTTCAGTTTGGGACATGGGTGCAGTCTAAATCGAGTGCCACTCGATGGCCTGGGCCACGCCGTCAGCGATCCGGTGGAGGGATGCAGCGCTGCTTGAGGGGAGACCGCGCAAGGTGCTCACACGGCCCACGGCCGTGAATGCCAGGGGTCCGGTGGATCCCGGTCCCGCTCGGCGCTATGCCTTCAGCGAGATGGCGGGGAATTTCTTCCATTCGCGGTGGAAGCGGGCTTCTGCCTCGAGGGCGGCGGATTGTTCCAGCGCGTGCAGTCGTCCGTAGCTGAACCCGTTCTCGCCCAGGACGAAGGCCTCGGCTCCGAGTCTGCGCAGAAGTTCGCGGGTAACGACGCTGTCCTGATGGTCTCCCAGGACTTTCTGGACACTGTGGGCTGCGTTGGCCAGTCGTGCGGCCTTCTTGGGGTTGACGGGGGCAGCGGCTTCTGCTGCGTACCGCAGGCGTTTCCCGTCCTTGCGGGCCTCGTGGAGGGCCGGGTGGTCACTGGTACCGGCAGGATGCCGCCTGGCTTCCCGGGCCGCAGTGCGCAGCCGTTTGATGTCCCGCTGGATCAGCAGGGGGATGACTTTGACCGCCGGTTTCGAGGCCAGCGGCGCGAACGGCGGGTCAGCGATCATGGCCTCCAGGAGGTCGAGCAGCCGGAAGTAGCGTCGTCCGTCCAATGCCTCCAGTGCCGTGGCGTGAGCTTCCTGGTAGGCGCCGCCGAGTTCAAGATCGACCCGGCGGGTGACCGGACCCATAACCAGCTCGCCGGGTTCTTCGGCGACCATGTCCTTCAGGCGCGCATGCATGACCTCCGCGTCGCGGGCCTGACCGAGCACACCGGCGAGCCATTTCAGTTCATTCCGCAGGAAACCCACCGACTCGGCGTCGTCTAGCAGTTTCCGATACGTCGCCAGCGCGGAACGCATGCGTCTGGTGGCCACCCTCATCTTGTGCACCGCGTCGTGGGCGTCCTGCCGCACGCGGGGGTCCTGATCCTTGAGGTCCTGCACCTGTTGCCGGAGGTAAGCGAGGATGACATCTCCAGCCGGTCCCTTGGGCTTCGGCGCCGGCTCCGTGGAGGCAGGATCCAGGTTCAGGGCCCGTGCCAGCTTGGACTGGTAGGCGGAGGGCCGGACGCTGGCTACGGCAAGCCGGTCCTGCACGGACTCGAGCAGTGCCAGGGGACCGGCGACGAGTTCAATCTCCCACTCCCGCCAGTGCCGGGTACCCCGTTTCCGGATCAGTACCTCAGCCTGCACCCGGTCATCACTGAACTCCGCGAGAACAGCGTCCGTCGTGTCCCTGAGCCGGTACACGACGCGCCTCGTTTTCAGCCGGGCCACCGGTACCAGCGCCCGGTCTCTGGTGTGCACACGGACCAGCCCGCGGAGGGTTTCCGGGATGCTGTCGGCCTGTTCTCCGAGCGGTTCGCGGAATTCCGTCCGTTCGTCCGGTCCGGCGGGCAACTTCAGGTGCCACCCGGCGTCCTCTCCGCCGGTTCTGCGGCGCAGGGTGATCCGCGCGGACGCCAGGCGCAAGTCCTCGGTGTCGAAGTATTCGGCCTCCAGCCGGTGTTCCACGGGCCGATCAACCCGGGCAACGCCGGGCAGGTCCCGGGGCGAAGGGAGAATGGCCTCCTCCTCGACATCAAACTTCCGTTCGATTTCAACTGCGCGTGTTGCGGACATAGCGAAATTCTACGACCCGCGCTCCCGCACGGGCATGACGGAACGAAAGAGAACGACGGCGGGAGAGTTCCCGCCGTCGTCATCTTGGCTCATGAGGTCGGCTATTGCCGCGATGCCCCGGGCCATGTTGCCGTTACCGATGATGGTGAGGTTGGTCATTAGGTGGTGACGACGAGTTTGCCGCGGGCGCGGCTTTCCTCCGTGTCGGTGTGTGCCACGACGATGTCTCGCCGTGGCCGTTGCAGCATCAGCCGGGTTGTTTGTAGGGTGCCCATTCGTCCAGCACCTCGACCAGCGTCGCCGCAGACTGGTCGATCCGGTCAACAGCGCTGGCGCAGAGGTCGCTGCCGGCATCCTGACAGAGGCTTGCTGCGTTCGACTCGCTTAGCGGTGTGAGGGCATTGAGTGTCTCAGTGACCAGGACCGCGAGTTCTGGGGGCGGGGATCCAAGAGCGAGGAGCGCGGTGATGTCATCCTGGGCTGAAGCCGCAGCCTTTTGGGCATTCTTGATGCACTCCATGGATTGTATGTAGTTGTCCGGCGTACGTCCTTCGGCGGCCTTGTTGCAAGCGTCAATGTTTGCCTCATAAGCTCGCCAGGTTTGCTCGTCTTGGCCAATGATGCTGGCGAACTGATCGGCGGAGCCCGCCGGAGCCGAGCGTTGGGGTGGCGGTGTTGGTTTGCGTGTCTGCCTTGCATGGTCCACCGGCCCATGAGTTGGTGTTGTCTGCGGAGACGCGGGTGTGCAGCCGGCCAGCAGAAGGGCTCCGCTAGCGACGAGGGGAATAAATATCTTCACTGATAACACCTGCCACTCGGATTCCTAGCTCAGTTGAGGATGTGGCCGTCTGCCCGGCGGGCCGCGCCACGCATGGGCGTCGACAGGCTGTCCTCCGATTCGGGCTGAGAGGCCGGGACGCCGTGATCTGCAAAGATATCCAGGTACTCAACCGGCTCGGTCCCGGCGCTTCCAATCCAGTGGGCCGTGCCTGCGCCGATTTCTGCTGACTGGCCCGGGGCAAGGACCATGTCCTGGTCCCCGACTCCCAGCAGGAGGCGTCCCTTCAGGACATAGATCCAGCCGTTTCCATCACGAGTGTGTGGTTCAGGCCGGGTACTGTCCGGACCTGCGGGCACTGTGCATTTGTATGCGGTGAACTGGCCTGGCTGCCGCGCCAATGGTATGCCGGTCAGCCCGCCGCTGCTGGCTTGTGGTTCCTCAGGCTGCGGATGACTGGTGCGGAGTCCGCTTCCGGCCGTGGGCTGTTGAGCATCCGCGGTCCGGCTGTGCAGATCCCGGCCGGACCGGTTGCGGTCGGCGGCTCCGGGAAGGGCCGATGGTTTCTTGGGTGAACCGGTGGGCCACAGCCGCGGAGGGCGTTCGGCGGCGACGTCTTCGATCCAGCCGATGGTGAGGAACAGGACTGCGAGGAGCGGCCACACACCGATGAACTGGGTCCACTCGCTACTTAGAACCCAAGGTATGGCTGCTGCGACGTCGTCGATCCTGTAGAGCCGGTCGATCACCATCACGTTGATCACCAGCAGGAGGTTGTGCCAGAGGTAGATGGTGAGGGCCCGGTTGTTGATGAGGTTGACGGGCTTGTCCAGATACCGAATCGGCCTGGGCAGCGCCTTCCATGATGGCGAGATTCGGAGCAACATGGCGCAGAAGCCCAGCGACCACAGTGCTTGGGCCAAGGGAATGCTATTCAAGTCCCAATTCGTGTCCTCGAGGTGGCTGGACGCCCACATGAGGCCCAGTGCCATGAGGGCCAGACCAGCGGCGAAGACCGCCTGCCGAGGCATCTTGAACAGCAGGCCGTTGTTGTGGGCGAAGCCGAGGATCCAGCAGGATCCATAGGTGGCGAAGTCGGTGATGGCGCTGTTTCCCCAGTCCGGAAGAGGGACAACGCCCATGCTGAGAACTGCCATGAGGCCCAACGGCGCCAGCAGCGTGGTCCATGGCAGCCGTTGAAAGGCCTTGAGTAGAAGTGGAGACAACAACATGAACCAGAAATACGTCCGGATGTACCACAAGCCCTCTTCAGCCTGGAGAGCCCAGGAGGATTCCACTAGACCCGCGTCAGAGCCGATATTTTGCGGGAACGGTGGGTCCCCGAGGGGGATGAACCACAGGAGGATTTGGAGCCAGGACCCGCCGGCTCGAACCGTTGGAGTCCAGCCCTGCCAGAGCAGGAGAACCAAAACGGTTCCGCTATAAGCCCACAGCGGCAGAAGCAGGCGCCGGGTACGGCTTCTGAGAACTCCAAGTGCGGGGCGTTCAAGGGACCGTGCCATGAGGGATCCTGCGAGGGCGAACATCACGCCCATCGAGGGGAATGCCATGCTCAGCCAGACTGCGCCGGCGAAGGAATGATAGGCGACAACACGGACAAGGGCGATGGCACGCAACAGATCCAGGTACCGGTCCCGTCCGGAAACACGTGACGGAGCGGCCGGTGCCCCGCTGACGAGCGGGGTTTCTCCCACGATGCCGACGCTCGGCGACGAATCCGCGGTCTGGGGCTCCATCACGGAGCGCACCCCTTTCGGCCCCGAAGGAGAACCCCCGGAAGTCGCTGTGCCACGGCTTCCTTGCTCTGGCGCTGCTCTTCGCCCCGCACGAAAGTAGTCAACGCTTCATGCATCACACGTTCCTTTGACGTTTCTTTGACATTCGCGGACGTGACCGCCCACGATGTCGCGCATTCTTTCCAAAATCGCGATTCTGCCCAAAGTTTTAGCCCGGTCACGCCGTGCGCGAGCTGTGCTCGGCTGCCGAAAGCTGATCTTCTGGATCGTTCGGGCGGTCGGCGGCGTCCTTATGCATCGCGTACGGTGATGCGCGATATCGGCGACACAAAACCTACGGTACGGGGGATTGCACCTCGACACATGGGTATTCATTACCCTAATTTCGGTAACGAGGGCTACCTGCACCCCCGCTGAGCTGTCGGGTAATTCCTCGGGCTCGTATGGCACGGCCGCTGTGGCGACAGGAACAGCCGCGAGACCGCGAATACAGAAGCTGGACGTCTAAGTGTCGGGGCCGACGTACTCCCGGGCGGGACACTTAGACGCAGGTCTCATTCGGCGTCTGGCACGCCGTCTCCTGGCCCTTCCACTGACTTGAGTTTGCGGCGGCGGCGCCGGCGCCAGACGAACACCAGGCCAACCGCGACAATGGGGACCAGCACCCAGCCGCCGATGTCGAGGGCGTCACCGATGGCATGGGCCAGCGCACCAGCCAGATAGGCAAGAACACTGAGGCTCGCGACCCAGGCAATGGACCCTGTGATGGTCCACAGCGCGAACTTGGGCCACGGCATCTTGGCAGCCCCCGCGGCAATGGCGCCCCAGAGCCGGACGACAATGACCCAGCGGCCGAAGAACAAGGCTGTGCCGCCGTGCCGATCGAAGAACGACTCCAGTTGGACGATGCGATTCTCATCGGCGTGGAAGCGCTGGGCAAGTCGCAGCATCAACGGGCGGCCTCCCACCCGTCCCAGTACGTAGCCAATGGTGCTCCCGATCATGGCGCCCAGGCTGCCGACGGCGATAACGGCAGCAAGGTTGAGCTCTCCGTGGCGCGCCGACGCGTAGGCGCCAAGCAGTACGGCCACGGCGGGAAGTGGTACGCCGGCGCACTGTGCCAGCACGATCACGAAGACCCCGAAGTAGTAGCCCCAGTCGGCCGCAATCTCAGCTTCCGCGGCAAAGAATCCCGCCGAGCCGAGGGCCACGAAGCGGAGGGCGGCTATTCCGGTCATCGCTCACACCTCACTTCGCTGCTCCGCCATGGTGCATAACGACGGTCCCCGCGCTGCCGCGTTTGTGCTGTGGCAGTGACCCCTGCGACGACACCGGGATGGCCCTTGTATACCCTTGTGGCCCGGGCCGCGTCAAGAGCACGCTGCGGCCGCAACCCCGCCCGGAAGCCCGACACCGGTCTGGCATTTCCCGGCGCTTTGGCCCAGCCACATGCCCGGCGCAGCCATCCCCTGCCGGCGCGGCTTCGACCACCCAAGTAGTCACGCGGATCCGGGCGCGCCGAGCAAGTATTGACGGCTTGGGAATAGAGGGTCCTGCGCTTCAAAGTCGGGTAGGGACCACTCCTGTGCGGCACTATTTTCGCGCTTACGATCCACGCAGTGAGTCAGTCAACAAGGCTCCGGAAAAAGGTCTCTCATATGCGTGGTCAACCCAAACTTCCGCCTGGCCGTGCCCGGGCGGCGCTGCTGTCAACACTGCTCGTACTTACCGGGCTGTCCGCAGGCGGCACCGCCGCTGCGGACGTGGGAACCGTCGCCCACGATGTGCTGCGGACGGGGTGGGACAACAACGAAAGCGCGCTCACGCCGTCGTCGGTCGCGTCCTCGACCTTCGGCAGGCTGTTCTCCACAGCCGTGGACGGGCAGGCGTACGCCCAGCCGCTCGTTGTCGGCGGCACCGTCGTTGCAGCGACCGAGAACAATTTCGCTTACGGATTGGACAGCGCTACGGGCGCGGCGAAGTGGGTACGCACCCTAGGGCCGGCCTGGCCGGCGTCAACAGTGAGCTGCGGCGACCTCACGCCCAACATCGGCATCACGTCCACCCCGGTCTACGACCCGGCGACAAAGTCCGTCTTCATGCTGGCCAAAACGAACGACGGAGCGAGCCCGCAGCTGCCGCACTGGTACATGCACTCCCTCGATCTGGTGACAGGGGCTGAGCGGGCCGGGTTCCCGGTCCTCATCAGCGGCGCACCGACGAACGACCCGTCCCGCCCGTTCAACGCCATGACCGCAATGCAGCGGCCCGGGCTGCTCCTCATGAACGGGGTGGTGTACGCGGGGTTCGCCAGCCACTGCGACTATGCCCCCTTCGTCGGCTACGTTGTCGGCGTGTCTACCGCCGGGCGGCAGACCACGATGTGGGCCACCGAGTCCGGCAACAGCAACGCGGAGGGCGGGATCTGGCAGTCCGGCGGAGGCCTGGTCTCGGACGGGGCCGGGCAAATCCTGTTTGCCACCGGCAACGGCATCTCGCCGAAGCCCGGTCCGGGTAAAACGCCCCCTGCAACCCTCGCCGAGTCTGTGGTCCGGCTCAATGTCGGCACCGATGGAAACCTCAAGCCGACTGACTTCTTCAGCCCGGCCAACAACGCCAAACTGGACCAGGACGACGCCGACCTCGGCTCCGGCGCCCCGATCGCCATCCCGGACGGCTACGGGACGCTGGCTCACCCGCACCTGCTGGTCCAGGCCGGCAAGGACGGTCGTGTCTACCTGCTGGACCGGGACAACCTGGGCGGCATGGGGCAGGGGCCGGCCGGCGGCGACGCCGTCCTTGACGAAGCCGGCCCGTACAGCGGAGTCTGGGGGCGGCCCGCGTTCCTCGGGACTGCCAGTGGCGGATACATCTACACCGTCGAAAACAAGGGCTACCTCCGCGCGCACAAGCTCCTGCCAACCAGCACCGGAGGCATGCAGCTCGCCTCTGTGGGGACCTCCGTCGGCACTTTCGGGTACACCTCCGGTGCGCCTTCGGTGACCTCCAACGGCACGGACGCCTCCTCGGCCCTGGTCTGGGCCGTGTATTCCACCGGACCCACCGGCGTCGGCGCGGAACTTCGTGCCTACCGGGCCCTCCCGGACAGCAGCGGCAAGCTCCAGCAGGTCTTCACGGCCCCGCTGGGCACGGCCGCCAAGTTCTCCTCGGTGGCCACCGACAACGGCCGGGTCTTCGTGGGAACGAGGGACGGGCACATTCTGGGCTTCGGAGCGCCGACGACCTCCGCGGTAGGGGCGGCGAACACCGACCTGGGCACGGCTGCGGTGGGTGCCACCGGGGGAGGCAGCGTGACGATAACGGCCACGCGCGCGGTGACAGTCAGCGCCGTCACAGCTGCTGCCCCGTTCGGGATCGGAACTCTCACCCTGCCCCGGACCCTGGCCAAGGGCGGAAGCATGACCGTGCCCGTGACCTTTTCCCCGACTGCACCGGGGCAGGCGGACGGTGCGCTGACCGTCAAAACGTCTGACGGCGAGACGGATCTCCTGGGCGTCCACGGCGTGGGTACGAAGGACGGCCTGGGGGCGACGCCGGCCACGATCGGCTTCATGGACGTTCCCACGCAGACCAGCAGCCGCCAGACAGTCAACGTCGTCAACACCGGCACGACCGTCGCCACGGTCACTGGCGTCACGTTGCCGGCCAGCGCCGCGCTTAAGGTCGATCCAACGACAGTGCCGGCCGTGGGGCAGACGATCCAGCCGCTCACTTCGGTCCCGGTGTCCATCACGTTCAGCCCGACGACGGCGACTCCGGTGACCGACGCGCTTCTCGTCTCGAGTGATCGCGGCGCCTTGACGGTTCCGGTGACGGCGACGGCAGTGTCAGGGGCGGCCCACCTGCAGCTGCCGCCGACGCTGGACTTTGGTGACGTCGCCGTAGGCGCAGCTGCCACCTGGGACTTCACGATAGTCAACTCCGGAAATATCCCCATGACCATCACGAAGGCCAAGGCGCCACAGGGAGTCTTCTCAACCACTCTGCCGATTTCCGAGGGCCTGGTGATCCCTCCGGGTGAATCCGCCTATCAGAGTGTCACGTTCAAGCCGACAGTGGCCGGACAGGCCGGGACCCAAGACACCTACTACCTGTTCACCGCGAACGACGGCCAGGGCGAGCAGAAGGTGATGCTCACCGGGAAGGGCGTCGATGACCCCATTGCGCTCAAGGCCTACCAGATCGGTGCCGGGGACCCGAGGTCAGTCCTCGGCAGGTCACTCACTCTTGAATATCCGGTCCCGGGGGGCAAGTGCCAGGACTACAACAAAGGGGTGATTTGCTGGTCGCCGGCGACCGGGGCACACGAAGTCCACGGCGCGATCTACACCTCCTACCAGGCTGCGGGCGGCGCAGCCGGCAGCCTCGGCTTCCCGACGACCGACGGGTTGCGAACGCCTGACGGCGTGGGCCAGTACAACCACTTCTCCGGTTCGGGGGGCTCTTCGATTTACTGGTCCACGGCGACGGGGGCGCATGCGGTCCGGGGGGCCATCCGGGCGAAGTGGGCCTCACTGGGCTGGGAACGGGGCCGGCTGGGCTATCCGACGACGGATGAACTGGGAACGCCCGATGGGGTGGGCCGGTACAACCATTTCTCCGGGACGGGGGGCTCGTCGATTTACTGGTCGCCGGCGACGGGGGCGCACGCGGTCCAAGGAGGCATCCGGGCGAAGTGGGCCTCACTGGGCTGGGAACGCGGTCCGCTGGGCTATCCGTTGACCGATGAACTGGGAACGGCAGATGGCGTGGGCCGGTACAACCATTTCTCCGGTTCGAGGGGCTCGTCGATTTACTGGTCGCCGGCGACGGGGGCGCACGCGGTCCAGGGGGCCATCCGGACAAAGTGGGCCTCACTGGGCTGGGAACGGGGCCGGCTCGGCTATCCGTTGACCGACGAGTACGCCGTACCCGTCGGCCGGGAATCGGCGTTCCGCGGCGGGCGGCTGACATGGAACTCGCGGACAGGCGTGGTCAGCGGCTAGCTGCACTACCGGCGGAGGTTTGTGACAGGTGCTGGCTCAGGGCTGCCAGATCGCAGGCTGAGAGACCGCTGCTTCAGAAGCGGCCGAGAAGGGGCCGAAGCGCCCCTCAACGGCCCACCGGGTTTCCTCTTCGATGAGGTCTGCGTTGATCCTTGCGCCCGTCATGACACCCTCGGCCGCCGCGGTGATCACCTGAGCCATCAAGTTGGAGACATTGCCCCCCGCATACACGCCGCGGACAGCCGTCGCACCCATGGCGTCGGTCTCGATATACCGTCCGGCCCCCGACGGATGCACCTGGGAACCTAACCCGAGTGATTCCAGAAACGCCGATCTGGCTTCCATCTGTGTTCCGACAGCCAGGGCCTCCACATCGAAGGAGGTGCCCTGGCGGAGCGTGAGCCCCGTGAGGACGCCGTCGACAGCGTGAACGGAAGCCACGGCACCGTCAACCACCGTTATGGACCGGGCGGCGAGCTGGTCCCATTCCTCGTCGGTGGGTTCGACGGTGTCGTTGAGGAAAAAGGTGATATCCGGGGACCACTGCCTGAACAACAGTGCCTGATGGACGGACAGCGGGTCTGTGCCCAGCACTCCAATCCGTTGCCCGCGGATTTCCCAGCCATGGCAGTAGGGGCAGTGCACAACGCCCTTTCCCCATTGCTCCCGCAGCCCGTCGATGGGAGGGAGTTCGTCCGTCAAGCCCGTGGTGACCAGGAGGCGCCTGCCGGAAAACCGGCGGGCGTCTCCGAGAACCACGTCGAACCCGTCGGGGGTTCGCCGCGCCGAAACGGCTTCGCCGTCAATGACCGTTCCGCCGTAGGAGAGCACCTCGCTGCGTCCGATGGACAGAAGCTCCCGGGGGTTCATGCCGTCCCTTGAAAGATACCCGTGAACACCCGCCGCCGGGGCGTTGCGTGGAGTTCCGGAATCGATGACCAGCACCGAGCGCAGCGCCCGGCCCAGCGTCGTGGCCGCGCTGAGTCCCGCCGCGCCGCCGCCAACAATGACAACGTCGTACCGTGTGGTGTCCATATAGATTTGTCCTTCGTCTGGCCCTGAAAGTTCGCCGCCGGAGTTCCCGGGCGGTTAAACCAGCTTCCACCGCACGAAGCATTTTTGACAAAGTCTGTTGCCGTTATGGCAAAGTGGGGGTATGGCAAATGAGCTTGACGATGTGCTCGGGGCCGTCGGCCCCCGGCTTCGGGCACTCCGTACGGAACGGAACCTCACCCTCGGAGATGTGTCCTCCGCATCCGGAGTGTCGGTGAGCACCCTGTCCCGCCTGGAATCCGGCCAACGCAGGCCGAACCTCGAAATCCTGCTGCCCCTCGCAAGGATGTACGGTGTTCCCCTCGATGATCTGGTTGGCGCCCCGCCCACCGGCGATCCCAGGATCCACCTCCAGCCCATCACCCACGGTGACATGACGGCCGTTCCTCTCACACGCCGCCCAGGCGGGCTGCAGGCCTTCAAGATGGTGCTCGCGGGCCATGCCCGCGGGGCAGAGCCCGACCCGCGCGTTCATGAAGGCTACGAATGGCTCTACATCCTCAACGGACGGCTGCGCCTGGTGCTGGGCGGCAAAGACTTTGAACTTCGCCCTGGCGAAGCCGCGGAATTCGATACCCGTACGCCGCACTGGTTCGCCAGTGCTGACGGCAGACCCGTCGAGTTCATCAGTCTGTTCGGACAGCAGGGCGAGCGGATGCACGTACGCGCGCGGCCCAAGTCCTCATAGCCGAAGAAGTCCGATGGTTCCGGGCATCGGTGGTCGCAGGTTCCCTTTCACCCGCATTGGGTGATGACTGTCCCGACTCGAAGCGTTACTTTGGCGAACATGTGACTGACCAGCCTCTGTCGCTAGTGAGACCTCACTAAAGGCTCCCGCCGTGCAGCGGGCGGCCCGCGGAAGGATAAGGGATGCTCAACTGTTTCCACCGGCCCACGGAAGGGCAGTCGGGGTGACGCGAATCGTCACGGGCCCGCCGGGTTGTCCGGAATGAGCGAGCCTGCCGCGTCCCCGCCAAGGATCGATCCGATGGTCGTGATTCGTTCCAGGCCGTACATCGCTGCGCTCGTGCTGGCAGCGGTCCTGGGCGTTCCCGTTTCGATCATTGCGTACGGGTTTCTCGCTTTCGTCGCGGCGCTTCAGCGGTTCGTCTTCAACGAGTTACCGAATCAGGTCCTCGGGGGTCCTGCTCCTGCGTGGTGGCCGGTTCCATGGTTGGCGCTGTGTGGGCTATTGACGGCGTTGACCATCCGGTATCTGCCGGGAAACGGCGGCCACTCACCCGCTTTCGGATTCAAGACGGGCGGCGGTCCGCCCACCGGCCAGGAGCTCGTGGGCATCGTACTCGCAGCGCTGACCACGCTCAGCCTGGGTGCGGTGCTCGGGCCTGAAGGGCCGCTGATCGCGATCGGTGGCGGCCTCGGGGCGCTGGCGGTGCGGCTGGTGAAAAAGGACGCTCCGCCGATGTCCCTGACGATCATGGCGTCCGCCGGCAGCTTCGCGGCGATCAGTACGTTGCTCGGGTCTCCCGTTCTCGGTGCATTCCTGATCATGGAGGCCGCCGGGATCGGGGGAATGACGCTGAGCCTGGTCGCCCTGCCCGGCCTGATCGCTTCTGGCGTCGGGGCGCTGGTGTTCGTCGGACTGGACGGCTGGACCGGGCTGGGCAGCTTCTCGCTGGCGCTGCCCGTGGTGCCGCCTGCAGTGTCGCCGACGTTGGCGACGATGGGCTGGGCGGTGATCATGGGCGCGGTCGGCGCGCTGTTGGGATGGCTGATCCGCTGGGTCGCGCTGTCGCTGCGTCCGGTCGTGCATCTGAACCGGGTGCTGGTGACGTCTGCGCTCGGCTTGCTGATCGGTCTTACCGCGATGGCCTACCAGTTGATCTCCGGGCACAGTTTTACGCAGGTGTTGTTCTCGGGGCAGGACGCACTGCCGGAGCTGGTGGAACATGCCGCGGACTACCCGCTTGCTGTGCTGGTCCTGCTGATCGCTTGTAAGACCTTGGTCTACGGCCTCTCGCTGAGCGCATTTCGGGGCGGGCCGGTGTTCCCGTCGATGTTTATCGGTGCGGCGCTAGGTATTGCTGCGAGCGGGTTGCCCGGCATGAATCTCGCGGCAGGGATCGGCATGGGCATGGGAGCCATGTGCGCAGCTATGCTGCGGCTGCCGTTGACGTCGACGCTGCTGGCCACGCTGCTGCTGGGTGTGGACGGTGTGGCGGTAACACCCCAGGTGGTGGTGGCTGTGGCGGTGGCCTTCGTGATCACCAATGCGCTCCCGGTCCCGGGCCCGACGGCGTCCGTGGCGCCTGACGATCCCGGCGGCGTCCAACATCAAGCCCCCTTGAGGGCCAACCATGCAACTGAGATCTCGAGCGCGGGCCCGTTGACCGCACGGGACCGCAGGATCGCCTGGCTGTTCATCATTGGCTCGAGTCTGTTCGCCCTGGGGGCTGTGCCGTTCTACGCCGAGGCCGTGGGATTGCACTGGTGTGGACTCACGTTCTTCGTCGGTTCGCTGTTCTTCACCTGTGCTGCGTTCCTGCAGTACCGCGAAGCCGTTGACGCGCTCCCGGCCATGGGTTCCTCGCGGCGCCAGTCGCTGTGGGCATGGGCGCCGCGGAATCTCGTCTGGCTCGCTGGCGCGCTTCAACTTGCCGGCACGCTGTGGTTCAACTGGAGTACGGCGAACGCGCTGCTGGTCAACCTCAGTGCGGCGCTCGCCGAGCAGCGGGTGTGGCGGCCCGACGCTCTCGGCTCAGTCGCTTTCCTCGCGTCGAGCGCTGTGGCGTTACATTACGCCGGTCGCGGAACCATTGAAGGTAGGCCCAGGCCGCGGGCGTGGAAGATCGGCGTGATCAACGTCGCCGGCTCTGTTGCGTTCGGCATCTCTGCCGCCGCGGCCTTTGTCATACCGTCGAGCGGCGATCTCTGGAACGCCGAGCTCTCCAATCTCGGCACCCTCGTGGGAGCCCTGTGCTTCCTCGCCGGCGCGGTTCTGATGCTCAGTCCGGAATCCACCGACGCCACGGTTCCTGCGGACCCGGGAACTCATCCGTAACCCCTTTGCAACAGTTTCTGAAGGAGAAGTGATGTCAGTAAATTCCCAGCAAGCGGCTGCCGACGCGGCCCTGTTTGGCAACCGATTCGTGACCCAGGAGGTTCCCAGCCGGGAGTTCCCGGAGACCGGCATTCCTGCTGAGGACGCCCTGCGGCTGGTGTCTGAGGACCTGGCGCTGGAGGGTGATCCGGCCCGGAACCTGGCCACCTTCGTGACGACATGGATGGAGCCGCAGGCCCAGCAGATCATCGCCGCGAACCTGCACCGCAATTTCATCGACCACGCCGAATATCCCCGCACGGCCGAGATCGAGCAGCGCTGCATTCGGATGCTCGCCGACCTCTTCCACGCGCCCGGCGAGACGACGGGAGCCCGAACCCAGGGATCCTCCGAGGCAATCATGCTCGGCGGGCTGTCCCTGAAGTGGAACTGGCGCAAGCGCCGCGAGGCCGCCGGTGCGTCGACGTCGAGCCCCAATCTGGTGTTCGGCGGCGACGTGCACGTGGTGTGGGAGAAGTTCTGCCGCTACTTCGACGTCGAACCACGGATCGTGCCACTGCAGCCGGGGAAATACACGATCGGCCCGGACGACGTGCAGGCCCATGTCGATGAGAACACCATCGGTGTCGCAGCCGTGCTGGGTACGACGTTCACCGGGCACAAGGACGACATCGTCGGCATCAACGACCTGCTGCTTCGGATCAAGCGCGAGCGGGGCCTTGACGTGCCGTTGCACGTGGACGGGGCAAGTGGGGGATTCGTCTGGCCCTTCCTCTACCCGGACTCCGCGTGGGACTTCCGGCTCGAGCAGGTCCACTCGATCAACGTCTCCGGGCACAAGTTCGGACTGGTTTATCCCGGCATCGGCTGGCTGATCTTCCGGGAGAAGGCCGATCTGGCCAAGGACCTCGTCTTCGAGGAGAACTACCTCGGCAAGACCGACTCGACGTTCACCCTGAACTTCTCCACGGGCTCGGCGATGGTCCTCGCCCAGTACTACAACTTCGTGCGCTATGGCCGTGCCGGTTACACCTACATCATGCGGAACATGCAGACCAACGCCCGCGTCCTCGCCGAGAAATTGGAGGCCATGGGCCGGTTCGAGATCATCGGCCCCGACGAGGAGCAGCTTCCCCTGGTCGCGTTCCGGCTCTCCGCCGACCCCGGGTACAACGAGTTCGACATCGCCTGGCAGCTTGCGGCCGAGCGCGGCTGGATGGTGCCGGCCTACACTCTGCCACCGAACGCCCAGGACGTGACCATCATGAGGGCCCTGGTCAAGGAAACGATGAGCCGGGAGCACGTCGATACGCTCGCCCGGGACATCGAAGAGGCGTGCTCCACTTTGGCGAAGAAGGGCGGTGCGCACGAATCCGAACGCAAGAAGATCGTCACCGGACCCGGCCACTGACTATTACGGTGGCTGGCGGGTTGCTAGGCTCGGCGTCACGACTACTTCGGGAGGTCTGATGCCGGGTCGATTTTGGGGACGAAGGGGCCAGCAGGTCAGTGAGCAGGCCCGAGCCCGGGCCGATATCGCGAATCCTGTGTTCAAGGAGATAGCGCTCCAGCTCACGTCCACCGCCGAGAACTCCACTCCGGACTGGACCACCTCCTTCGGCTACATCGAGGACATCGGTGACGGCCGGGGCTACACCGCCGGACTGGTGGGCTGGTGCAGCGGCACCGGCGACATGCTCGAGCTTTTGCAGTCATACACAAAGGCCGCCCCGGGAAATCCGCTGGGGCAGTACACGCGCCTGCTGGAGCAGATCATGGACGCGGGCTCCAGAGATCGGCCTGCGCTGAGCCACCGGCTATTGGACCCGTCCTTCGTGGCGGACTGGAGCTCGGCGGCAGGTGACCCTGCCTTCCAGCGGGTCCAGCAGGAGGAACGGGACCGGGTCTACTGGGGGCCAGCGCTGGAGGAAGCAACCCGGGACGGGGTTGGGCCACTGGGGCTTGCGATCTACTACGACGTATCTGTCAACCACGGACCTGGGGACGAGGAGGAGTCGTTTGGCGGCATTCTGGCCGCGGCCCGGCAAGCGCGCCGCCCCCCGGCCCAGGGCGGGGACGAGTCCAAGTACCTCTCCGCCGTGGTGGATGCCCGGGTGAGGATCCTCAAGGCCTGGGGTGACTACCAGCGGAGCGGGCGCCAGGGCATCCACTACGGACTCCTGAAGGCTGGCAACCTGGAGCTCATCCCGCCGTTCAGCTGGTCCGTCTACGGCGACACATTCGAGCTCGGATCGTATCCGGAACCACGGTAGGCGGCCACTGTTCCAAGGTTGCGCAGGCCCCAACCAACGTGTGGACAGGGGGCCTGCCGGGTTCGTCCGGTTCAGGCTGCGTGCCAGTTGACCGGGAGCGTCTTCAAGCCATAGACGATGGTGCTGTCCATCCGCTCAAGGGGGGCTCCCGGGACGAGGGCCAGCCCGGGGAGTCGGGACAGGACGGCTTCCAGTGCGATCTTTGCCTCGAGCCTGGCCAGCGGTGCACCGAGGCAGAAGTGAATGCCGTGGCCGAACGCCAGATGCCGGATCTGGCCCCTGTCGACGTCGAACCGGTCAGGGTGCTGGAACTGGCGCTCGTCGCGGTTCGCGGAGCCGATCCAGGCCACCAGCGGGGCACCGGCCGGAATTTGAACGTCGCCCAGGGTGGTGTCAGCAACGGTCACGCGATACATGGACTGCACGGGCGAGCGGAAGCGGAGCACTTCCTCTATGGCCTGAGGTATCAGTGACGGTTCCGCCAGTAGGCGTTCGATGGTGCCGGGCACTTCGGTGAAGCTGAGAACGGCGTTGCCGATCAGGTTGGTCGTTGTTTCATTGCCGGCGACGAGCAGCAGACTGCAGAAGCCCAGCAGTTCGGACACACTCAGTTTCTGCCCGTCAATCTCGGCGGAGAGCAGGTTGCTGATCAAATCGTTGCCGGGCCGGCTCCGGCGCTCTTCGATCAGGTTCAGGAAGTATCCGGTCATTTCCATGTTGGTGGCGTGGTGGTCCTCGTTCGTCCCACCGGCCCGCGTCTGGCTGACGATGACATCGGACCACTGTTTGAAGCGGTCACGGTCCTCGGCGGGAATGCCCATAAGTTCCGAGATCACAATGACCGGCAGCGGGTAGGCCAATGCCTGGATCAGATCCGCTGTTCCGCGGGACAAGATCCCCTCCAGCAGCTCGTCCGTGAGCGTTGAGATGCGGGGAGCAAGCGCATCCACGGCTTTCGGCGTGAACGCCTGGGCTACCAGCGAGCGCAATTGCCGGTGCCGCGGCGGGTCGGTGGTGATCAGGCTGGCCGCGAACAGCTGACCTGTCTCGGAGGGATCGTCGCCGCCCATCCGGGAGGAAAACCTGGCATGTTCGGAGAGCGCCCGCTGCACGTCGTCGTACCGGAAGACATGCCACGTCCCCGACTGCTCGTCGTGGAAGACGGGTGCAGCTTCCCTCATCCGCCCGTAGTGGGGAAAGGGATCCAGCGGATTCTCAAGTTCCGGCGCGAAGTCCATGGCTGGCCTCTCTGCTCAGCCCTGCGGTTCGTCCGTCTAGGCGAACCGCCGGGTTGATGGACCGTGGGACCCTGAGTGTATCGAATGCCCGCTCCGCGCGTCAGTAGGAAACTGAAGCCGTCTCCGAGGCGCCGGCGTGGCGGGAGGCGTCCTACTTGTCCTGCTGCCGGCGCACCATCTCGGTGATCCAGGCCGGCGCGAACGGCGATGTGCAGCCCGGGGGAGTCGGGTAGTCCTTGAGCACCTCCAGGCGCTCACCGATGGCAAGTGCCCGGGCTCGGTGCTCCGCGTGCTCGATCCCGATCTGAGCCAGGCAGTGGTTCATGGCCCACTGCAGGCGGTCCGGGGCGTCCTTCATTTCCGCCTCGATGAGGTCTAGCAGTCCCGGGAGGTCCAGACCCACCGGGTTCTTCGCCACGCGTTCGGTGGTCAGCGCCCAGCCGGCACCCGCCACCACCGGATCCGGGTCGGCGGACCACGCCAGGCGCAGTTCCTCGGAGTGCGGGTTCTTCTTCACCACGTAATTGACGAGCCAGTCCTGCACCTTCGGAGCGCGGGCTTCGCGCATCATGACGTCCAGCTCGTTCCGCTCGAACGCCTTCGGACGGCAGATCAGGATTGCGAGCAGACGTGCCGCCGTGTCACCCGTCTGCCAGAGCTGGCGCGCAAGTTCGTGCTGGGTCTTCAGCCGCTTCGCGATCGCGCGCAGTTTGCTGAGGTTCGCACCGTGATCGTCACCGTGCCTCTCGTTCACTGCGCGGACCCTCGGGTCCTCGAGCGCGGCAAGTTCGGCCAACACCTCGGCCACCGTTACCTCGGCCAACGTCGTCCCGGCCATCACAGCCTCCTGTCCCTAGGTCTGGGATCCAGCGTAGTAGGAAACGCGGTCCAGTAGGTGTCAGGCAAACGCACCGGCAAGAACCAGCAGCGGGCCTGGCCGCGACGCTCTTCGAAGAAGCCGGCCTGGCCGGGCAAAAGTCGGGCGTTGGGCTCGGCGGTTCTGGTCACTGGTCGTTGCCAAAGCAACGTGAGGGGTACAAGGTGAGGTAATTCACATTGTTGAGGGTCCGGTGCGGCTCATGAGGGACCCGCGCAACTGCTTGGAGGTCACCCATGAGCACAACTGAAGACAAGGTGTTCGACGCAACTCCCGAGGGTGATGAACCGGAACTCAAGCGGGTCCTGGGGCCCAAGCTCCTGCTCCTGTTCATCGTCGGAGACATCCTCGGTGCCGGTGTGTACGCCGTTACGGGGACCATGGCCGGCACGGTCGGCGGCCTCGTCTGGCTGCCGTTCCTGCTTGCGTTCATCGTCGCGACGCTGACCGCCTTCTCCTACCTTGAGCTTGTCACGCAGTACCCGCAGGCAGCCGGTGCAGCGCTCTACGCCCACAAGGCGTTCGGGATCCACTTCGTGACCTTCCTGGTTGCCTTCGCCGTCGTCTGCTCCGGCATCACAAGCGCCTCGACTTCCGCAAACGTGCTCGCCCAAAACCTCTTCGGGGGCCTCGTGGTCAACGGCTGGATGGGCATGCCAGGACAGGGAGCGATCACCGCCGTCGCGATGGGCTTTATGCTGCTCCTGGCGGCGATCAACCTGCGCGGCGTGGGCGAGAGCGTGAAGTTCAACGTGGTGCTCACCCTCATCGAGATGACCGCTCTCTGCATTGTGATCGGCGTCGGCTTTTTCGTGATGGCCCAGGGAACGGGGAACTTCGCGGAGATCACAGTCTTCACCGACTCCCAGGACAAGGGCCTGTTCCTGGCAGTCACCGCCGCCACCTCCATCGCGTTCTTTGCCATGGTCGGCTTCGAGGACTCGGTGAACATGGTCGAGGAGACCCGGAATCCCGAGCGGATCTTCCCCCGGACCATGCTGACCGGTCTCGGCATCGCGGTGATCCTCTACATGCTGGTGGCCGTGTCCGTGGTTACCGTGCTTACGCCCGCCGAACTCGAAGGGATCAGGGAAGCCGAAGGCGCCGCGCTCCTCGAAGTGGTACATAAGGGCTCGCCGGACTTCCCGATCGACAAGGTCTTTCCGTTCCTCGCGGTCTTCGCCGTCGCCAACACCGCATTGATCAACATGTTGATGGCCAGCCGCCTGATCTACGGCATGGCCCGTCAGAATGTCCTGCCGCGGCAGCTCGGAAGGGTTCTCCCGGGGCGCCGCACGCCGTGGGCCGGAATCGCGTTCTCGACCATCCTCGCGCTGGGACTCATCTGGTACGTCACGAGCGACCCGGACAGCAACGTCGTGGCGAACCTCTCGGGTACGACGGCGTTCCTGCTGCTGTGCGTCTTCACCGTGGTGAATGTGGCCTGCCTCGTGCTGCGCCGCAAGCGGGACCCCAGCCGTCAGGTGTTCTTCACCTCGCCGGGGCAGCTTCCGGTCGTGGCGGCCTTGCTGTGTGCCTTCCTCGCCGGTCCGTGGGTGGGCCGGCCTGTCATCCAGTACCAGATCGCCGGGGGCCTGATGGCGATCGGCGTTGTGCTGTGGTTCATCACCTGGTTGATCACCAGGAAGTCCAGTGCCCGGCCGGGCGAACCGGTCGGCATTCAGAACGTCGGCAAAGATGACCAAGTCCCGCCGCTGCCACCGGGCTACTGACCTTGTGCCGAACCCGGTAGCCGCACCGGCGCCGGCGGCCTAGATGGCGTCGGTTGCCTCCAGCCGGCCTGTACGAACCGCGTCGGCAAAGGCCTGGTAGTCCTGTTCGTTCTGGTCGGCGTAGCGTTCGGAGAAGTCGGTGATCGACCGGTCGAACTTATCGCTCTTGCCCAGGTAAGCGGCGATCGCGATCGGATCGCCGGACCGGGCGTGGGCACGGGCGAGGGTCCATCCGCAGACGTGGGCATAGAGCGTCATGCCGAGCGGTTTCATCGTCTCCACCACGGCTGAGCCCTTCATGTCACGCAGCTGGCGCCAGTACAGGTACCGGTTGTCCTGTTCCCCCTTGGTCCACCCGAGGAAGATGTCGCTCGCGGCCTGCATCATCCGCTGCCCCTGCACCACACGCTCGCCCGGCTGCTTGTAGCGGCTCTTCGGCAAATGGTCCTCGAGTACAGACCTCGTAGCCTCCTTGACCTGCAGGAACAGCGGATCCTGCTCGTCGCGCCCCTGGAGCAAGGCGATGAACGCCCGGGTGCCGACGCTGCCGACGCCCACTACCTTGCGGGCGACGTCGATGACTTCGAAACGCTCAAGCAGGATACGCCGGTCGTCGGGCAGCGTGGCCCGGTAGGAACGAAGCTGCGAGCGAATAGCGCGCTGAACTTCATTGCCGGACATGCCGTAGGACTTGCCCAGTTCCCGGGCGGGGACGACCATGGGCGGCTGACTGACGATGCGGTATTTCCCGTCCACGCGCTCGGCGAGCTTGGAGAGCGCCTGCAGGCTGTCACGGGTGTGGGCCTTTGCGACGTTCTGCCGCGCCGACTTTTCCATGCCCGCGGCGGCCTTCTTGAGGGCCTTGCCCTTCTGGCTTGACACGGCCAACGACAGAGTTTCCAGGAGTTGCTCTTCGGACAGGCGGGCGTACCAGATGTCCAGGGTGCCCATCTGCGCGAACTCCGCCAGCGCTTCGCGGTACGCCCGCACGGCGGCGACGGTGACATCCCGTGTTTCTTCTGCGGTGAACGCGTTATTCCGCGCCGCGATGGTGAAGCTCGCCGCCATGCGCTTGACGTCGTATTCGAACGGGCCCGGGAGTGTCTCGTCGAAGTCGTTCAGGTCGAACAGCAGGGTCCGCTCCGGCGAAGCGAAGACGCCGAAGTTGGACAGGTGGGCGTCCCCGCACAGCTGGGACACCAGGCCAGCCCGGGGGGTGTCTTTCAGGTCGGCGGCCATGATCTTGGCCGCACCGCGGTAAAACGTGAACGGCGAGACCAGCATCCGGCCGTGACGCACCGGCACCAGGTCCTGTTCCCGGGTGAGGTTCTGTTCTTCGAGCAGCGCGACCGGATCGGGGCGGTCGTCAGCCGGAGTCCATCCTGTGTGGCTTGACACGGGCGTCTGCGCCCGGCACCCTTTGCCCTTCGCGCGACGTTCCTCGACGCTCGGGTGCTTGACTTTGGTTTCGGCCATGATCGGCGACCTCCCACTTACGTCAGGAACTGCCACCGGCACTAGGTGCCCGGCGCCAGTCCCGGCTGAGCGCGCAAAGGCGCCTTGGCTCCGTGCTCATCAAAAATGGCTGCGTAGTCACGTATCTCGACCGCCGTCACAATGCGATTCTGGCCTCGAAGCGCCCAATCGTCAACGCACTGCCGGCGCACCACTCGTTGCTGAAGCGTGGCCCGCGTGGCCGGCAGCATTGCAACCCCTAACCGGGTTCCCTGCGTGGCTTGACATCGGTGTGGCCGGCGCCGGTTTCCTCCGGGCCCGGGGCCAGCCGGTGATGGAGCCTCTCGATCTGCGCCGTGAGCCGGGCGAGCTCCTCGCTCCTCGCGGATTCGCCGGCTTTCGTCCGCGCGGCGGTTGCGGCCGCCACGCTTTCAACCAGCCAGGAAGACACAGTGGCGGTGACCATACTCAAGACGACGAAGCCGCCGATCATCAGCGCGGCCGCAGCCCAACGACCAAGGACGGTGACCGGATAGAAGTCGCCATAACCAATGGTGGTGATGGTGACCATCGCCCACCACAGGGAATCACCCATCGTAGTGATATTCGCGTTCTCGGCGCCCTTTTCGAAGCTGAGGACGCTCAGGGCCACGGTGTAGACAAGAATGACGGCGGATGCAATGACGTAGGCCATGACGCGCGCCCTGATGGCCGTTCCCGGTGCACGGTCCATCACTTGACGCAACGTGAAGGGCCGCAGGAGCCGCAATGGCCGCATCACCGGGAGCACCACCATCAGCAACTCCAAAGGGTGGCGGATGAACCATCGACCCGGCCGGGGCGCCAGGAGCAGTTTCACGACGTAGTCGATGCCGAAGGCAGCCCATGTTGTCCAGATGACAATCACCAGAGCGTCCGCGTAGGGGGCGGGCGGTTCCGCAATGATCAGAACGGAATACGCCGCCAGGAAAAGGAAGGCCGCGCCGACGAGGGGCCACTCGGAATACTTCTTCCACGTCTCTTGCTTCATGGCTGAATCGTAGGACGTTGTTCCCCGGATGTCCTCAGAAAATGCCCGGCCGGATGCTTTTGCGGACGGCAGCGCTATCTTCCCCCGAACAGAAACGAGAACTGCGATGACAGCCGGCCCTGGCGGCGGTACATTGGGCTTCTGCGGTGCCGGCCCGCGCCGGGCACGTCAGATCACTAAGCCAGCACCCGGCGGAGGCGAAGGCCATGGCGGAAAATCAGGGCAAGGACGGAAACGGACGCAAGGGTGCGCGTGAAGCCCCCGTGCATGAGCGAAACCTCGCCAGCGAGCTGGGAACCGTCGAACAGAACCTCCTGCTACGAATCCAGGATTTCGGTGATCCACGCCAGGAATGGCGGCGCCTGTTCTCGGAGCTGTATGGCACATTTCTGCTCGTCATCGTGGCTGCCGGGGGTGGAATGATGAGCCAGGCCTTCCCCGGTGTCATCAGCCGCACGGCGGCCGTGGTGGCTCCAGGCTTGATGGTGATGGGGATCATCCTGTTCATGGGCAAGGTTTCGGGTGCCCATTTGAACCCTGCAGTCAGCCTCGCTTTCGCGCTCCGCGGCGACTTCCCATGGCGCCGGGTGCCGGGCTACATTGTCGTTCAGCTCCTCGGCGCGACGCTGGCCTGTCTGCTGCTGCAGGCCGTGATCGGCGTCTCCGCCACCTTCGGTTCGAACTACCCGGCTGCGGATTACTCTGCGGGCGCCGCGTTCTGGATGGAGGCGCTGCTGACGCTGGCGTTGGTCAGCGTCATCCTCGGAACGGCCTCCGGGGCCCAGAACATCGGGCTGCTCGGGGCATTCGCGGTAGGCGGCTACATCGCCGTGGCCGGTCTGTGGGGCAGTCCCATCTCGGGCACATCGATGAATCCGGCACGAACGTTCGGGCCCGATCTTGTGGGCGGAAATTTCAGCCACTACTGGGTGTATGTCGCCGGGCCACTGGCCGGTGCGGCGACCGCCGTCGGTATCGCTTTCATTTTGCGCGGCGCCGGCGGCGGAAAATCGGGTTCCGAAGCTGCGCAGGGGGCTCTCTTCACTGAGGCCGCCACAGAAAAGGGAGCATAGCGGTCGGTTGGACGGCGCGTCCGTAACGCCGTGACCGCCGATGACAACACGGAAGGGACGGTCCAGCGCGCCAAGGCGCGGCCGTGTCAGGATCAGTTATGTCCCAACGCCTGATGCTGCTCGACACCGCGTCGCTGTACTTCCGCGCCTTCTACGGCGTGCCCGACACGATCCGCCGCGCCGACGGCACGCCGGTGAACGCCGTGCGTGGCCTGCTGGACATGATCGCCCGGCTTACCGCCGACTACGAGGCGACGCACCTCGTGGCGTGCTGGGACGACGACTGGCGTCCGCAGTGGCGGGTGGACCTTATCCCGACGTACAAGTCACACCGGGTCGCCGAGGTGGTGGAGGGTGCCCCCGATGTGGAGATCGTGCCGGACGGACTCACGGCGCAAATACCCATGATCCGCCGGGTGCTCGATCTGGCGGGCATCGCCGTCGTGGGGGCCGCCAGTCATGAGGCCGACGACGTCGTCGGCACCTATGCCAGTCACGCGGAGTTTCCCGTCGACGTCGTGACGGGGGACCGCGACCTCTTCCAGGTGGTCGACGACGCCCGTCAGGTGCGGGTGGTCTACACCGCGCGCGGCATGAGGAACCTCGAAGTCCTCACCGACGCGGTGGTTGTCGAAAAGTACCGCGTGCTGCCCGTCCAGTACGCCGATTACGCGACCCTCCGCGGCGACACCTCCGACGGTCTGCCGGGTGTCGCCGGCATCGGCGAGAAGACCGCCGCGTCCCTGCTCGGAGACTACGGCACCCTTGACGGGCTGCTCGCGGCGGCGGCGGATGCTGGAAGCGGACTGTCCGCGTCCGTGCGGTCGAAGCTCGCGGCGGCCGCGGATTACCTTGCGGTCGCTCCCGCCGTCGTGGGTGTGGTGCGCGACCTCGAGCTGCCCACGCTTGAGGAGGCCGGCGCGGAACTGCGGCCCGTCGCCGGTGAGTCCCGCGTCGAGCTGGAGCGTCTCGCGGCTGACTGGAACCTCGGCGGTTCGGTCAGGCGGCTGCTTGAGGCGCTGGACCGGCGCCGATGAGGGCAAGGAGCACTTTGTCGAAGGCAGTGACGGGCGGGCACGGCGCCTGACCGACCGCGACTAGGGCCACGAGGCTGATGCCAGGAGCGCGAAGAGCGGTTCGAAGTCGTACATGCGGGTGCTGTTGCTCATCACGACGACGCCGAGACCGCGGTCGGGGTAAAGGCGCATGACGTTCCAGAAGCCCGCGCCGGCGCCGAAATGCTCCACCCAGTCCCCGTTGGCCTTTGTGGGCCGGCGAAACCACCCGGTTCCGTGGTCGAAGGGCTTGCCCGCCTGGTCAATGGAGCGCATGCGGCGGGCGGCCTGGGCGGACAGGACCCGGACGCCGTCGATCTCGCCGTCGCGAAGGTGCAGGCGAAGGAACCTGCCGGCGTCCAAAACGTCGCCCACCAGGCCACCGTAGGCGGGTCCGTCCACGTAGAACGGATTCAGTGACAGGTACTGCCCGTGGCGGTCGCCGGCGATCCCGCCGGGCAACAGGCCGCGGAGCAAAGGATCCACGATCCGGGGCGCCTTGACATACCCGGTCGCAATGTCCGCGCCCTCTTCATAGCGGAACCCGGTGTGTTCCATGCCGGCGGGTCGCAGGACGGACTGCCGGACATACGCCTCGAAGGGCACCCCGGCCGCGGCGGCGATGACCTCCCCGGCGGCAAGGTAGCCGACGTTGGAATACCTGGCGCTCTGCCCGGCCGGGTAGCGGTAGGCGCGGCGCCTGCTCATGAGGCGCCGGAGCATGGCCCCGGGGTCCGGCGGATCCGCGTCGGCCGGGTGAACCCAGCGGACGGGCATCGGGTTGCCGAAACCGGCGGTGTGGTTGAGTAGCTGGCCCACACGCGGCGTCGAGGTCCCCGGCGCCTGAAGGTACCCAACGTACTCGCCGATCGGGGCCCTCAGATCGAGGCGGCCCTCGTCCACCAGCCGGAGCGCAGCCGTCGCCGTCACGATCTTGGACATGGAGAACCACAGATACGACGTCGAGGCGGTTGCGGGCCTGTTCGCTGCACGGTTGGCGAGACCGTAACCGGCGGCGAGGAGCACCCTCTCCCGATTCACCACCGCCATCGAAAGACCCGGGACGCTGCCCCGACGCATCATCGTGGTGACCGCCGCCGAAGCGCCGCTGGGTGGCCTGCCCGCCGCGATGATTTCGCCCGGCCCGTCCGCGTTGGTGCCGTCAGGCGCCATGGTTTCCTCTCATCACGTCGGTCTGGTTTCGCCGGCACGATGCATTCCGAGTCCGACGGTGCTTTACGCTCCAGTAGCGCTCAGGGGTCAGACGGCGTAGCGAAGAATTCCTGCGGCCTGCGCTTTCTCCGGCATGTCGGATTGGCGCACGGCAAGAACCCGCGCACCCGTTCCGAGTGCCCGCCGGGCGATTTCCTCGATCACATTGTTGCCCGCGTCCGCGTCCAGGGTGAGCACGCCGTCGTCCCCGACGGAACCGTTGACCGCCGCGTCCATGTCCACCACAAGCGTCTCCACCGCGCCGAAGGCAGCGGCCCGTGCCAGATCGCTCAGATCCGTCGCCGCGCGAGAGTTGGTGCGGCGTTCTTCAAACGTCGTTTGCAGGGCCACAAGATCGGCCGCGTAAATCCGGTCCAGCACACCGCGCGCGGCGTCCGCCAATTGGGTCGCGGTCAGCTCGTCCGGGTTACCTTCGATGACCTCGGCAGCGACGTGCGCGTATCCCGTGAGATTGCGGTAAATGCTCCTGAGTGGCTCCGCCGCAGCGATCACCAGCGGCAGGGATTGTCCGTTCAACATCGGACGAAGCACGTGATCCACGGACCGGGCGTATTGGGTTAGCCGCACTTTTCGTCCCTCGTCGCCCTGCAGCCGCCCGGAGGGGGAACGACCGCCGATCGAATCGAGCCCCACGGCACTTGCGGCGTCAGCCGGCATTCCAGGGACGGTGACTTCTTCGGCCGGCCGGTCGGCCGAGACCTCAATGAGCCGGGCCCCGTTCTGCGAGATCGCGAGCACAAGCGCCGCGTTGGGGAACGTTATGGCGCGAAGGAGCGGTGTGATGGCGAACCGATCAGTCACGCTCACCTGGTCTTCGAGATCGTTCGGCAAACGGAACTCAAGAACCGACGTCGGCGTCGCGAAGATGGCTAAACTGCGGCCCATATCGAACCAGAACTCCGGGGCCTCCAACAGTTCGTTGAGAAACGCTTCTATGGCAGCGACGGATTCTTTGCCGCTTCCCTCCTGGAGCTGTTTGATGGCAGAACCGAACAAAGAACGCGCTTTGGTCTGATTCTTCTCCGAATCGGCCGGGACGCTGCTTGTCGAAAGATAGATGGTGACGCTGTGCGGATCGCGTACAGCCGCCAGGCGTTCCAAGTCGTACCGGGTCGGCATGTCAATATGCATGGGGTGCTCCTTGTTGTTATCCCTGCGTTCAAAAGGACGGCGACGGGCATGCTCCACCTGCTTGCTGCTGACTGCCCCGCCGAGGCCCGGCAATACCGGGTCAGCCCAGCATCAGACCCTCAACTGCTCGTGTCAACAGACGGCGGGAACGGCACGAAGGCCGGTTCGTTCAATCAACGGATGCGAAAGGAATGTGCCTTGACGCAGGGATCCAAAGCGGAGGACGCTCGTAACAGGCCCTCCGGCAGTCCCGGACTCCGCACAACCTTGACCCGGCAGAACCTTGGCGCCCCAGGTCCACACCGTTGAACACCGCCTCGAGGAGAGCACCATGAGCCCACAATTCAACGAGCTTCTGACCCGCCAGGTCGGCAATGAGTTCGCAGCGTCGCAGCAGTACATCGCCATCGCCGCCTGGTTCGACGGGCAGGACCTTCCCCAGCTTGCCAAGCACTTCTACCGCCAATCCCTGGAGGAGCGGAACCACGCCATGATGATGGTCCGGTACATCCTGGACCGTGGCATCAAGATCACCATCCCGGGGATCGACCCGGTACGGAACGACTTCACCTCGGCAGAGGAACCCCTGGTCCTTGCCCTCGCCCAGGAGGTTGAGGTCACTGACCGCATCAAGGAACTTTTTGCCGCGGCCCGGGCGGAAAACGATCCCCTGGGTGAACAGTTCATGCTCTGGTTCCTCAAGGAGCAGGTCGAGGAGGTCGCCTCGATGTCCACGCTGCTGAACGTCGCCCGCCGGGCGGACAACCTGTTCGACGTCGAGACCTTCCTGGCCCGCGAACGGGTGGGGGACGCCGGCCAGCACGGGGGAGGAGGCCACGGTGGTCATCACGGCCACAGAGGCGGCCACGGCGGACCCCCCGAGGACACCGGCACACCGGAGGCTGCGGGCGGCTCACTCTAGCGAAGAAGAGGGCCTCCCCAGCGGCGAACGCCATCCTGCAATAATCAGACAATGGTGCTGCAGTACACCTTCACGGCCCGCTTGTGGCTCTATCCGGGCGAAGCCGGGTGGCACTTCCTCACGGTTCCGGAGGAGGTGGCGGCGGTAGTCCGGGAGGACACCGAAGCGGGAGACCGGGTCAGCGTCCACCTCGAGGTGCCCGCCGCTGGCTGAGCCGCCGCCGCTGGTCCGGATGCTCCTGCGCATCTAGCCGCTGCTCTGGCGCGCACCGGGCAAGGGGACGAGAATGGGCACGTGCTCCCCACTAGCCCCGGCGGGGACGGCGAGGTGATGAACGCCGCCGCTCGAAAGATCCAGCGCATCTTCCTCACGCTGACGCTGGGCAATACCCTTGCGGCCTCGTTCATCTGGGGGATCAACACCCTCTTCCTGTTGGACGCCGGACTCAGCAATCTGGAGGCTTTTGCGGCAAACGCCTTTTTCACGGCCGGGATGGTTCTGTTCGAGGTGCCCACCGGAGTGATTGCCGACGGGTGGGGCCGGCGCGTGTCGTTCCTGCTCGGCACGGCGACACTGGCCATCTCCACTTACCTCTACTACCTGCTCTGGCAGTTTTCCGCCCCCTTCTGGTGGTGGGCGGTGGTGTCCGTTCTACTCGGGTTGGGCTTCACTTTCTTCTCCGGAGCCGTGGAGGCCTGGCTCGTCGACGCGTTGCGGTTCTCGGGGTACGAGGGCGGGCTGGAGACGGTGCTCGGGAGGGGACTGATGGTGTCGGGTGTGGCGATGCTCGCCGGCTCGGTCGCCGGCGGAGTGATCGCGCAGGCCACCGACCTCGGCGTGCCGTTCCTGCTGCGTGTGGGAGTGCTGCTGGTCATGTTCGCCGTGGCCTTCTGGCTCATGCGCGACGTCGGGTTCACCCCGGAGCGCTCCGCGCATCCGCTCCACGCGACCCGGGCCGTACTTGACGCCTCGATCGAGAACGGATTGAAAAACCCGCCTGTGCGTTACGTGATGCTGGCCGCGCCGTTCAGCGCCGGCGTCGGAATCTATGTTTTCTACGCCCTTCAGCCGTACCTTCTTGAGCTTTTTGGCGATCCCGGCGCGTACTCGGTGGCGGGCCTGGCGGCGGCCATCGTGGCTGGCGCGCAAGTGCTTGGCGGCTGGCTGGCGCCCCGTATCCGGCGCCTGGTCGGCCGTCGCACGACGGTGCTGATCCTGAGCAGCGTCGTGAGCTCCTTGTTGCTGGTTGTGCTCGGGTTCACGCGGATTTTCTGGGTGGCTTTGGCGCTGCTGGCGCTCTGGGCGCTGGTGTCCTCGGCGGGCACCCCGGTGCGCCAGGCCTATCTGAACGACATGATCACCTCGAAACAGCGCGCAACAGTGCTCAGCTTCGACTCGCTGATGGGATCAAGCGGCGGCGTGGTGGTCCAGCCGTTGCTCGGCCGGGCGGCCGATGTGTACGGCTATCCCGCCTCCCTGGCGATTGCCGGCGTCATCGAGCTGATCGCGGCGCCCTTCTTGCTGGCGAGCCGGCGCCAGCACCCCGCGGCCGACCGTGCCAATACCTCGACGGCGGCGGATTCCGCCCAGTCTTGACTCTCCCGGGCCCAAGCCTAGGATAGTGCGCATCAGCACCTTTCGAGCGTTGACAGGGGTGGCCGGCGCCGGTGCTGGGCAGGATGATGGCCAAGGGCTGGGTGGCTTCCAGGAAGATGATCAACGCTGATCACGAGGGAGAAATTAGTCATGCTGAAGGATCTTGAAATCACCGCCGTCCTCCCCGCCAAGGACATCGCCCGGGCGAGGACCTATTACCGTGACGTGCTGGGGCTGGAACCCTCCGACGCCGCGGACGAGGAGAACCTCATCTACCGGTGCGGGAATGGAACAGCATTTCTCCTGTACCGGACCGACTTTGCGGGCACCGCAAAAAACACCCAGATTGGCTGGGGAACGGACAACTTCGACGCCGAAGTTGAGGACCTCCGCGGACGCGGCGTTGTGTTCGAAGAGTACGACTTTCCGGGCTTGAAGACTGAGAACGGGATCGCGGACACCCCGATGGGCAAAGCCGCCTGGTTCCTGGACAGCGAGGGAAACATTCTGAATATCTTCCAGCGCCCGTAGCCCTCTTCAGCGCTTGCTGCGAAGCCAGGGGCCCAGGAGCCTGGTGGTCACCGGAAGGAAGACGTAGGTCATCAGCGGGGTGAGGAGGCAGACGGCCAGCAGCACTTGCAGGGGCAGCGGCCAGTCACCGGTCAGCGGGTGCAGCAGGAAATTGGCCAGCAGGCTGAGCGGAAAAAAGGGAAGAAAAATGCTGACCATCTGCTTCCAGCGGGGTGGCACCACGGTCTCGGGCACGGTGACAAGGGCATCGCCGGGCTGGGCGAACCAGCCCTCGATGCCCGTGCGCCGTTCAATCTGGGTGACCTCCACGAGGTCCGCCGCGCTGTCAATCCACCAGCGCCGCTCGTCCGACTGCTCCCAGTCGTTCAGCAGAGCCGCATCGGCGAAGCGGTACAGCATGTGCCATTCGTTCGAATCCGCCGCCGAGCGTACCCAGCCGGACCCAAGATAACCCGGCCACTCCCGGGCCAGTTCCTGGCCGGCATGGGCCCAGGCGCTGGCCTGCCGGGTCCGGCCAGGCTGGACTGTCCGCACAACGGAGACGGTGACGGGCTGGGGGCGCAAATCAGGAAGGGTCACTGCACAAATCTTACCGGCGTCGCGAACCCCTCTCACCGGCCCGGGACGTCGCCGGGCCGGTGTCAGCCCTCGGACTCGGCGTTGAGCTCGGCTTCAAGCTCTGCCTCGATCACGGCAACGGCGAAGCCCAGCGCGCTGGCGAGGTTGCCGGACGCCGCCACAACCCGGGGAGTGCCGACCACCGGCGCGACGGCGATGAGGATGCCCTGGACGTCCTCCAAGGTGATGCCGACGCCGCTCGCGGTACCGGCGTTGAGCAGGTAAGAGGCGGGCGGGGCGTCGACTGCCACGAGCGCAGCGATCCGGGCCAGCATGATCTCACGGTCATCGAGGTTGCAGCGGTCGATCGATACGGCGGTGATCTCGGCGAGTGCGTCGAGGACGGGGGTTTCTTCTTCGGCCATGGTCATGTCTCCATCTGGTCGCGGCGGTTGTGTGCTGAGACGGTTGGCTGCTGAATCGGTTATGTGCTGGGTGACGCGACGACAGCCGGTCTCCGCCACCCGCCATGCAACGTATCCCGCCGCCGCGGAGGTCAGCATCACCCGCGGGGGATGAGCCGATCAGCGGCCACCCGAAGCGGGCAACCCGGAACGCATCCTTAACACATCCATCCGGAAACCACTCCGGTCCGGCTCCTTACTTTGGAGGGCCTTTCAGGCCTACAGTTGGGCTTCTAGAACTGTCGACAGGAGTGCTCCATGATTACCCTGCAGATCGAACACCGGGTCCGGGATTTCGGCATGTGGAGGAGGGCCTTCGACAGCGACCCGCTGAACCGTGCCGCCTCCGGGGTGCGGTCCTACCGGATCTCGCGTCCGCTGGACCAGGAGGACTACGTGATGCTCGAGATGGATTTCGATACGCAGGCTGCGGCCGTGGATTTTCTCGGCCGGCTGCAGAACGACACATGGAAAACAGGGGTGACGGCGCCGGCCCTGATCGGTGAGCCATCGACCAGGATCATCGAGACGGTCGCGATTGAGATGGTGGCAGCAGTCTGAACCGAACCCCTGACGGCGGCTGTGTACGGCCCCGGCGTCGGGGGCCCTGACCGGGGGCCCTCACCGGGGGCCCGGCGGCGGTGTGCTGTTCCTCGTGCGCACGGCAAGGCCGGCGCAGAAAATGACAGCCAGCCCGCCGACAATCGTGGACCAGGCCACGCTCTCGCCCAGCAGGAGCGCGGCCCAGCCAATGCTCAAGACGGGCTGGATGAGCTGGACCTGACCCACCTGGGCCATGGGGCCGATGGCCAGCCCCTGATACCAGGCGAAGAAGCCAAGGAACATGCTGACCACGCCGAGGTAGGCAAACGCAGCCCACTGCACAGGTGTGCCCGACGGCGTCTGCTGGGACATCGAGACGCTCATCAGGAACACCATCAGTGGTGCCGAGAGGACGAGCGCCCACGAGACTGTCTGCCAGGCGCCAAGTTCACGTGCGAGCAGGCCGCCTTCGGCGTATCCGATGGCTGCGGCCGCGACGGCACCGAAGAGCAGCAGGTCTGACCAGTGCAGCTGGCCAAAGCCGCCCGTCTGCGCGGAGGCAAAAGCAATGGTTGCGGCCGTCCCGACGGCGGTGATGAGCCAGAAGGCAGGACGCGGGCGTTCGCGGCCCCGGACGACTGCCATCGCTGCGGTCGCCGCCGGAAGCACAGCGATGACGACGGCGCCGTGGCTGGCGGGGACGGCGGCGAGCGCAAACGAGGTCAGTAGCGGAAAGCCGACGACAATCCCGCCCGCAACAAGCGCCAGACGCGCCCATTGGACGCCGCGCGGGGGGTGCTGCCGGGTGAGGGCGAGGGCGCATGCGGCGAGGACCGCCGCCACCACCGCGCGGCCGGACCCGATGAACAAGGGGTCCATTCCGCCGACGGCCACCCGGGTGAACGGAACCGTAAAGGAAAAGGCCGCCACTCCGAGCAGTCCCCACCACAACCCGTTCCCGGGCGCGGTGGATAGCGGTGGCCGGATTGCTTCGATAGCGCTACTATTGGCTTTCATGTCCTACGATAGCAGTTCGCGAATTGTGGACCGGCTCCGGAAATGGATCGCGGCCGCCCCGCCCGGGGCCAGGCTGCCCTCCACCCGCTCATTGGTCGCCGAATATCAGGCAAGTCCCGTGACCGTCCAAAAGGCGCTCCGCACCCTCGCGGGCATGGGGCTGACCGAAAGCCGTCCCGGCGTCGGGACCTTCGTCCGGGCGGTCCGCACGGCGCGGCCCGCGGACTACGGCTGGCAGACGGCAGCGCTGCGTTCGCCCCAGGCGCCGCTGCGGCCTCCTTCCACTGCGATGCGGACCACGGCGAACGATCTCATTGCCTTCCACTCGGGGTATCCGGACCGGGAGCTCCTGCCGGAGCGCCTGGTGCGGGGTGCGCTCACACGTGCCGCCCGTGGAGACGCGGCCGTGTCGCGTCCGCCGGCGGCGGGGCTGCCGGAGCTGCAGGCATGGTTTGCCCAGGAACTGAGGGCCTCCACCCCGGCCGGTGTCGCCCCGCCAACGCCGAGCGATGTCACGGTGCTGCCCGGGAGCCAGAGCGGACTCAGCTCCGTGTTCCGCGCCCTGGCCGGCAGCGGGCAGCCCCTGCTGATGGAATCCCCAACCTACTGGGGCGCCATCCTCGCCGCGGCCCAGGCCGGCGTCCATGTCATCCCTGTGCCGAGCGGGCCGGAAGGTCCGGACGCGGAAGAGCTGGACAGGGCCTTCGGGGAGACCGGCGCGCGCCTGTTTTACGCGCAACCGAACTATGCCAATCCCACCGGAGCGCAGTGGTCCGCGCGGGTGGCCGAACAAGTGCTGGACGTGGTCCGGGCGCACGGCGCGTTCCTCGTCGAGGACGACTGGGCGCACGATTTCGGCATCACAACGTCGACCGCGCCCGTGGCGGCCCGCGACGATTCCGGGCATGTCGTCTACCTGCGGTCGCTGACCAAGAGCGTTTCCCCGGGCATACGCGTCGCCGCAGTCATCGCCCGCGGCCCGGCGCGCGACCGGATTTTGGCCGACAGGGGAGCCGAATCGATGTATGTCAGCGGCGTGCTCCAGTCGGCAGCCCTCGACGTCGTGACGCAGCCTGCGTGGCAGACGCACCTCCGCGGTCTCCGCCACCAGCTCCATGCCCGGAGGGACCTTCTGGTCAGCAGCCTGGCTGAGTATGCCCCGCAGGCCCACATCGAACACATTCCGAGGGGAGGGTTGAATTTGTGGGCGCGCCTGCCTGACGGGACAAACCTCGAACAGCTCACCCGGGACTGCGAGGTGGCGGGGGTCATCGTCGCGCCGGGCACCGAGTGGTTCCCGGCCGAACCGGCAGGACCGTTCATCCGGCTCAACTACGCCGGACCCAACCCCGGCGCCTTCCGCGACGGCGCGCGCATCATCGGGGAGTCACTGAAACGCCAGTAACGCCGGCCAGGGTGCCGGGGATAACCTTGTTGTATGACTGCCGCAGCCCCTCCAGCCGTCGCCTTTGACGGCCGCTTTGCCCGGGAGCTTTCGGAGCTGGCCATTCCTTGGCAGGCCGAGGAGGCACCGGAACCGCACCTCCTCGTCCTTAACGAGCCTTTGGCCGCCGAGCTTGGCATGGATCCTGACTATCTGCGCGAAGGCGACGGCGTGCGTTTCCTGATCGGAAACCTGGTGCCCGGCGGCGCCACCCCGGTGGCGCAGGCCTATGCCGGGCACCAGTTCGGCTGGCTGGCCCCCCGCCTCGGTGACGGGCGCGCCCTCCTGCTCGGGGAGATCACCGACGCGGACGGGCATCTTCGCGATGTCCACCTCAAGGGCTCGGGGCGCACGCCGTTCGCCCGCGGCGGCGACGGCCTCGCCGTCGTCGGCCCGATGCTGCGGGAGTACATCGTCAGTGAAGCGATGCATGCCATGGGCATCCCGACGACGCGGTCCCTCGCCGTTGTGGCGACGGGGCGCCCCGTGCTCCGCGACACCATGCTGCCGGGCGCGGTGCTCACCCGGGTCGCCAGCAGCCACCTGCGCGTCGGCACCTTCCAGTACGCCCGCGCCACCGGCGACCTCGGTCTTCTGCGCCGCCTTGCCGATCACGCGATCACCCGGCACTTCCCCGGCGCGGCTGAGGCCGAACAGCCCTATCTCGCGCTGTTCCAGTCGGTGATAGCGGCCCAGGCGGCGCTGGTGGCCCAGTGGATGCTGGTGGGATTCGTCCACGGGGTCATGAATACCGACAACATGACAATCTCCGGCGAGACGATTGACTACGGTCCTTGCGCCTTCCTCGACGCGTTCGACCCGGCCGCCGTCTACAGCTCGATCGACGAGACCGGACGCTACGCCTACGGCAACCAGCCCCTGGTGGCGGAATGGAATCTTACGCGGCTCGCGGAGGCCCTCCTGCCCCTCTTCCACAACGAACAGGAGCAGGCGGTCGCCCTGGCACAGGAGTCCCTCGCCGCATTCCGGCGGCAGTACAGCGCAGCCTGGTCGGCCGGTATGCAGGCCAAGCTCGGTCTGCCGGACGGCCTCGACGACGACGTGGCCTCGCCTCTCGTGGACGAGTTGCTCAGCCTGCTGCAGGCGGCCGGCGCCGACCACACGTCGTTCTTCCGACGCCTTGGCGCCGCCGCCCGCGGCCAGACGGCACCTGCGCGGAGCCTGTTCACCGACCGGGCAGCTTTCGATGCGTGGGCGGCGCACTGGAGCGCCCTGGGCCCCGACGCCGACGCGATGGACCGGGTCAACCCGGCCTACATCCCACGCAACCATCTGGTCGAAGAGGCCCTCGACGCCGCCACGGGGGGAGATCTGGACCCGCTCCGCCGCCTGCTCGAGGCCGTGACCAGCCCCTACGACGAGCGGCCTGGTCTGGAGCGCTACGCCGCCGCCGCGCCGAAAGACTTCGGCCCCTACCGGACGTTCTGCGGAACCTAGCGGCAGGCAACAGTCGGCACCGCCGCAGTAGGGGGCCGGCCCGCAGGCGTTGCTCCGACCCTCGGCCTGTGAGCAGCCAGGGCGTGGCTGCCATGCCGGGCATCAATCGGGTATTAGGGTCGGGCGGTATGGCGCTGCGGCTTGTTCAGGTGAATTTCAAGGCTCGGGATGACTCGGAGCTCGGCCGATTCTGGGCGGCGGCGCTCGGCTGGGGCACTTCCAGCGAGGGACCCGGGGTGACCAATGTCGAACCCGTGGGCTTCGTCTGGCCGGACCCCGTGGCCGTCTGCGTCGACGTCGTCACCGTCCCGGACCCCGAGACGGTCAGGTACGGCGCTCACCTCGATCTCGCCACCACCTCCGCGGCCCATCAGGCGCAGCTGGTCGCCCGCCTGTTGGAGCTCGGTGCGACGCAAGCCGACGCCGGCCAGGGTGATGTCCCGTGGACGGTGCTGGCCGACCCGGAAGGCAACCTGTTCCGCGTGCTGGAGCCTCGCGCGATCTACCGGGACACCGGGCCGATTGCCGCGGTGGTGGTCCGCTGTGCGGATCCGCGGGCCATGGCCCGGTTCTGGAGCGAAGCGACGGACTGGACCCTGCACGAGGTGACCGCCGATCATGCGAGGTTGCGTTCGGCCACGGGCGTCGGGCCGTACCTGGAGTTCCTTCGTACGCCCGCCGAGGAGGCCGTGTGGGGCCGCGCCCACCTCGACCTCAAGCCGTACCCCGGTGATAACCAAACGTCAGAGGCGGCCCGGCTGAACGCCCTGGGCGCCACCGACGCGGACGTCGGCCAGGGCGATGTGCCCTGGCTGTGCCTCGCCGACCCGGAGGGCAACGAATTCTGCGTGCTCACCCCGGGCTGACGCAGAGCCGGCGGCTCCTGGGCGCACATCCAAGCCATGGAGGCGCAGAGGCGCCTGCATGCGGGGGAGTCACGCCAGTGACAGGAAAAGCTTCTCCAGATCCTTGGTGTCCATGCTGGAGTCGTTCCGGGCCGCGCACTGCTCCAGTCCGCTGGCAATGATGGCGAAGCCCGCCCGATCCAGCGCTTTCGAGACGGCGGCCAGCTGCGTGACGGTGTCCTTGCAGTCACGCCCCTCCTCAAGCATCCGGATGACAGCCCCCAGCTGCCCCTGAGCACGCTTGAGCCGGTTGATGGTGGGTTTTAGTTCTGCTGAATCAAGGTCCATGGGGGCTCCAAATCTAGGGATGGCTATACCCCAGGATATACCCCCACGGGTATTTTTGACTACCCCCAGGGGTATCTGTAATACTCGGTGGGGTATTCAGTTTCTGTTAGACCGTCTCGAAAGGACACCCATGACGCCCTCTCCCGCTTCCTCCGCCAACGCTTCCCCGGCCGCGCCGGCCGTCACCTCACTGGCTCCGGAAACGCTGCGCAGCTGGTTCCAGGAGCACCAGGACCTCATTGTGATCGATGTCCGCTCGGCCGCCGAGTTTGAAAACATGCACATCCGAGGCTCCTACAACGTCCCGCTGCCGCTGCTTTCCGAGCACACTGAAGAGCTCGCGGCCCGCCTGGGCAGCCGCGTTGTGCTGGTCTGCCAGTCAGGGGCGCGCGCCGAGCAGGCACGGCAGCGCTTGGGCGGCGCGGGCATCGGTAACGCCTATGTCCTGGCCGGCGGAGCCCCCGGGTTTGCCGAGGCAGGCGGAGACGTGGTCCGCGGCAAGTCACGCTGGGACCTGGAGCGCCAGGTCCGGCTCGCCGCCGGTTCCCTCGTGGTGCTGGGCCTCGCCGGAGGCAAGTTCGTCTCACCCAAAATCCGCCTTCTCGCCGGAGCCATCGGCGCCGGCCTGACCTTCTCGGCCGCCACCAACACCTGTGCCATGGGCCAGGCAATTTCCGCCATGCCGTGGAACAAGGCCGCCGAGGAGCCGACCCGCGAGTCCGCCATCCTGCAGTTTCCCGTCGCCGCTGCCGTGACTCCGGAGTCCAAGGCCTCATGACCGCCACGCTGATTCTCGTTCTGGCCCTGTCCGTGCTCATCGGGCTGTCGCTCGGTGTGCTCGGCGGCGGCGGATCCATCCTCACCGTGCCGATCCTGGTCTACGTGGCCGGATTCGAAGCCAAGGAAGCCATCGCCGCGTCCCTGTTCGTGGTCGGGGTGACCTCGGCCGTCAGTGTCTTCAGCCACGCCCGCGCCGGACGAGTAATGTGGCGCACCGGCCTCCTGTTCGGCGCCGCCGGCATGGCCGGCGCCTTCGTGGGCGGACTCCTGGGCGGGCACATCCCCGGACAAATCCTCCTGATCGCGTTTGCCCTGATGATGGTCGCCACGTCCGTCGCCATGATCCGCGGACGCAAGAAGAAGGATGAGGCGGCCACCGAGGCGCCCAAGCACACCGAACTGCCGCTGTTCCGGGTCCTGCTCGACGGGCTCGTCGTCGGCCTGGTCACCGGCCTGGTGGGCGCCGGCGGCGGATTCCTGGTGGTCCCGGCGCTGGCGCTGCTCGGCGGCCTGCCGATGGCAATCGCCGTCGGCACCTCCCTCGTTGTAATCGCGATGAAGTCCTTCGCCGGCCTGGCCGGGTACCTCACCACAGTGGAGCTGGACTGGGGGATAACGCTGGCCGTTACGGCGGCCGCCATCGTGGGCACTCTGATCGGGTCCAAGCTCGCCGGCCGCATTCCGGAAGCGGCCCTGCGCAAGGGCTTCGGCTGGTTCGTGCTGGTCATGGGGGCCTTCGTCCTCATCCAGCAGGCCCCCGTGGACCTGCGCGGACCCATCGCGCTGGCCGTCGTGGGCGCCGCCGTAGTCGCGGCGGCCGTCTGCTGGCTGTTCGTCCGGTCCTGCCCGCTGCGCAAGTCCAACCGCGTCACCCAAAGCCAGGACATCCAGCCCACTCCGGTCTGATTGGACCCTTCCCGCCCACTCCTGACACGAAAGGCATCACCATGGCAGAAATCAGCATCACCGAAGCAGACCAGCGCCGGAACCAGGCGCAGCTCCTGGACGTCCGTGAGGACTTCGAAGTTGCGGAAGGCATGATCCCCGGCGCACTCCACATCCCCATGGGCGAGCTGCAGGCCCGGCTGGCCGAACTGGACCCGAAAATTCCGGTCATCGCCATCTGCCGCAGCGGCAACCGCAGTGCCCGCGTGGCCGACGCCCTCAACGGTGCCGGCTTTACAGCAGACACCATGGACGGCGGCATGATCGCGTGGACCCGCGCAGGCCTGCCCACCACCTGACCCGCCCCCGAGCGGCAGTCCGCCAGAACACCAACAACCCGGAGGAATGGAAGTTACACATGGCAACCATCGACATCACCGAAAAGACCATCGCCGAAACGCTGGAAACCAACGACATCGTCCTGGTCGACTTCTGGGCGGGCTGGTGCGGCCCCTGTCGCATGTTCGCCCCCACCTATGAAGCGGCCTCGGCGAAGCACCCCGACGTCACCTTCGCCAAGGTGGACACCGAGGCAGAACAGGCCCTGGCGGCCGCCGCGGGAATCACCTCGATCCCCACGCTGATGGCCTTCCGCGACAAGACCCTGGTCTTCTCGCAGCCCGGAGCGCTCAACGCCGCCGGCCTGGAGCAGGTCATCGAGGGTGTCAAGAACCTGGACATGGCCAGTGTGCGGGCCCAGGCGGCGCAGCCGCAGGGCTGACCGCCGCGCCGGCTGAACCCCGGGAAGGGGCAACGGAACTCCGGGCGCAACCCATCTTGCTGTATACCCCCCGGGGTATTATTATTGTTAGTAGTCGACGGGGTTGACCCCCACTCTTTACGAAGGAGAGCACATGCTTCTGGAACGCATTTATGACGAGGACCTCGCCCAGGCCAGCTACCTGATCGGCTGCCAGGCCAAGGGTGAAGCGGTGGTGGTGGACGGCCGCCGCGACATCGCTGTGTACCAGGCCCTGGCCGCGAAGAACGGCATGAAGATCGTGGCGGTCACCGAGACCCACATCCACGCCGATTACCTCTCCGGCACGCGTGAGCTTGCCGCGGCCACCGGGGCGAAGATCTACGTTTCCGGTGAAGGCGGACCGGACTGGCAGTACGGATTCGACGGGGAGCGGTTGTTCGACGGCGACACGATCACCCTGGGTAACATCCTTATCAAGGCACTGCACACCCCGGGACACACCCCGGAGCACCTGTCCTTCCTGGTGACCGACGGCGCGTTCAGCGACCAGGCAGGGTACCTGCTCTCGGGTGACTTCGTCTTCTCCGGCGACCTGGGCCGCCCGGACCTGCTGGATGAAGCCGCCGGTGGCGTGGACACCCGCTTCGTGGGGGCGAAGCAGCTCTTCGCCAGCCTGCGGGACAAATTCCTCACCCTGCCCGACTATGTCCAGGTCCACCCGGCCCACGGCGCCGGCAGCGCCTGCGGCAAGGCCCTGGGCGCGATCCCGTCCTCCACTGTCGGCTACGAGCGCCTCTACGCCTGGTGGGGCCCGTACCTGGCGGCCAACGACGAGCAGGGTTTCATCGATGAACTCCTCGACGGCCAGCCCGACGCGCACGCATACTTCGGCCGGATGAAGCGGGAAAACCGTGAGGGGCCGGCGGTCATGGGCAAACGCGCGCCGCTGCAGGAACTGGACCTCAACACGGTTGCGCAGGACCTCGCTGCGGACAAGGTGACGTTCATCGACACCCGCCCCAACGACCAGGTCCACCAGGGCACCGTGACCGGTTCCCTGAACGTCCCGGCAGGGAAGTCCGTGGCGAGCTTCGGCGCCTGGGTGGTGAACCCGGAAACCGATCCGAACCCGCTGGTGCTGCTGGCTCCTGACCAGGACGCCGCGCAGGACATGTGGGACCACCTGGTCCGGGTCGGCATCGACAAGGTAGCCGGGTACGTCACCGGCTTCGAGGGCCTGCCCACGAGCACCCCGAAGCTCATCCAGCCCGAGGAGCTCGAGGGCTTCGACGCCGCCATGATCCTGGACGTGCGGAACCGCACCGAACACTCCGCCGGTCACGTTCCGGGCTCCCACCAGCTCAGCGGCGGCCGCGTGATGTGGCACCTGGATGAGCTCCCGGCCGAAGGCACCATCGTGAGCTACTGCCAGAGCGGCGTGCGGAACTCGGTCGCGGCCAGCGCCCTGCGCCGCGCCGGCTACGACGTCGTCGAACTTGACGGCAGCTACGCCGCGTGGACCGCACGGCAGCAGGAACTGGATTCCGTTTCCGCCCGCTAACCCGCACCACCGGCACTAACTGACCGACACCGCTGGCGGCGGCCCTGAACCCCAGGGCCGCCGCCACCGTTCGTCCCCAACCATGTGGAGCAGCATGACCTCCGGCAACACCAATTCACTGCAGCAGGGCCGCCGCGCCGGCATCACGCTGGGCCTGCGGCAGAATCTGGCCCAATTCATGCTCCTCGTCGCCGTGAACGCCCTGGTCGGTGGCACCCTGGGCCAGGAACGCACCGTCCTTCCGCTGCTGGCCGGGCAGGTCTTTCACCTTGACCTGTACACCTCGGCACTGACGTACGTCCTCGCCTTCGGCCTCGCCAAGGCCGCCACCAACTACTTCGCCGGCACCCTGTCCGACCGCTTCGGCCGCAAACCCGTCCTCATAGCGGGCTGGCTCATAGCCCTGCCCGTGCCGCTGATGCTCATCTTCGGTCCCTCCTGGGGCTGGATCGTCGCCGCCAACGTGATCCTGGGCATCAGTCAGGGCCTCACCTGGTCCACCACCGTCGTGATGAAGATGGACCTGGTGGGCCCGTCCCGGCGGGGCCTGGCCATGGGCCTGAACGAGGCGGCCGGGTACCTGGGCGTGGCCGGAACCGCCCTCGCCACCGGCTACATTGCCGCCACCTACGGCCTGCGGCCCGGACCGTTCATGCTCGGCGCGGCCTACATCGCGCTGGGCCTCGGACTGTCGGTCTTCGCCGTGAAGGAAACCCAGGGCCACGCCCGGCTGGAAGCGGCCAACCACACGAACGCCCACGCCGACGCCCACGGACACTTGAGCAACCGGGAAATTTTCACCCTCACCAGCTTCCGGGACAAGTCACTGTCTTCGGTCAGCCAGGCCGGGATGGTCAACAACCTCAACGACGGACTGGCCTGGGGCCTCTTCCCGGTCCTCTTCGCCGCCGCCGGACTGACGATCGAAAAGATCGGCATCCTCGCCGCCGTCTACCCGGCCGTCTGGGGCGCCGCGCAGCTCGTCACAGGGGCGTTGTCGGACAAATACGGCCGGAAATGGCTGATCGTCGGCGGCATGCTGGTCCAGGCCGCCGCCCTGGCGATGATCGCCGTCGGCGAGGACTTCGGGATCTGGCTCACGGCCGCTGCGCTCCTCGGTCTGGGCACGGCCATGGTGTACCCCACCCTGCTGGCGGCGATCGGCGACGTCGCGCATCCGGAATGGCGCGCCCGCTCGGTCGGCATTTACCGGCTCTGGCGCGACGGCGGCTTCGCTGTCGGCGCGCTGCTCTCCGGGATCATCGCCGATGCGTACGGCATTCCGGCCGCCGTCGGAGTCGTCGCCGGACTGACGGCGTTGTCCGGACTCCTTGTGGCCGTCCGCATGCGCGGCAAGGACCACCACCGCCTGGCCTGACCTGGCGGAGGACCCCCTCCGGAGCAGGCCATTGCAATCTCTAGTGGCAAGGTCCAATATCAAGTCAGCCCCGCGCCGTCCCCCTGAGGCAGGAGATCATGATGTCGGATTTTGCCAGCCTCGCAGCGGCATTGACGGTGGTCTGATGGGCGGCACCAAGGACTCGGCCGGACTCGTTCCCGGCGCCGTGGATCTGAGTGGTCTGACGGAGATACGGGTGCACGGCGTGGGCGGCACGCCGCCAGAGGCACTCCTCGGCGACATGAAGCCGACCAGGGTCGCCGGGGACCGGATCGCAGGGTTCTACCGGACGGCGGACGGCGGACGGCGGACGCCCGGGGCCGGCACCGGGAGGCGCGGCAGGCACTATCGCGCCAGTTGCCATGGCGGTGCTCTTCTATGTCCTGGCGTCCCGTTCACGGACCAGCTACGAAGGCGTTGAAACACCGACCCAGGGGGCGGACCGGCCCGTGCCGTTCGGCCGCTGTGCCGCCGCGCAGGCGGGGGGATTGCGCAGCGCCGAGTTCTGGTCGGGGCGCCGCTGGCACCAGCACCTGTCGGACCTGCACCTGGCGGCAGGCATCGCGGTGGCAGCGGGGACCTTGGGCTGGTGTGTCTCCCAACTCGGCGGGGTCATGGAACTTGCCGATACATGGGCCCAGATCAGTGCCCGGACAGCCGCCGCCGTCTCCGCCGCCACACTGGTTGTTGTGATCGTGATGCTCGCTTTGGAGGAGGCTCACGCGGTCCCCTTTCGCGCCGCCGTCGTACACCGAGCGGGCGGTGCCGGAGCTGACGCGCCGGATCTGGAGGTTGCATGACAACCAGGGCCGGGTGGTGCTCACCGCGCACTCGCAAGGCAGCGTGGTGGCCGCGGCCGTGCTGGCCCGTGAGTCGGCCCGCCACGGGGAATAGGGCATTGGCCCTGTCACGCTCGGCTCCCCGTTGGCGAAGCTGTACCGGTGGGCCTTTCCCGCCCTGGTCAGCGATGCTCTCCTGCAGGGTTTCGCCCGCGGCACCGGGGGCCTGGGTGCTGTCCGATGGCGCAATGTCTACGCCGACACGGACTACATCGGCGGTCCGGTCGCCACGGCTCACTGGCCTGCGCCCAGCACCACGGATGTCCGCCTTGTCGACCCGTCAACGCACAAATATGTGTTCGCCCAGCCGTTGCCGCATGTCCTGAGCCATACGGGCTACTGGGTCGACGCACGGTTCTGGCAGGAAGTCGACGCTGTCTGCGACGACATCGCAGCGGACAGCGTGCCTGTCGAACGGCCCGAACCGCCCGCCGCTGAAGGGGCCGCACCCGGCGGCGTCCCGGACGACGGCAGGAAAGCGGCGGTGGACACCATCGCACCGGACCCCACGGCGCCGGTCCAGTATCGGTAAGTGTCCGCCGGGCCGTGACGTCGCGGCGGCCCGGGGACGCCAGCCCGACGACGTCAGGCCCGGGTTGACGCGCGGACCACCAGTTCCGGCGGGAAAACCACCTGGCGCGGAACGAACCCGGCCTCGGAGCTTGCCTCCCGCAGCAGCAACTCCAGGGCAGTCGAACCAATCAGGGCGCTGGGCTGCCGGATGGATGACAGGGGAACCACCGCAGCGGCAGCGAATTCAATATCGTCATAGCCAATCAGCGCTATTTCGTCCGGCACCGGCACACCGCCCATCAGCATCAGGCCCTGCAGGACACCCACCGCGAGCAAATCGTTGGCCGCGAAGATCGCATCGGGCCGTTCAGCCGCGGGCCGGAGCCGGATGGCTTCTCCGGCGGCCCGGCCGGAGAGCACTGTCAGCGACTCTGTTGAGATGACTTCCAAGGTGGCATCGGGCGCGGTCTCCATGGCCTTCCGCGCTCCGGCGAGCCGGTCGGCCACCTGGCGAATACCTTCCGGTCCACCCACGAAGGCGATCCGTCGGCGTCCCGTGGACAGCAGGTGCGCGACAGCCATCTCGCCGCCGGCCAGATCATCCACGGCGACGGAGGAGAAGCTCGGGTTGTCTGCCTGCCGGTCGACGAGGACAGTCGGGATGCCACGCCGGCGCATCTGTTCGAGCCGGGGGATCACATTGCCCACGGGGGACAGAAGCACCCCGCGGACGCGCTGCTGTTCAAAGAGATCCAGGTAGGCCGCCTCCCGGCCCGCGTCCTCATTGCTGTTGCCCACCAGGACAGTGAAATGTTCGGCCGCCGCCCGGTCTTCGGCTCCTCTGGCCAACTCCGTGAAAAAGGGGTTTGCGGCATCCAGCACCACCAGCCCGACACTGTGGCTCATGCCGGCGCGGAGCTGGCGGGCGGCATCGTTGCGCACAAAACCCAGCTTGTCGATTGCCGCCTGCACCCGGGCCGTGACTTCCCCGGAGACCTTTTCCGGCCGGTTCAGCACATTGGATACGGTCCCGACGGAGACGCCGGCCAGGGCGGCGACGTCCTTGACGCTGGCTGAAACCATTCCTGAGCTCCTGAATACTGGCGTCGCCGCGGGCGGGTCACATGCGGCTTATCTGATGGTGCCCTCAGGATACCCGTCCACGGCCCGTTTTGAACCCTTTCATTGAAACGAATCAAAACCGTGAATCCACGGTGGTGACATCTCTTGACGCCCGGGCCGGAGTACTCCTATGATTCAAATCACAGCAACTCTGAAACGATTCATTATCGACGTTCACTCAGCCCCAAAGGTGCGGTTACTTACATGCAGCAGACAGACAGTTCCCGGTCCGGCCCCTCAGGGGAGCGATCAGGGCCGGCCCTCTCCCTTTCCCACGCGGCCAAGACGTTCGGTCCGGTGGTCGCCCTGGCCGACGGCACCGTTGACATCCGGGCGGGCGAAATCCACGCACTGGTCGGGGAGAACGGCGCCGGCAAGTCCACGCTGGTCAAGATCCTCGCAGGCCTGCACCACCCGGACTCGGGCGATTTCAGGGTGGGCGGGGAGAGCGTCCAGTTCCGCAATGTCGGCGACAGCAAGGCCGCCGGAATCTCCGTGATCTACCAGGAGCCCACGCTCTTCCCGGACCTCAGCGTCGCGGAGAACATCTTCGTCGGCCGCCAGCCCAAGGGCCGGTTCGGCCTGATCAGCAAGGCAACCATGGTCCGGGAGGCGGGCCTGCTTTTCGAGCGGCTTGGCGTTCCCATCGACCCCACACGGACTGCCGAGGGCCTGTCCATTGCGGACCAGCAGATCATCGAAATCGCCAAGGCCATCTCGCTCGACGCCAAGGTGCTGGTGATGGACGAGCCCACGGCAGCCCTGAGCGGTGTTGAAGTGGAGCGCCTGTTCGCCGTCGCCCGCAGCCTCAGGGACAAGGGAACCGGCATCCTCTTCATTTCGCACCGCTTCGATGAGGTCTTCGATCTGTGTGACCGGATCACCGTCATGCGGGACGGCCGTTACATTGCCACGCACCGGACCGCCGACGTCACCGTCGCGGAGATCGTCCGCGAGATGGTGGGCCGCGACATCGAGGCGCTGTTTCCCAAGACCGTGGCCGAGATCGGGGATACCGTCCTGAAAGTCGACGGACTCAGCCGGGCCGGGGTCTTCCGCGACATCAGCTTCGACGTCCGCGCCGGGGAGATCGTGGCGCTGGCAGGCCTGGTGGGCGCCGGACGCACGGAGGTGGCGCGCGCCGTCTTCGGCATCGACCCCTACGACGCCGGAAAAATCAGCTTCAGGGGAAGCACGCTCAAACCCCGCGATCCGCAGGCGGCCATCACAGCGGGCATGGGATTTGTCCCCGAAGACCGCCGCAAGCAGGGGCTGGTCATGAACCTCTCCGTGGCCCGCAACATCACACTCACCCTGCGGAACAAGCTGGCGACGGCGGGGATGATCAACGGCGCCGCCGAGCGCCGCGCAGCCCAGGAATGGAGCAAACGGCTCCAGGTCAAGGCCGGGTCCCAGGAGCACGCGGTCTCCACCCTCTCCGGCGGAAACCAGCAGAAGGTGGTGCTGGCCAAGTGGCTGGCCATGGACCCGCATCTGCTGATCATCGACGAACCCACCCGCGGAATCGACGTCGGCACCAAAAGCGAAGTCCACCGTCTCATCTCCGACCTCGCGGGGCGGGGGATCGCCATCCTGATGATCTCCTCGGAACTGCCCGAAGTCCTCGGGATGGCGGACCGGGTCCTTGTCATGCGCGAAGGGCGGATCACCGCAGAACTGGACCGCGCCGGAGCCAACCCCGAATCCGTCATGCACGCCGCAACGTCTTCCTCAGGAGGAACCCCGTGAGCTCAGCTCTGGACCACAAGAAGCCAGCGACGACGGCGGCCCCCGGCGGTGCCCGGGGCGCCGCAGCGTCCTTGCTGCGGTTGCGGGAACTGCCCGTGATCATCGCCCTTGCGCTGCTGGTGCTCGTCACCTACCTGGTCAACCCCCTCTTCCTCACCCCGCAGGGCGTGAAGGACCTCCTGCTGAACGCCACCATCGTGATGATCCTGGCCGCCGGGCAAACCCTGCTGATCATCACCCGGAACATCGACTTGTCCGTCGGATCGATGCTGGGACTCGTTGCCTTCGGCACCGGCTCCATCTTCTCCGCGATGCCCGACCTTCCGATCTTCGCGGTGTTCGTGATCGGCATGGCCTTCGGCGCGCTGCTCGGGGCAGTCAACGGCCTTCTGGTGACCGCAGCCAAAGTCCCCGCCCTCGTCATCACCCTCGGAACCCTGTACGTGTTCCGGGGCCTGAACAACGCCTGGGCCGGCGGAAAGCAGTACTTCGCCGGTGACCGGCCGGACGCCTTTGGCGCACTCTCCGTGGACACCGTGCTGGGGTTTCCCATCATCACGCTGGTGGCCATCCTGGTGGTCGCCGCCGTGGCGGTATACATGGCCGGCACCCGTCCCGGACGGGACCTGTACGCCATCGGATCCGATCCTGATGCGGCCACTGCCTTCGGCATCAAGGTGTCCAAACGCGTGTTCCTGGCCTTCCTGGCCAACGGCGCCCTCGCCGGCCTGGCCGGCGTGCTCTATGCCAGCCGCTTCAACTCCGTCGGAGCCACCACGGGCACCGGCATGGAACTGACCGTCGTGGCTGCCGCCGTCGTCGGGGGAGTGGCGATCTTCGGCGGCAGCGGAACGGTCACCGGAGCGGCCCTCGGCGCCCTGCTCCTGACCACGATCACCAGCTCCCTGACCGCCCTGCGGGTCGACAAATTCTGGCAGCAGGCAATCGTCGGCGTACTGATTCTCACGGCCATCATCATCGACCGCGTGGCAAGCCTGCGCACAGCCAAGAAACTGCGGATAAGCGAGGCGCGCAATGTCTGAAACCACATCGACAACCGGCACGGCACCGGCGCCGGTGGCTGACAACACCAAGCCGCTGGCCTCCGAGCCCAAGGGCAAGACCGGAGCCGCACGGATCCTGGCCGGCCGGGACGCCATCACTATCTATGCCCTGATTGCGTTCCTGATCTTCGCCGCCATCACCATCCCGCGCTTCGCCTCACCGGTGACCACCGGATTCCTCCTCCTGGACGTCATCCCGGTCCTGCTGATCGCCATGCCGATGACCCTGATCATCATCACCGGCGAAATCGATCTGTCCGTTGCCAGCATTGCCGGGCTGACCAGCGCGCTGATGGGTGTGCTGTGGGCCGGGGGTATGGACATCGGGCTGGTGCTTGCGATCAGCCTGCTGGCCGGCGTCGCGGCCGGTATGTTCAACGGCTTCCTCATCGCGGTCCTCGGACTGCCCTCCCTGGCAGTCACGATCGGCACCCTGGCTCTCTTCCGTGGCCTTGCCCTCGTGACCATCGGCGACAACGCCGTGGCCAACTTCCCGAAAGCGCTGACGGCCTTCTTCACCTCCAAGCTCGGCGGCACGGGCATCCCGACCGTCATGATCGGCGTCGTTGCCGTCATTGTCTTCTTCGGGGTTCTCCTGCACTTCACGCCGTTCGGCCGCGGACTGTTCGCCATCGGGTACAGCAAGGAGGCCGCCAGCTTCGTGGGCATCAACGTGGCCCGCAGTAAATTCTGGCTCTACGTGGCCTCCGGTGCCGTCTCCGCCCTGGCCGGGATCTACTGGACGCTGCGCTACACGAGCGCCCGCAGCGACAACGCGTCCGGACTGGAACTGGCCGTCATCGCAGCGGTCCTGCTCGGCGGCGTCTCGATCTTCGGCGGCAAGGGCTCCATACCCGGCGTCATCGCCGGTGTCCTGCTGATCGGCAGCCTCAACTACGCCCTCCGCCTGGCCCGCGTGTCCGACGTCGTCCTCATCACCGTGACCGGACTGCTGCTGATCGTGTCCGTCGTGGCGCCAAGCGTCGGCTCCGCGATCAGACAATGGCGCCACACCCGACGCGTCCGCCGGAGTTTCACCCGCACCACCAACTGAAAACCTGCCCAGGCACTACCGCTGCCGCGTCCAGACCGGACCGGCCGCACCGACCGCACGAGGAAAAAGGAAGAACAATGATGGTGAACCGCAAGAGCACAGGCCAGACCGGCCGTTTGGCGGGCATGGTGGCGATCGCTGCCGCCGCCGCACTAGCCCTGACAGCCTGTAATGGGGGCTCGGGATCCGACGGCGGCAGCAGCCCCGCCGCGGAGGGGGACCAGAAGATCACCTTCATCCCCAAGCAGCTCAACAACCCTTACACCGACGTCGTCCTGGGCGGCGGGAAGAAAGGCGCCACGGAAGCCGGCTTCGCTTCCTCCCAGGTGGTCGGGCCGCTCGAGGCCTCCGCCTCCAGCCAGGTGTCCTTCATTAATGCCGAGACACAAGCCGGAACGAACGTCATTGTGATCGCCGCCAACGATCCCGACGCCGTCTGCACGGCCCTCGGCGAAGCCCGGTCAGCCGGGGCCAAGATCGTGGCGTTCGACTCGGACGCCAACCCGGATTGCCGCGACGTCTTTATCAGCCAGGTGGTGGCCAAGGAGGTGGCGCTGATCCAGACCAAGCTGATTTCCGAGCAGATCGGCGGCAGCGGCGAAATCGCCATCCTGTCGGCCACCGCAAACGCGACGAACCAGAACGAGTGGATCAAGTTCATGGAGGAGGAGCTGGCCTCCAACCCCGACTACAAGGACATCAAGCTCGTGGCCAAGGTCTACGGGGACGACAACGACACGAAATCCTTCCAGGAGGCCCAGGGACTCATGCAGGCCCACCCGAACCTGAAGGGCATCATCTCGCCCACCACGGTCGGCATTGCGGCCACCGCACGGTACCTCTCGACGTCCGAGTACAAGGGCAAAGTCGCCCTCACGGGACTGGGCCTGCCGAACGAAATGCGCCCCTTTGTCAAGGACGGCACCGTGAAGGAATTTGCCCTCTGGGATCCCGCCCAGCTGGGATACGTTGCGGCTTTCGCCGGCAAGGCGCTCACGGACGGCACGATGACCGGCGCTGAGGGCGATACCTTCACCGCGGGCGAGCTGGGCGAACGCAAGGTCGAAAAGGGAGGCCTCGTCATCGTTGGGCCGCCCACGGTCTTCAACGCCGAGAACATCGACAAGTACGACTTCTGAGCCGCCGCTTCTGAGCGGTCCGCACTGAGCCGCCGCTTCCGAGCCGCCGGGCAGGCTGGTGACAGCCTGCCCGGCACCACCCCCGCACAGCGCCCCACGAGTTCCTTTTCCATGCCGGAAGGCACCCCACATGAACCAGAACCACCCGGCCGCCCGGCTGCTGAAACCGCACCGCCGCCGGCCCACCCGCATCGGACTTGTCTCCGGCGGCCTCGGCGCCTACTGGCCCCAGTTTCCCGAGCTGCTGCCCCAGCTGCAGGAATCCGTCCGCTACGTCACCAGCCGCTTCGAGGAACTCGACGCCGACGTCGTCGACACCGGCTTCATCTCCGACGCGCAGGAAGCCGCCGCGGCCGGCGAAAAGCTGCGGGTCGCCGACTGCGACCTCATCGTCATCTTCCTGACCACCTACCTGACCTCCTCCATGGTGCTGCCAATAGCCCAGCGGGCCAAGACTCCGGTCCTGGTGATTGACCTGCAGCCCACCGAGGCCATGGACCACGCCAACTTCGACACCGGCAGATGGCTCGCCTACTGCGGCCAATGCCCGGTCCCCGAGGTCGCCAACGTCTTCCGCCGCGCCGGCATCGAGTTCCGCTCTGTCTCCGGACACCTCAAGCAGGAGTCGGCATGGGAACGCATCACCCAGTGGGTGCACGCTGCCGGCGTCCGCGCCCGGCTGCGCAACGCCCGGCATGGGCTTATGGGCCACCTGTACCCGGGAATGCTGGACGTCGCCACCGACCTCACCACCGTGTCCACCACCTTCGGCTCGCACGTCGAGGTGCTGGAGTTCGATGACCTCCGTGAACGGGTAAACGGGGTCACCGACGCGGAGGTCGCTGACCGCCTCGACCTTGCCCGGCAGTTGTTTGTCCTCGACGAATCCGTGAACGACGACGACTTCGCCTGGGGTGCCAAAGTATCCGTCGGCCTGGACCGGCTCGTGGAGGACTTCGACCTGGACTCCGTGGCCTACTATCACCGCGGCCTCGCCGGTGAACAGCACGAACGGCTCGGCGCCGGGATGATTCTGGGGTCCTCCATCCTCACGGCCCGGGGAATCCCGATGGCCGGTGAATTCGAACTGCGGACCTCCATCGCCATGCTTGCCGCGCAGGCGATCGGCGCGGGCGGATCATTCACTGAAATCCAGGCCCTGAACTTCTTCGACAACGTGGTGGAGATGGGCCACGACGGCCCCGCCCACCTGGCGGTGTCCGCGCAGGATCCGCTGCTGCGCGGCCTCGGCGTCTTCCACGGCAAACGCGGCTGGGGCGTATCGGTCGAATTCGACGTGCGGCACGGCCCGGTCACCACGTTCGGCCTCGGCCAGGACCCGGAAGGCAGCTACGTGTTCATAACCTCGGAAGGTGAAGTGGTGCCCGGCCCGCTCCTGGCGATCGGCAATACGACCTCCCGGGTGGACTTCGGCGGGGACCCGGGACTCTGGGTGGACCACTGGAGCCAGACCGGTATCGGCCACCACTGGGCACTCTGCGTCGGACACCGCGCGGCAGACATCAAGGCAGCCGCGTCCCTGCTGGGCATCGAACACCGGCAGGTGGTGGTGCCATGAGCACCCGACGCGTCTGCTTCCAGCTCCAGCTCAAACCCGGGCTCATCGCGGAATACACGGCCCGGCACGCCGCCGTCTGGCCGGAAATGCTCCAGGCCCTCAAATCGTCCGGCTGGAACAATTATTCCCTTTTCCTCCGCCCCGACGGGCTGCTGATCGGCTACTTCGAAACCGACAGCCTCGAAGAAGCCCAGGCCCGGATGGCAGCCACGGACGCCAACGCCCGCTGGCAGGCCGAAATGTCCGGCTTCTTCGAAGACCTGCACGGAACCCCGGATGCGGGATTCCTCCAACTGACCGAAGTATTCAACCTCGAGGACCAGCTGGCCGCCGCCACGTCCGCCCTCACCCAGTCCAAGTCCCTAGGAGACTGACGTGTCTATCCCCACCGCCGTTCTAACCACCCTCGAACAACAGAGCATCGAACTGCCCTCCTGGGCCTTCGGCAATTCCGGCACCCGGTTCAAGGTCTTCGCCACCCCAGGCACCCCCCGCACCATCGAGGAAAAACTCGCCGACGCCGCCCAGGTCAACGCCCTGACGGGGCTGGCCCCGTCGGTGGCCCTGCACATTCCCTGGGACAAAGTGGACGATTACGCGGCACTCGCGAAATACGCGGACGGCCTCGGCGTCAAGCTCGGAACGATCAACAGCAACACGTTCCAGGACGACGACTACAAGTTCGGGAGCCTCACGCACAGCGATCCGGCCGTGCGCCAAAAGGCCGTGGACCACATGTACGAGTGCCTGGAAATCATGAACATGACCGGCTCGCGGGACCTGAAGATCTGGCTGGCGGACGGCACCAACTACCCGGGCCAGGGCAATATGCGCTCCCGCCAGGACTGGCTGGCCGAATCCCTCCGCAAGGTTTATGACCGTCTCGGCGAGGACCAGCGGATGGTCCTGGAGTACAAATTCTTCGAGCCGGCTTTCTATCACACCGACGTCCCGGACTGGGGCACCTCCTACGTGCACTGCGCCGCCCTGGGCGAGAAGGCCAAGGTCTGCCTGGACACCGGCCACCACGCACCCGGGACCAACATCGAGTTCATCGTCGCGCAGCTCCTGCGGCTGGGGAAACTCGGGTCCTTCGACTTCAACTCCCGCTTCTACGCCGATGATGACCTGATCGTGGGCGCCGCGGATCCGTTCCAGCTGTTCCGGATCATGACGGAAGTGGTGCGCGGCGGCGGGCTGGAGCCGGCCGCCGGGGTGGCGTTCATGCTGGACCAGTGCCACAACATCGAGGGGAAGATCCCGGGCCAGATCCGTTCCGTGCTCAACGTCCAGGAAATGACCGCAAGGGCCCTACTTGTCGACACCACAGCCCTTGACGCCGCCCAGAACGCGGGAGATGTCCTCGCTGCCAACGCGGTGCTGATGGACGCGTTCTACACTGACGTCCGCCCCGGGCTGGCTGAATGGCGCGAATCACGGGGCCTGCCCGCAGACCCGATGGCCGCCTTCGCCGCCAGCGGTTACCAGGAGCACATCAATGCCGAACGCCAAGGCGGCCACCAGGCCGGATGGGGAGCCTAAGACCATGACCAATCCAACCGTTGAACAGCTGGTTGCCCGCTCCAACCGCCTTGGGGCGGACAAGCGGAACACGAATTTCGCCGGCGGCAACACCTCCGCCAAGGGCACCGACAAGGACCCCGTGACCGGGGAAGACGTCCAGCTCCTGTGGGTCAAAGGCTCCGGCGGCGACCTCGGCACGCTGACTGGATCCGGGCTCGCGGTCCTCCGGCTGGACCGGCTTAACGCGCTCAAGAACGTCTACCCCGGCGTCGAGCGTGAAGACGAGATGGTGGCCGCGTTCGATTACTGCCTGCACGGCAAAGGCGGCGCCGCCCCCTCGATCGACACTGCCATGCACGGGCTGGTGGACGCCGCCCACGTGGACCACCTCCACCCGGACGCCGGCATCGCGATCGCCACGGCAGCCGACGGCGAGGCCCTCACCAAGGAGATTTTCGGCGAGAAGGTGGCCTGGGTGCCGTGGCGGCGCCCCGGTTTCCAGCTGGGCCTGGACATCGCCGCGATCAAGGACGCGAACCCGCGTGCCGTCGGCACCATCCTGGGCGGCCACGGCACCACCGCCTGGGGCGACACCAGCGAGGAAGCCGAAACGAATTCCCTGTGGATCATCGAGCAGGCCGAGAAATACATCGCCGAGCACGGCCGGCCCGAACCCTTCGGAGCCAAGCTGCCGGGCTACGCCGCCCTCCCGGAGGCCGAACGGCGCGCGAAGGCCGCCGCCCTGGCGCCCGTGATCCGCGGACTGGCCTCGAGCGACAAGCCCGTCGTCGGGCATTTCACCGACGACGCCGCGATCCTGGACTTCCTTGAAGGCGCCGAACATCCGCGGCTGGGTGCGCTGGGCACGTCCTGCCCGGACCACTTCCTGCGGACCAAGGTCAAGCCGCTGGTCCTGGACCTGCCGGCGGACGCGTCGGTCGAGGAGTCCATCGCCCGACTGAAGGAACTCCACGCCGCGTACCGGGTGGACTACCAGGCCTACTATGACCGGCACGCCGACGCGGACTCACCGGCCCTGCGCGGCGCGGACCCCGCCATCGTCCTGGTCCCGGGCGTCGGCATGTTCTCCTACGGCAAGGACAAGCAGACCGCCCGCGTCGCCGGGGAGTATTACCGCAATGCGATCAACGTGATGCGCGGCGCCGAGGCCGTCTCCCGCTACGCCCCGATCGAGGAATCGGAGAAATTCCGGATCGAATACTGGGCGCTGGAGGAAGCCAAACTGGCCCGGATGCCCAAGCCCAAGAGCCACGCGGGCCGCATCGCGCTGGTGACCGGGGCGGCGTCGGGCATCGGCAAGGCCATCGCCACCCGGCTCGCCGCCGAGGGCGCCTGTGTGGTCATCGCGGACCTGAACCTGGACAGCGCCCGCGCTGTCGCCGCGGAGCTCGGCGGCTCCGACGTCGCCGTCGGGATCCAGGCCGATGTCACCGACGAAGCGCAGGTCGTCGCCGCGGTGAACGCCGCCGTGCTGGCCTTCGGCGGACTGGACCTCGTGGTCAACAACGCCGGGCTCTCCATCTCCAAACCCCTGCTGGAGACCACGGAGAAGGACTGGGACATCCAGCACAACGTGATGGCGAAGGGCTCGTTCCTGGTCTCCAAGGCCGCGGCGAAGGTCCTGATCGACCAGGGCATGGGCGGGGACATCGTCTACATCTCCTCCAAGAACTCCGTCTTCGCCGGGCCGAACAACATCGCCTACTCCGCCACCAAAGCCGACCAGGCCCATCAGGTCCGGCTCCTCGCGGCCGAACTGGGTGAGTACGGGATCAGGGTCAACGGCATCAACCCTGACGGTGTGGTCCGCGGCTCCGGGATCTTCGCCGGCGGCTGGGGCGCCAAACGCGCTGCCGTCTACGGCGTCGACGAGCAGGACCTGGGCAAGTACTACGCGCAGCGCACCCTGCTCAAGCGAGAAGTCCTGCCGGAAAACGTGGCGAACGCCGTCTCAGTGCTCACCAGCGACGAGCTCTCGCACACCACCGGCCTCCACATCCCCGTGGACGCCGGCGTCGCCACCGCCTTCCTCCGATGACAACAGAACCATCCCCGGCCGGGGCGGTTGTTGCGGGCGGAGTGTTCGCCGCCGTCGATATCGGTGCCTCCTCGGGCCGGGTCATACTGGGCAGGATCACCCGTGACGGCGGGACCCCGGAGGTGAACCTGGACACGGTCCACCGTTTCCCCAACGCAGTGGTGGAGACCGGCGGCGGCCTGCGCTGGAATTTCACCGCGCTGTTCGCGGAAGTGCTCACCGGGCTGGCGGCCGCCGCGGCCAGCGCAGCAGCACACGGGGAACGGATCACCAGCATCGGGATCGACACGTGGGCTGTGGACTACGGACGGGTGGACGCCGCCGGCCGGCTGGTGGCGCAGCCCTTCAGCTACCGGGATGACCGGAGCCGGGGCGCCGTGGCCGACGTTCACGGGCGCCTCGATCCGGAACGGCTCTACGCGACCACCGGGCTGCAGTTCCTGGAATTCAATACGATCTACCAGCTCGCGAGCGAGGAAGAACTGGACGGCGTGCAGGTCCTGCTGATTCCGGACCTGATCGCGTTCCTGCTCACCGGCCAGCGCCGCACCGAGGCCACGAACGCCTCCACCACGGGGCTCTTCGATGCCGTCGCGGGGGAGTGGGCCACGGAGTTCCTGGCCGCCCTGGAGTTGCCCCCGGAGCTCTTTCCGCCGCTGATCCAGCCCGGCGCCGCCGTCGGCACCCTGCTGCCGGCTGTTGCCGCGCGGACCGGGCTGCCAGCGGAGACCCCGGTGATAGCCGTCGGTTCGCACGACACCGCCTCGGCCGTTGTCGCCGTACCCGCGGAGACCGGGCACTTCGCCTACATTTCCTCCGGCACATGGTCATTGGTGGGCATCGAGCTCAAGCATCCCGTGCTCACGGAGGCGAGCCGGCTGGCGAACTTCACCAACGAACGCGGCGTCGACGGCACCGTCCGCTACCTGCGCAACGTCGGCGGACTCTGGCTCCTGAGCGAATGCCAGCGCACCTGGGCCGCGCAGGGCGCGGCGGTTCCCCTGGCCGACCTGCTGGACGGCGCCGCGAAGCTGCCGGCCGGCGGGCCCTGGATCAATGCCGATGACCCGGGCTTCATCCCGCCGGACGACATGCCCGCGAGGATCCGGGCTGCGGCGCAGAGGGACGGCGCGGTCCTGCCGGACGAGCCCGCAGTGATCGTCCGCTGCATCCTCGACAGCCTGGCAGCCGGTTACGCCCGGACCATCAACGACGCCGAGCGGCTCGCCGGCCGGGCCATCGACGTTGTGCACGTTGTGGGGGGCGGATCCCAGAACAGGCTCCTGTGCCAACTCACCGCCGACGCGACGGGCAAATCCGTCGTCGCGGGCCCTGTCGAGGCGACCGCCCTCGGCAACGTGCTGGTCCAGGCCCGGGCCGCGGGCGAACTCTCCGGAGGGCTCGCCGAACTGAGGAAGATCGTGGCCGGGGGCACAGCGCTTCAGCGGTACCAGCCGGCGGCGGCGAAAAGCTGACCACTGCGGTCGCCACCCCAGGTGCCAAGGAATTGACCCCTGATTTAACGCCATGCTCACACAGCGGCGACCCGACTGCGCCGGACTTTACGCTGTCTGTAATTCTTGGCGTAGGTGCGGGAATGCTCGCTGGTGAGGGCGATGATGAGGAGGATGTCCAAGGAGAGACCCAGAAGGTTGGTCCGGAAGTCGACACTTGGGCCGCCGTTGAGGACATTGACGGCCTGGGTGATGATGGCGGCCGCGCTGAGAAGCATGGCCACGACCCTGGCGAGGTTTCCGCCCCGAAGAACACCCCAGGCCAGAAGGATCTCTCCGACGCCGAACACCGCGAGGACAGTCGCAGCGGCCGGCGACAGCCCGGCCGGTTCTGCTGCCGCGGCGGGAGTGCCCCCGATCAGCAGTGAGGCGGCCAGGACGAGGGCAGCGATACCGCGAAAAAACACGAGGACGCCCCCGAAGAGCGTCGGGGCGGGCCGTCTCCGGTTGACCCCCGGCAGCCGGGGCGGATCTGCCGTAGCCGCGATGACGGGCGCAAGGTCGACGACCGGCAAGTCCCCGTCGGTGGAAATCGTGTCGCCGCCGCCATTGCGCGCATGGTACCCGGTCGAAAAATCCCGGATGACCGAGACTTCCGCCTCGGGTACGGCCTTCTTCAGGGTGGCCAGGATGTGGTCCCTTTCGTCGTCGGTGTTCTCCTCGATCTTGTGCGTGATCTGGAGGGTGAACAGCGACAATCCTACGGATCGGTCGTACGTGCCGGCGGCGAGCCAATCGACCCGAACGCCGCCGGGCAGCACCCACCCGGGCGGGCAGCGCCAGAAACGGACGTGATGCCGTTTGCCCGGGCTCCCGTCGACCTCCTGCTGATACGCAAAGTCCTGCTGGCGGCTAAAGATGAAGAGCGGGCTGACCGGCGCCTCCGCATAGCTCCGCCGAGTCAGGGTTGACAGGACGATCCGGCGGCTGCTCTTCAGATCGACGTCGTCGGCCTGCGTCCAGCCCGCCCGGTGCATGGCGGCATGGACCTGATCCTCGCTTCCGAGCAAGGCCAAGTTGACCGGGTCACCCAGCAGGCCGTCGCTTGTCCGTGCCCGGCCGATGAAGTAATCGGGAAGATAGATCTTCGTCAGGATCCGATGGACTCTGGGCAGAACCAGGTACGCCAGGGCAGCCCAGAATACTATGGAGAACCAGGCCATGTACCGCTGCAGGCTCTCCTCGAAAAGCAATGTGGCCAGCCAGATGGCGGCAACGCCACTGAACACAAACAGCGCCCGGTCCAGCACGGTATCCGCATTGCCGGGAAGCCCACCCTGGCGCCGCTCTTTCACGGACGGTCGCTGGCGGGCTCCTCCGCCCGCCGCGGGGCCACCGTGACGGAGGAAACGAGTTTCAGCCCGGGATGCAGCTGGTCCCCGCCGTCCACGACGCCGGTCTGCCACCACAGTTTCAGCCCCTCCGGTGCCACCTCCAGGCAGGCCAGGTTGTTGTCGAACCACGGCCCCTTGACGCCGGACCAGCGGAACGGCGGGTCCGGGACCTTGGCCGAGCGCGCAACCAGGGCGCCCACCGGTGTGGCCAAACCGTAGGACATAACGGCCGCGAAGGACCTCATCAGCCGGGGCAGCGGGTTTCGGATGGGGGAGCAGACGGCCTGCATGATCCTGCTGCCCGAGGTGCGCTCCACCTCCGAGACGTAGGAGTAGTGGACGTCTCCGGAGAGAAAAGTCACGGTCTCCGGGGCCGGGCCGCGTTTGCCGTCGGCCACCTCGCTCACCATGACGGCCACCTCCCGGAAGCTGTTCTGGAAGGCTCCCCAGTGTTCAAGGTCCACCGCCTGGCGCAGCCTTTCGCCGATGCGGGCGGCACGTTTCCCCCACGCACCCTGGGAAACGGCCTCATTCCAGGACTCGACGTAGTGCAAACCCATCGGCAGCAGGAAGGGCAGTGACGTCGCCACCAGCAGATGGCGGAAACCGCCGCGCATCCGGCCGTCGAGCCAGGCCATTTCTGACTTGTCCACCAGTGCCCGGTGGTCCGGCTCCAAGTTCCGGGCGGCGCGGGAGTCCACTACGATCAGCCGGGTGTCGCCAAAATCCCGGCAATAGCTCCACCGGTAGGATTCCGGGTCCCGATCGGCCCGATCAGCGAAAACGTCCAGCTGCGCGCTGACGTCGATCTCGTCCTCGCCCGAGTGGTCCGCGATCTGCTGCCAGATCGCGTCCTCGGCCCGCTCCTGCGGCGACAGGTTCCCGAGGTGCTGATAGACCCAGTACGAGGCCAGACCCGCGACGATCCGGCCATGCCACCAGGAAGTGGCCTCCATCTTCTTCTTCCAGCTGAGTGAGGTGTTCCAGTCGTCGCGGATGTCGTGGTCATCAAAGATCATGGCGCTGGGAAGCGTGGAAAGCAGCCACCGGTTCGCGGGGTCGGACCAGGCCAGGAAGTAGAGGTGGGCGTATTCCTCGTAGTCCTTGAGCTCCTCCCCGGGCGGTGCGTTGATGTCGCGCCGGGCGCGGATGAACTCCTGCATCTGCTCACTGGTCAAGTCGGCGTACACCTGGTCCCCGAGGAACGTCACCAAGTCAGGCCACGGCGTGTCGTCGCCGGAGGCCATCTTGAGGGCGTAGGCACGCAGTGAGTCGATGCCGTGTGTCCGGTTGCCTGCCCGATCGTGCGGGACGCTGGTGCGGCAGGAGCCGTAGGCCATCCGCAGCGGCTTGCCGGGCTGGAGCGTCGCGATCATGGACGGCGGGAACTCCGACCCGGGATCGGGCCAGGCCTGGCTTCCGTTGATGTCGAGGACGTAGGGCGTCACCGTGCCTGGCTCCAGTGCATCCAGCTCCACCAGCGCGTAGTGGTGACCGTGAACCGCGAACGTGGCGGCCTGCCATTGCCTGCCTCCGGCGTGGACAGTGACCCGGGCAGCGGACCGGGTCTCCACCCAGACACTCGCCGAGGTCTCATCCACGTAGCGCATCATCGGGCCGAGCACCAAGGAAGAGGTTGTCATGACTCAGTTGTACCTGTTCGCCCCCGCGCCCGGCCATGGCTTGGCGAAATATGGACCAACGGAGCGGCTGCTTTTCATCGGGTGCAAGGCTAACCGGTTGCCCTCAGACCAAGACCGGGGATCTAGTTCCGCGGGGCCAGTGCGTAGGCGGCGGTGACGTACGCCAGGGCGCCGGACATCTCCTGGAGCAGCGCGCTGTCGATATTGCTGAGCGTGTCGCAGGCCTCGTGGTAGCACGGGTCGAGGTCCCTGCCGGGTGTGCCGCCGTAGGCCTGCGCCTGGGCGTCCGTCTTTGATTCCGAGTCGCCGCTGAACAGGCCGCCGGCAGGAATCCCTGCCTGCAGGAACGCGTCGTAGTCGGAGTCGCCCCCCTCAAAGGCCGTGGTCTCCGCCGGCAGGGCGTTCTCTGTGAAGTAGCGCTCGAAGACGTTCTCAATCCCGTCGGAGCCCGAGGGCCCGGCATCCCCGAAATCGGACCCGTCGCCGTCGTGGAAGGACCGTATACCGTTCGGAGAGGCCGCCATGTCCACGTTCAGGTACGCCGAGGTCTGGTCCTTCTCCGTCTTGCTCAGCTCGTCGACGTAATGCCGGGAACCGTCGAGGTCATTTTCCTCGGCGCCCCAGAACGCGAAGACCACACGGTTCACCGGAGTGATCCCGTTCTTCTTCATCCACTTCGCCGTCTCAAGGATGGCAGCGACGCCGCTGCCGTTGTCGTTGATCCCCGGGCCATCTTCGACGGAGTCCAGATGGCCGCCCACCACCACGGTGTTGGCGGCGCTGCCCCCGGTCTCGGCGAGAATATTGAAGCTCTCCGCCTGGTTCCGGTTCCTGCGATCCTGCTCGAAGGTAAAAGTCTGCCGGACCGGGTTGTAACCGGCGGCGCGCAGCTGCTCCTCAACATACCGGGCGGATTCCTCATACCCGGAGGTTCCCGACGCGCGGTTCCCGCCGTTGTCATCGGCGATCCGCTGCAGCGCCTCAAGGTGGCCTACCATGCCCCGGCCTTTGAAGGCCGTCAGCACCGCGCGCGCGTCCACGGCGCCCGGGGGCCCCGGGCGGGGGACGGCAACGCTGGGTTCGGGGGATTCCGTGCCGCCGCCCGGGTCGGTAGTCACGACGTCGGGCTGGAAGCCCGGCGGGGAGCCGGCCGCGGACCCGGAATTACAGGCCGTCGCCGAGAGCAGCAGAACAGCCAGGACTGCGGGGAGGACGTGTCTACTCAGAGTCAACATGCTCGGAAACCCTTCACTAGTCAGTTCCAGTCCTGCCGGTCAAGTCACCCGTCACCGACATCCGGCCGACCGCGGTCACCAATGAATCCGCGATACCCCTATCAGTTTCGTCAATTCTTGCGGATGCGGCTGTATCGTCAATAGCCCGCGCCTGTGAAACAGCTGTGCGAATCGCGTATGCGGACGTTCCTTAGGATCATGTTGACCGCAGTGCGCCCGGCATTTCCTTCGAAGACATCATCGAGGAAATGGCCGGCGGCGTGCACGCTGACACCATCGCTGAGATTCCTAATACCATCTAAAGGACCGGACAGCACTGGACCCAGGGGCCCGCCCCTTCACGGAAGTTGAGCAACATGACAGTTTCTCCCCTCATCTGGGCAATCACCATTGCGGTCATCCTGGCCCTGCTGGCTTTCGACTATTTCTTCCACATCCGCAAGGCCCATGTGCCCACGCTCAAGGAGGCGGCCGCGTGGTCCACCCTGTACGTGGGCCTGGCCGTTGTCTTCGGTGTCGTGGTGTGGGTCTTCGGCGGCACCGAAATGGGGTCTGAGTACTTCGCGGGCTACATCACGGAGAAGGCACTCTCCGTGGACAACCTCTTCGTCTTCCTGATCATCATCGCGAGCTTTCGCGTTCCCCGCGAAGACCAGCAGAAGGTGCTGCTCTTTGGCATCGTCTTCTCGCTGATCGCCCGCACCGGATTCATCCTCTTGGGCGCCGCGCTGATCAATTCGTTCGCGTGGGTCTTCTACATCTTCGGCCTGATTCTGCTGATCACCGCAGGCAACCTGCTCCGGCCGGACGCCCATGGTGACGACCAGGCCGACAACTTCATGATCCGGATCGCCAGGAAGCTCTTCCACACCACGGAACACTACGACGGCGACAAGCTCTTCACCGTTGTCAACGGGAAACGGGCCCTGACTCCGATGCTGCTGGTCATGGTCGCGATCGGCGGGACCGACATCCTCTTCGCCCTCGACTCCATCCCCGCGATTTTCGGGCTGACGCAGAATGTGTACATTGTTTTCACCGCCACGGCCTTCTCCCTGATGGGCCTGCGCCAGCTGTACTTTCTGATCGACGGGCTCCTGGACCGCCTCATCTACCTTGCCTACGGCCTGGCGGTCATTCTGGCCTTCATCGGAGTCAAGCTGGTGCTGCACGCCCTGCACGAGAACAACCTGCCGTTCATCAACGGCGGCCAGCCAGTCCCCGTCGTCGAGATCAGCACCGCGACGTCCCTGAGCGTCATCGTCGGGGTCCTCGTCCTTACTGTCGTCGCGTCGCTGATGAGCAAAGCCGGCAAAGCCCAGACGTCCATCAACAATGCGCGCCGGCACGCCGCCAACTACCTCGACCTCGAATACACGGCCGACCCTGCCGAACGCGAGCGGATCTACCGGATGCTGACCGAGGAGGAGTCCCAAATCCTGGGCATGGATCTGAAGTATCGAAACAAGGCCAAGGACATCGACAAGATTCGGGCCTTGGTGGCGGAAGCGCACCGCCAGCACGAAGAATACCTGTCCCGTTAGGCACCGGGCGCCGTACCTTTGCGGGTCAGTGCGGGCTGGCGTGGGAGCACTCGTCCGGCCGCGGTCCGCCCGCCTTCTCGATCGCGGCGTGCATCCGGGAGAGCACGTCGCCGGGGGGACCGCCGGCCGTGAGGCGGGTGAACCGGGGGAACTCGGGCAGCGATTGATACGCGTCCCGCAGCGATTCCAGGTCCTCGAGGCGCTCCGAGTCGGTGCCGCGGGCGAGGATCCTGGCGTGGGCCTCGCGGGGGTCGACGTCGAGGTAGATGACCAGATCGGGCCGGGGGAGTATTCGGATGAGCCACGGGAGGAAGCGCCCCCTGGGAAGTCCATGCATTCCGCGGAGCGCGAGCTGGCAATGAAGGTGCCGGTCCATCACAACCAGGCCGTGAAAGTTCCGGGCCCGGCGGTGTGCATTCAGGACGTTGAACGTGCGGACCGCCGTTTCAAGGAAGTCCGCCAGCCGGGGAGGCGCCTGTATGCCGAGCCTCGCGCTGAGCAGGGACATCCTTCGGCGGCCGGCGTAGTTACGGAGGAGCAGGGCGCTTATTCCCGCCTGGCGGGCGGCCGCGACGGTGGCCTCGGCCGCCGTCGTTTTTCCGGAGCCGTCAATTCCGGTGAGCACGATCAGCACGCAGTGTCCTTCGTGGTTTGGTGGTGGGGTTACCTGAGCCAACGAATGAGAGGCGCCGCTTGATCCCTCAGAGATTGTGGGCCAGCAGTTCGAGCGCGATGACCAGAAGACTCAACACTACTTCAGCGAACACGATGAGGGCCTTGTGGCGGAACGGAAGGTCAAGCCGCCGGATCGCGAGGTACCCGATGACAAAAAGTGTGACAACGAGCACGACAATCGCCCATTGAAGCGCCACGGCCGTCGACCAGAGACCCAAGCCGGCCGCCGTGAGGAGCAGGAGCGGCGTCACCAGGACGCTGAGGGATTCGGTGCTGACGGCGACCATGTGTCGCAGCTGCGGGCGGCTGGGGAGCTCCTCATGTACCGTCAGGTGGCTCAGTAGGTCGGCGACGAAGATGCCCAACAGGGAGCCGACCACCACGATACTGAGAGTGGCAGCCGCGGCGGCGGGCGACGTTTCGTCAGCGTGGCTCCTCAGGGCCAGGACGACAGCCAGGCACGTGAAGCTGATATAGACGCGCTCCTTGAGGCTCGCCGCGCGTTGGCTCGCAGTAGGCTCAGTCCGCCCGGCCGGTTCGATCGCATTCATCGAGGAAGTCCCCTCTCAGTGGTTGGAACAGAACCGTCAGGCGCCGGGGGCCCGGTAGCCGACCTCCGCTGCCATCCGCAGGGCTGACATCGTCTCGTCCACGCTCAACAGGACGGTCGTTTCAAACGAACTCAGCGCGCCGCCCCCGGCGATTGCCACCGCCACCGCGGCCATGGAGACGTTGTCGGGGGCCTCCCACAGGTTGTAGCCGTCATGGCTGCCGAACGCATACCAGAAGCCGTGGAGCGTGCCGCCCACCGACTCGATATACGCCTGCGCCGCTTTTCCGCGGTCTTCCGGGTTGCGGATCATCCTGGCCCAGGTCTCAGGGGTGTAGCTGAACTTCGACAGGTAGAGCGGCATCGTCTTTCCCTTCGGTCACTTCCGGGAGTGCGGATTACCCAAGGATGGCAGTCCTCCGCCGGGCCAGCAATGCCCCGCAGCTCTGAAAAGAGGCGTTTAGGACCGGCGGTCGTCAGTCGGCACGCCCCAGATGCTGCATGAGCGCGTCGAGGATCGGCAGTTGCCCGCTGACCAGCCGGCTGCGGGCAACTGCCTCACGATTCCACTCCGCGCCGTCGACCTCGGGGAAGTCCTGCACGGTTCCGGATCCCTTCGGCCACTCCAGAGCGAAGGTGTTGCTCTCGATCTTTTCGGGAGCAAAGTCGGTCTCGGCCGCGAAGACGGTGATGACCTTTCCCGACGGTTGCCGGAAGGCCCCCAGCGGGATGTAGTCGGCGGACGGCGCAGGAGTGCCCATTTCTTCGGCGAACTCCCGCTGGGCTGCAGCCAGGGGGTCCTCGTCGTCGAGGTATTCGCCCTTGGGAATCGACCAGGCCCGGGCATCCTTGCGCGCCCAGAACGGGCCGCCCATGTGCGCTATCCACACCTCCACGTCCCGTCCACCGCGCCGGCGGTAGAGCAGAATGCCCGCACTCCGGACGGTCATTGCCCGCCACCTGCCCCGGGGAGCCCGAAGTCCTGGTCCCCGCATCCTCCACCGGCGTCCAGAGCCGGGAGGAACTGGCGGTTCCGGATCCGCGACGGGCCAAATTCCACCGCCACCGGCTCGATGTCCCAGGGTCCGCGGTCCCTCGACTTGGGGCGGCCCACGGCGATGTGGGGTGTCCAGCGGGGGTACCGGAAACCCAAGGCCTGGGAGCTGAGGATGAAGTCATCGACATTGTCCACCAGCAGGGCGTCCAACAGTTCGTGCAGCGCCTTCACGAGGGAGACCTGGTAGTCCCGCACATGCTGCGGCACCTCCACTTCCAGGCCGCTCACGCGCCCGCCGCCCAGCAAGACCAGCCGTTCGGCTCGGGCGGCGAATCCTGCCAGTACCGGCAGCCCCTCCAGCCAGGCAACCGTGGTGCCGGCGGCGTTCCCGGCCGTCGTGCTGCCTTTGGTCCAGTCCGCGATGTCCCGGGCGAAGTCAGCCAGGACGCCGATGTGCAGCAGGGTGAGGTGAAGCCCTTGGGGCCGGCGCAGCGCATCGACGTAGTTGCCCAGTGCCTCGTAGTCCCCGGCCCCGGAGCCAACGCGGAGCACAGGCACCTCCACTGTGATGCGCGGAGCAGAATGCATCCGGACTCCTCCCGTCCGTGCGTACCGTTGGCTACCCGTGACATTATCCTCCCGGGACGGGCAGACGTGCGGTATTCCCGGCCAGCCGCGAAAGCGCGACATGACACAATCAACGCATCATTCACCGCGGATTGCCGCCGACGGATCCTTCAGGGCGGGCGGACCTGTCCCGTGACCACGAAGGAGCCTTGTGAGCAGCCCGATCCAACACCAGAGCGGACTCGCCGAGGACGCTGCGGCCATCCTGGCCACCGCGCCGGCGTATCCGCAATTACGGCTCAACAGTGAGGCCCTCGACAAGAACATCGAGGTGATGGCGGCCTGGTGCCGGCACCATGGCGTGGATCTTGCCCCGCATGTCAAGACAACCATGTCCGCACCGATCATCGCCCGCCAGGTGGCTTCCGGCGCCGTCGGAGTCACCGTCGCCACCGTGGACCAGGTTGCTACGGTATTGGACTGGGGGCACCGGCACGTCCTGGTTGCCAACCAGGTGGTCGATCGGTACGGCCTGATGCGCCTCCGCTCATGGCTGGAGGAAGATCCTGGCCGGGAGATCCGCTGCTTCGTGGATTCGGCGGCAGGCGTCGAGGCCGCGGCCCGGGTTTTTGCTCGGGCGGCCGTCAGCCTTGACGTGCTGATCGACGTCGGAACACCCGGGGGACGGACAGGAACCCGGAGCCTCCACGATGCCCTTCGCATCGCCGAACAGGTCCATGGCACGCCCGGCCTCCGGCTCGCCGGGGTTGCCGGCTACGAAGGCGTGGTGCCCAACAGCAGGGCGGAGGCCACCATCGAAGCCGTCGACCGGCACTGCCGGCTGGTGCGGGACGTGTATCTCGCAGCCGCGGAATATTTTGAGACCGCCGCGCCCATCTACTCCATGGGCGGGTCCGCGTTCCCGGACCGGGTTGTGGAGCACCTTCCCGACGACACCCTGGTGCCCGGTACCCGGAAGATCCTCCGGTCAGGCTGCTATGTCACGCATGATCACGGCACCTACGCCGCCGTCAGCCCGGTCCCGGGCCTCACTCCGGCAGTTTCGGTCCGGGCCGTGGTCTTGTCCGCCCCGGAAGAGGGCATGATCGTGGTCGGCGCCGGCAAACGGGACCTCGCCTACGACGCCGGACTGCCGGTCTTCCTGTCAGCCCGCACCGCGGACGGCGACGCCAGGGAAGGGGCAACCGCCGTGGTGCGCAACCTCTTCGACCATCACGTTGTCCTCACCGGGGCGAGCGGGCTGGAGGTCACGGATGTGGTCGACTTCGGGATATCCCACCCCTGCTCGGCCTTCGATCGCTGGCCTGAATACGTGGTCACCGACGGCAATGGACAGGCCATCGATGTGTGGCGCACGGACTTCCACCGTTCGTCCTTGGCCACGGTCCGGCCCGGCTGACTTGGCGCCGGTGAACTGGCGTCGCTGTCCGGGAATTCCGGACGGCGCTAACGGCCGAAGACCCTGAACAGGAGGAGACGGGCTGACTGGGCCGCGGCCTCCCGCCGGCAGGGCCCGTTCCAGATGATGAAGTTGGCGAACCGGTGGGCCCCGGGGCGGTCTGCGACCCGGGCGGCAGCGTCCCGGACGGTGTGGAGGTCCCGGACCGTCAGCGGGAGGGGGGCCTCGTCAGGGTGCCAGGTCGAGCCGAGCGGAAAATCCCGGAACGGCCGGGTGGACATCTCGATGTGGGCGCCAAGGACCACGGCGACAGGATGCGCGGCGCTGAAATCGCAGAGGGTGCGGAGCGACTCCTGAAAGGCCGGAAAGTCCTGTACATAGAGCCGGCCCGGGTAGACGGTGTCACCGGTGAGCAGTATGCCCGCACCTTCGTCGTAGATGGCGACGGCGGAAGGATGGTGCCCCGGCGTCGGGATGACCTCAAGCACCCGCCCGCCAAGGTCAAAGCGTGCCGCCCCCCGGGGCCAGCTGCCGATCCCGAAGAACGCGGCGACGTCCCCGGCCGAGTGTCCCACCACCCGGGTGTGGGCCCGGTCCGTGAACTGCCCGTCGCCGGCGACATGATCCCCGTGGGCGTGCGAGTGGGCAACGATGAGTTCGTAACCGTCCCGGGGATGCCCCTGCAGCCATTCCTCAATGAGTGTGTCGACGGTGGCCCGAAGCGGAAACCGGGTGGCGTCCGCCGTCGCACCCGTATCCAAGAGGAGGGCGCGCTCCTCACCGAACAGCAGGTAGAGGAACGGCGCTTCGAAGTTGTCCGCGATGCTCTGCCGGAGCAGGACCGTGTTTGGCGCGGCCCGGTGCACCTGGATCGGCGGCGCTGCGCTGCGCCGGCGGGAGCGCATCCCCGGGTACCAGCGCACGTCAAAATCAAGATCCGTCACGGCTCTACTATCGCAGTCACGGCTCCGGCGGATGGCCCGGCGTCGACGATTTCGCTGGCGTGCTCGGCTATCCAGGCCACCAGCGGGAGCAGCACGGACACAAGCTCGCGGCCCCGGTCGGTGAGGCTGTAGTCCACCCTGGGCGGGATCACCGGCTGGGCATCGCGACGGAGGAAACCGTCCCCTTCGAGAGTTTTGAGTGTTTGGGCGAGCATCTTCTCGCTGATGCCTTCCGCCCGGCGTCGAAGCTCGCTCCAACGCTGCGGGCCGTTCCACAGCGCCACCAGGATCAGTACGCCCCACTTGCTGGAGACGTGATCGAGGACCGTACGGCTGGGGCAGTTGGCGGGGAAGATGCCGTCCGCGCCCTGGAGAGCGGACTGGTCAGGTTCGGTACTTACCTTCATGCCAGTACCTTACTTCAAAGTGCGTACTCTCTTTTGGGAAGTAATGCCCTTTCGGTGCCGTTGGCATGGATGTCAGCATCCCCTTGGTGAAAGGACCATCATGACCATCGTTGTCACCGGCGCCACCGGACAGCTCGGACGCCTCGTCGTTGAAGCCCTACTCGATCAGAACGTGCCCGCGGGCCGGATCGTGGCCGCCGGCCGGGACCTGGGCAAGGTCGCGGACCTTGCCGACCGGGGCGTCCAGGTCCGGCAGATCGACTTCCAGGATCCGGACTCCCTGCGCCGGGCGTTCGCCGGTGCCAGCAAGGTGCTGCTGATCTCCGGCAGTGAGCACGGGAAACGCGTTGAGCAGCATCAGAACGCCATTACGGCAGCCAAAGATGCCGGCGTCGGGCTGATCACCTACACCAGCATTGCCAACGCCGACCACACGGACATGCAGTTGGCCGCCGAACACCAGGCTACGGAAGAGGCGCTGGTGGCGTCCGGGCTCCCGTTCGCACTGCTCCGCAACGGCTGGTACCTGGAGAATTACACCGACCAGCTGGGCACCTACCTTGAGCATGGCGCCGTACTGGGCAGCGCCGGTGACGGCCGGGTCAGCGCCGCCACCCGCGCCGACTACGCCCGCGCCGCCGCAGCCGTGCTGCTCCGCGACGACCAAGTCGGGAAGGTCTATGAACTCGGGGGCGACACGCCGTTCACCCTCAGCGAGCTCGCGGCGGAAGTCGGCGCCGCCGCAGGCCGGACGGTGACATACCAGGACCTGCCCGTCGGACAGTACACGGAGGTCCTAGTGGGTGCCGGGCTGCCGGCGGGCTACGCGGCCATCCTCGCGGACAGCGACCTGGGCATTGCCCGCGGCGAACTACTCGTCACTAGCGGGGACCTCAGCGCCCTTATCGGCCGGCGCGCAACATCCATGCGCGAGGCCGTGGTGGCCGCCGCTGCAAGCCGGCGCTAGGGGACAGTCCAAGGGGCCGACGACGGCTGGGGGAGAGAACCCCGGTCTCAGAGGGCTCTCAAGCGTCGCCGGCCCCGTCTCACACCGGACCCCCACGCTCCGGCAAGCAAAGTAGCCGGTCCAACACCCTGCTGAGTTCGGCAGCGGTGCGGACCTATTACTATTCAACACCCTGCGTGCCATATCTGGGAGAGAGACCTGATGTCCACCGCGTGGTTTGGGCGCGAAGGTTTCATCCTTGGCGGGTGACGGCACCCCGCCGAGGTGGTCATAGCGTAGGGGTACTCCGGAATGGAGCAGCCGACGTGGCACTTCGCCCTAGCAGGATGAAGGGCCGGTGACGGCGGCACTCGATGATCCTCAACCCCCGGGGAAGCGAAGTGAGCCATGTTTGCCCTGAAGAGAAACGCTGCAGTCACCTCAGAATCCCGGGCGCTCGTCATCGGCGGCGCAGGCTTTCTCATCCTCGGCATGATTGCGTTCCTGCTGGTGGGGCGTGAACCTGTTGCGTTGTCCGGACGGGGGTCGGTGGGCGACATCGCTGCGCTCGGGACGGCCGTCCTCGGCGCAGCAGCCGCGGTGATCGGGTCCCGGCAGCGGCAGGCGCATGACGCTCCGCCCGCCCCCGGCCGAGGCCGGACGCGCAACATCATTGACATCTCCGCGCTCGCGCTGGCCCATGCCTGCATCTTCCTGCTCGGCTGGCTGGCGCTGTTCTCAATCTTCCAGCGGGCGTTCGTGGGAGCAGTGCTGTATCCCCTGGCAGCGGCAATCCTCGTCGGGGTCACCGGAGCCATCAGTTCCTACATCGCGTACCTGTCGACAGTAACCATGAACGCCTACCGTCTCGCCGCGCTTCTCGCCGTATTCCTCGTCACGGGTGTCCTGACGAGCATGCTCACCGCAGAAGACCCGCAGTGGTGGCAGGAAAACCTCAGTGCCCTCGGCATGAGCTCCGGCGTCTCCGGGGTGGCGTTCAATCTCACGCTGATCGTCGCCGGCGTTGTGGTCACAACCCTGGCCGGATACTCCACGAGGACGCTCGAAGCGACGGCGAAGACAGCGCCCGCGCGGCGCCGGGTGCGGCACCTGGAAGGCGGCATCGTCCTCATCGGCATCCTCCTCGCCTGTGTGGGGCTGTTTCCGGTCGACGAACAGTTCTGGCTCCACACCGCGGCGGCGTCCGGCATGGTGGTGGTGTTCGGAACCCTGATCGTCCGCATGCGTTCGCTGGTTCCCTCGATCCCGGCGACGTTCAATCTGCTGGGGCTGGTGTTCCTGGCGGTCATCGCCTTCGCCGTGCTGATGTACTTCCCGGTCGGCTACTACAACCTCACCGCCGTGGAGCTCATCGCGGCCTCGCTGGTCTTCGCCTGGCTGATCGTCCTGATCCGCAACCTGGCCGCCGTCGACGCCGACCAGCTCGCCGCCAGCGCGCCGGCCCGCCCCGTGTTCCAACGCACTGATACCGCCGCCCAAACTGCGGCGCCCGGAACGGATAAGACCGCCGCGGACTCCTGATCGGAAGGCGTTAGGTGGAACAAGGCAAGAAGAAGCCGCAGCGAGGGCGCCTGACGGGGTTGCCCATCCTTGGCCAGCTCCGCACCTACAACCGCACGTGGCTGAGGGGCGACATAATCGCCGGGGTGACTGTCGCGGCGCTGATCGTTCCCAAGAATCTGGGGTACGCCGGGATCGCGGGCATCCCGCTGCAAAACGGCCTGTACGCTGCGGCCGCCGGCGCGATCGTGTACGGGGTCCTGGGTTCCTGCCGGCAGATCTCGATGGGCCCCAGCTCAGGACTGGCGGCCGTCGCCGCGAGCGCCGTGCTCGCTGCCGGCATCACCAACGAGCAGGATGTCGCCTCATTTGTCGCGGGCATCACCCTCGCTTCCGGGATCCTGTTCCTACTCCTTGCCGTCCTCAGGATGGGATGGATCGCCCAGTTCCTCTCGCGGGCCGTGGTCACCGGGTTCCTCTTCGGCGCGGCGATCGACGTCGTTATCGGGGAGCTCCCGAAACTGACCGGGACCGACGTCACCGGATCCAATCCGATCCAGGAACTGCGGTCATGGCTTGGGACCCTGGGCGAGGCGCACCTGACCACCGTGCTGGTGGGTGTCATCGCGCTGGCCGTGGTTTTCGGACTGAAGGCGATTGCGCCCACGGTCCCCGGAGCCCTGGTCCTTGTGGTGGGCGGGTTGCTGGCGGCGGCCGTGTTCGATCTTGGCGCCAAGGGGGTGGCCCTGGTAGGTGACGTGCCCAGCGGGCTGCCGTCGCCCGAGATCCCCGACGGTCAGCTGATGTGGGACAACGTGGAAACCGTCGCGCTAGCGGCGGTGGCGCTGGTCCTGATCGGGTTTTCGCAGACGGCGGGGGACGCGCGGGCGTTCGCCGCCAAGCACCGCTACCAGATAGACATCAACCAGGAGTCCATTGCCCAGGCATTTGCCAACATGGCTGCGGGCCTTTTCAAGGGGATGCCCGTCTCGACGAGCCTGTCAGCGAGTTCGCTCAACGACCACTCCGGAGCGAAGACCGGACTGGCCTCCCTCACCTCCGGAGTCACCGTCCTGCTCACACTGCTGTTCCTGGCGCCGCTGTTCTCGATCCTCCCCAAGCCGGTGCTTGCGGCGCTCATCATCGAGGCCGTTGTGATGGGCATGATGAACGTGCCGGAGATGCGGCGGCTGGCCCGGGTGCAAAAGTTTGATTTCTGGATTGCCATCGCAGCCATTGCCGGCACCCTGATCTTCGGAGTGCTGGCGGGAGTCATCATCGGAATCGGGCTTTCGCTCATCTGGCTGGTCGGGGTGGCCACGCACCCGCAGATGCCCGTCCTCGGTCGGGAACGGGGCACCCAGGTCTTCCGCGAAGTGGATGACCACCCCGGTGACGAGGTGATTCCCGGCGTGGCGGTCATCCGGTTCGACGGCGGTCTCTTCTTCGCCACCGCCGACGCCCTGGAGGACCGTCTGCGCGACATCATCCAGTCAACGCACGGGATCACCGGCATCGTGTTGGACTGCGCAGGGATCAACTTCGTCGACTCCCAAGGCACAGCAAAAATGGCGGAAATTGTGAAACTTACGCGCGAGGCCGGCGTCAACCTGCGCCTTGCCCGGCTGAAACCCGCGGTCCGGGCAACCCTGGCCCGGGACGGCGTGATAGAACGCATGGGCGAGGGCATGATCCACGGCAACATCTTCCGGGCCGTGGAGGCCGAACAGTCCGCCGTCGAACGGCGCCGTGAAGACAAGCCTGAATAGGCGGGGGCCGCCCGGCGGCAACCTCATGCCCCGGGAATGATTTGCCCACCACGTGCCATGGCTAGTTTTGGGGGTAGCACGCCCTTCGAGCAGGGAGACGATGGCAGATGAACCCACCCCAAGGCGGCGACACCCAGGCGGAACCGTTCAATAGCAGACTCGCCCTGCTGTTGGCCATGGCGATGTTTGTGCTGGTCGTCGACACCTCGATCATGAATGTCTCGATCTCTGCGGTGGTGCAGGACATCGACTCGACTGTCAGCGGCCTCCAGTCGGCGATCGCGCTCGAGGCGCTGGTCTCCGCCGCCTTCATCTTGATCGGCGGAAAAGTCGGCGACCTGATCGGGCGCAAGCGCGCCTATGTGATCGGGCTCGTCTGCTACGCCGTCGGTGCCATATCCATGACGTTGGCGCAGAGCCTGCTCCCGATCATCATCTTCTGGGCCGTGATCGGCGGGCTTGGTGCCTCGCTCCTGCTGCCGGCCATGCAGTCCCTCATCCACGGAAATTTCGAGGGCGCGGCTCAGAAGCGGGTCTATGCCCTGGTGGGCGCCTCGGCTGCGATTGCCGCCGCAGTGGGGCCCCTGCTCGGCGGGTTTATTACCACGTTCTTGTCCTGGCGCGTCGCCTTTATGCTGGAGGCCGTCATCATTGCGGTGGTGCTGTCCGGCATCAAACTGGTTCATGATGTCCCGTATGTGGGGCCCCGGTCGTTGGATCTCTTCGGGTCACTGCTGTCCATTGTCGGCATGGGCGGGATCGTGCTTGGCATTCTGGTCTGGCAGGAGGGGGGCGAAGCGGTGGGTGCCCTCCTGGCCGTCGGTGCGGTCGGGCTGGGCGGCCTGATCTACTGGCTCGTCAGGCGCAAACGCCAAGGCAAGGCGGCACTGCTGGATCCGGATTTGTTCCAGTCGAAAGCCTTCCGCTTTGGTGCCACGGGGCAAATGCTTCAGCAGGTCGCGCTCGGCGGCACCATGATCGTGCTGCCCATCTACCTTCAGATGGTGCTCGGATACAACGCCATGCAGGCAGGGTTGTCCATCGCCCCCCTGTCGCTGACCATGTTCGCGGTCGCAATGCTTGCCGGCAAGAGGGCCGGGACGCGCCGTCCTGCCAGTCTTATACGGTGGGGTTTCCTGCTCTTGATCGTGGGCCTGGTAGTGCTTATTCCGATCGTGCCACGCGCGGACTCGGGCTGGTGGCTCCTGGTGCCGCTGATCATTTCGGGATGCGGCCTGGGGCTGCTGGTGTCCCAGCTCAACAACTACACTCTGTCCCCGATTTCCGACGAGCGGGTCAGCGAGGCTGCAAGCGTCAACTCGGCCTCAGGGTCGTTCGGTTTGTCCCTTGGGCTCGCGTTCGCCGGCGGCATCATGTTGGCCTCGCTCTCGACGATCTTTATCGGCATGGCTACGTCCAGCACGGTTCTTGCGCCAGACCAGCAACAGCAGGTCTCGCAGACCCTGGAACAGGACGCGCAGGTGATGAGCGATGCGCAGCTTGAGGAACTCCTCGCCGGCCAAACGGAGGAAGTGAGTGACGAGATCATCCGGATCAACACGGAAGCGCGGCCCCTGGCCCTCCAGATCGCCCTGGTAGTTCCGATCCTGGCCGGCCTGGCCGGGCTGTTCACGTCCTTCCGCATGATGAGACTTCCGGATCCCAAAGCGTCCGGTGCCGGGGAGGGCGCAATTCTGGGGTGACATTTGCAGACCGCAAAGTCCCCTGGATTTCACCCCCGGCGGATGAGGAAGTCACTGGCGCCCGGGACAGAGAATGCTTGTACCTGCCAGTGGTCAGGCTGCCAGTCCACGACCCAGACCTGCAGTTAGTTCCATTCCCACCAAAGGCCGCGTACCCGTACAAAAGCCGCATCAACTGAAAGTAGGGAAGCCACATGAGTTTCTGGGAGAACTTTTGGGATATTTTCTGGTGGTTCATTTATGTCTACGCATTTTTCGCCTTCCTGTTCGCGCTGTTCGTCATCATCAGTGACATATTCCGGGACAAACAGCTAAACGGCTGGTTGAAAGCCGTCTGGCTCGTATTTCTCGCGTTCCTGCCGTTCCTGAGTGTGCTGGTGTACCTCATTGCCCGCGGCAAGGGCTTGACCGAAAGGGCTGCTGAACGGGCACGCCAGAACCGGGAAGCCACCAACGCCTACATACGCGAGGCCGCCGCGGCGAGCCCAACCGAGGAGATTGCCAAAGCCAAGGCACTCCTGGACGCCGGAACCATCAGCCCTGCCGAGTTTGAAAGGATCAAGAGCAGCGTGCTGGTCTGACATCGCAGCAATAACGAAGCAGGAGCGCCCCGGCGATCTTTATCGCCGGGGCGCTCCTGCTTCAGTCACAGCTGGAAGCAGAATTCGTTCACAGCTGGAAGATCGAGTAGCCGATAATGAATATCCCGATTGTCAGTGTTGCGATCGCGGCAATCGTCTGCCCGTTCCGCTGCATCCACGTGTAGAGCGCCGTCAGCGGCACTTCGGCCCGCTCCGGGGACTTCAGCCATACGGCGATCGGCACGACAACGGCTGACTGGGTCACAACGGCGTAGGCGAGGACCAGCAGGATTCCTTGGAACAATGGCGGTTCCCGTACGCTGATCACCGCACCCGCCGCGACGGCGAGCAGGAGGGCCTTGGGGCGCAGGTTCAGGCCCAGGCCCAGGACGACGAACTCCCACGGGCGCGCGGACTGGAACCTCGTCTTGAGTTTGCCGACAACCGCACTGTCCGTCTGACTTCTGTGCCAGAAGAGGTAGATGGCGTAGCCAATGAGCAGAACGCCGACCACCAGGCCAATCTGTGCCAGCAATTCGTCCTGTCTCAGCCTCGGCCGGCCAGGCAGGAGCTGCAGCCCGACGGCCGAAAGGCCGACAACCACGATCGATCCGGCGACACTGCCGATCAGGAAGGGCAGTGCACCGCGGCGTGGATCGGGGGAGAGCAGGATCATGATGGTGATGCTCACGGGCACAGTGCTGATGGCCCCTGCGAGGGCGAACAGCATCAGGCTCGTGACGATGCTCAGCACCTGGCGGTCACCCGGCCTGCACAATCACCCGACGGCATGTCATGCCTTCGGTGTGCTGCCGGTGTCCGGGTTGCCGGAGCCCCGCCGTGCCCGGCGCGCGCGAATCGCATCGTCTTCCTGCTTGAGGATGACCTCGAGGTCCTTCTTGTCACCGGTCAAGGGCCGCCACCACGCGATGGTCGGGTCGGAGTCGAGGAGGATGGTGCGGGAAAGGAGTGTGAGGGGCACTGCGAGGACGGCGCCGACAGGTCCCAGGATGACGGCCCAGAACAGCACCGAGGCGAAGGTTATGGTCTCACTGAGGGCCACCGCATTGCCGACGTACTTAGGCTGGACGATGGACTGAATGACCGTGTTGATCCCGCCGTAGAAGACAATCACGGCGACAACAGTGGGCCACCCGCCGGTGAGGAACCCGAAAAACAGTGGCGGGACGATCGCAATGAAGTAGCCAATGTTCGGAATGAAGCTGCAAATGAAGGAGAGCAAACCCCACAGCAGGGCGCCGGGAACCTGCAGGATGGTCAGGAGGAGCCAGTTAAAGAGTCCCTGGGCTACCCCCAGGACGGTGGTGGCCACCATGTACCGGCGGACTCCGCGCCCAAAGTCGTTGAACGCGGTGACCATGTCCGGCCGGTGGTAATTCAGATGTGTCAGCACGGCCGGCATCCGCGAGCCATCCACCCCCATGAGGATCAGCATCGTCAGGATGACCACCAGGCTGCCCACTATGCTCGTGATGTTTCCCAGGACTCCGCCAAGGAAGCTGATCAGTCGGCCGGGAGTGAACCCCTGCAGGACGGCCTGTGTCTGCTCCGGGCCGAACCCGACTGATTCCAGCAGCGCGGTAACGGAGGCGCCCAGCTGGGCGAGCTCCGGAGCATACTGCGGCAAGAGTGCGGAGAACTGGGCGAGCGAGGCAAAGAGTATAACGGCGAAGCCCGTCAGCAACGCAAAAACTGCTGCGATGGTGGTCCCGGTAGCGATTCCCCGGGGCACTCCGCGCCCCTGCATCCAGCGCCGCAGGGGATGGACGCAGAGAGTGAGGACAAACGCAAAGAAGACGGGGATGACAATTCCCCGCATGGCGGCCAGTCCGAAAGCCACTACAGCCGCGCAGGCCAAGGTGAGCAGGATGATGGCGGAGCGGGGGAGGACAGGACGTGGATACGACTCCGCTGGTTCCGGCCCCATGGAGCCCTCCTTCGTTCGCGTTGGAAATAGTCTAGGGTCGCGGCGGCCCTCCTTAGTAGGGACCGCGCGGCGCCCTCCGCTTCCGGCCGGACCGACCGCTTGTGTCCGCTGCGTTGACGAGGTAATCGTTCAAGGTGATGGCGGCGTCGATGGTGTCTTTAGGTTGTGACCCTGCTCTTGATCCTTTGAAACTCGTCAGGGCTGATGGTTCCGGCGTCCAGGAGGGCCTTGGCCTTGGAGATTTCCTCGGTCGGGCTCGCGGTAGCGACCTCGCGGATATATGAGTCTGCGGCTTCTTGGTCTCGCCGGGCGCGTTTCATGGACCGCTCGGCCATGCCCTTGCCGCGGGCGATCATGTACACCAGCAGCGTCAGGAAGGGTACGAACGCCAGGAAAACGATCCAGACGGCCTTCCACCAGCCGTTCAGCTCGTGGTCACGAAAGATGTCGGCAATGACGATGAACAACGCATAAAGAAAAGCGAAGAGCGCATAGACGACGAAAAACCACCAGAATATGTCCCAAAAGTTTTCCCAGAAACTCATTTTGGCTTCCCTGCTTTCGATTGATGCGGCATTGTCCGTAAACGCAGCCTGGGTTTAATTCAGTTCACCGGCCGGTTTTCCGGGGAGCTCCGGAACTTAGCACTGGACCTCCGTCGCGAGATCGCTCAGGGCGGCCTGGACGTTTGCTGCTTCGTCCCGCAGGGAGGCGGCTGCTTCGGTCAGCGTGGCATCGTCGGGAACGTCGTTGACGGCGGCAGTGAACCGCGCTTCCGCTGATGTAACGGCGTCCACACGTTCTTTGGCCGCACTGCCTGTTGCCGCGACCAGCTCGTCATAGGTCTTCACCACCTGGTCCCGGGCGGCCCGGATCTGGTCCACCGTGGCCCCTGGTTTGAGAGTGTCTTTGAAACTTGTCAGCGCGTCGGCAAAAGCATCGGCAGCGGCGCACGCCGGCGAAACGGACGGTGCCGGGCTGGACGTGCCGGCCGGCGGGCTCGGGGTGCTGCAACCGGCGAGCAGCAAGAGTGCTGCTCCGAGTGCGGACAACCGTACGAGCATTGGGCGTGTTCCCGACATTCAGGGCCCCCTCTCGGAAGGTCATTCTCGTGGCAGCCCAATCACCGCCAGATAACACCATCGTTGGCCTCGAACCTTGGGCGCACCTCACCCGCCGGGGGTGATAAAGGGGCGAGCGGTCGTGGCCGGGGAGTGAGCGTATCGAGGTGAACGTGCGCTTCGATCACCCCACGCGGCGCATCGCCTGCAGTTCGATCTCGACGCGCGCCCTGAGCGGGAGCCCTGCGACGGCGACCGTAGTGCGCGCGGGATACTGGCCGTCGAAATACCTCGCGTACACGGCGTTCATCGCTGCGAAGTCGTCCATGTCGACGAGGAAGACATTGACCTTGACTACATCGCGCCAGCTGCTGCCGGCCGCCTCGAGGACGAGGCCGAGGTTGTCGAAGACGCGTGCCGTCTGCTCCTCGATGCCACCGCTGACCAGCTGACCGGTCTCCGGGTCGATGGGCGTCTGACCCGAGAGGAACAGCAGGCCATTCGGTAGACCGCATGCATGGGAGTAGGGGCCCACGGGCGCCGGGGCGCTCTCGGCCATCACATAGGTCGGTTCCATCGCTGAGGTCCTCTCCATCGGCGGACACGCGCTGGCGGAGCGTACCGGCCGGGGACCCGATGCCACGGCCGTCCGCTCGATGATTTTCAGTCTACTGCCGGCGCGGATGCCGCGAGATCCCAGCCGTCCAGCACCTGCTCGGATCGCAGCACTCACTATGTGGCGTGGTTTTGCCAGCGTTTTTTGGCGTGCGTCTGGTGCGCTCGCCCCGGCGGATCCCGCCGCGATCTTGAGTGCGCCTACCCAGATGAAGATTTGGCCGCGGGCCTCGATGGGTGCGTATTCGCTGCGCGCGGCGAGGGTTGCCGCGAAGAACATTGCGTTTGCGATCCCTGCCAGGCAAAAGGCAATGAGGGAAGTGGGGAATGTCGGAGTCAGCATTACGAGTATCAGCGTTGCAGCGACTAGTGCGGCAAGGGAGCTCATGAGAGGGTCTGCGTCGCTGCGAAGGGGCCGGACCATGAGCGTTGCTGATCCGAGGAGATTTCCTATCCCGTAGGCCGCCACCAGTGTTCCTGCGGCTGCGGCCCCGCCGAGCGCGGGGGCTGTTGCGACGGCGTAGATCGGTAATACCGCGACCGAGAATGCGACGGTCACGGTGAGCCCGAGTGTGCGGCGCAGCGGGCCGCGTTTCCATATGAGTCTCAGTGTTCGTCCGGGCGATGGCACGTCGACTGCCTTGTCGAGTGGCTCTTGCTTGGGGAGTGCGAGGACGGCTCCCGCACCTACGATGGCGGCTCGGGCCAGGACCAGTGTCGCGGTGAGTGCGTCGGCGGCTGCCGCGATCCACGCCACTGCTGCGGGGCCGAGGGTGCCGCTAAGCCCGTAGCTTGCGACGTCCCAGCTTTGTGCTCTGCGTTGGCTGCGCTGCTCGGGCCCGGCGATGGAGGGCAGGCGGCTGCTGATTCCGCCGGTGAGCATCGGCCCGAAGATTCCGGAGGCGAAGAGCAGCATGGCTGGCCAGACCGGCCAGGCGATTGGCAGGAGCAGTGCTGCAGCACCGAGCAGCACGCCGTGGAGGACAGCGGAGGATGCGATCACTTTGCGCCCGTCGCGGGCTGTATCGAGGCGTCGTGCGATGAACGGCCCGAACAGGTGGGGCGCTGTGATTGATGCTCCCAGGAGTCCGGCCAGCCAGCCCGGCATCCCGCAGGCGTGGGCGAGCAGCACGATGGCGACTACTGCACCGCCGTCGGCGCTGCGAACCAAGGTTGCGGCGAAGACGTAGCGGACCAGCGCCCCGGCCCGGCGGTCCTTCCTGGGTGGAACGCCGAGGCCGGCGCTACGGGGTGAGGCCGAGCTCATCGACAATCCTGGACACACGGGCACGCTGCTTCCCGGTTAGTCCTTGGAGGGGAAGCGGCAGGCACGATGGTGATGCCAGTCCGAGCTGTTCCGCTAGTGCCGCAACGACACGGATGCTCCCGCCAAGTTCGGCAAATAACTGCCACAACGGTGCAAGCCGTTCGGACTCGGCGGAGGCTTCGGAGACCCGCCCTTCCAGGGCAGCCCTGGTGATCCGCATCGCCAGGGCGGGCATAGTGCCGCCGATGACCGAGTACCAGGCATCGCAGCCGGCGGCCAGTCCCGCGGCGGCCTTGGCGTCACCGGAAACTCCGATGGTCACGTGCGCAGGGACGGCTGCCCGGATTTCCTGAACCCGCGCCTTTGCCTGCTCCGGATCGGCCGGGACGCCCGGGATTTTGATGGAAGCGATACCGGGCAGTTCCGCGATGCGTCCGTAAAGCTCGTTCGTGAACGTGAAATGGGTGGTGCCGGGGTTGTCATAGACGATGACGGGCAGCGACGAGCCCGCGGTGACGGTCCGGAACAGTTCGAACACGTCGTCTTCGGTCAGGGGCTGATAGGTCATCGGAGCAAGCAGCAGCCCGGAAGCTCCCGCCTGTTCCGCCTTTTCAGCGTTCGCGAGGACGTGTGAGGTCCGCAAGGCACCGACACCAATGAACACCGGTGTTTCGCCGGCGTGTTCGACGGCGAGACGGGCCACACGGCTTCGTTCCTCGCTGCTCAGGTAGGCATACGAGCCGGTGGAACCGAGTGCGGTGATGGAGTCGACTTTCGCCTCCGTGAGCCGTTCGACCAGGCGCACGAAGGCATGCTCGTCAACAGCATCATCGGCCAGAGGGGTCAGGGGGAAGGCGCTCAAGCCGGTGAACATGGGTATAACTCCTTTGTTTGAATCACGGTGAAGCAAAGCCTGCGGCGCATGCTGCTGGGCGGGCGGGTCAGCTGCGGGCACCTGAGGGCACCTGTGGGCAGGGAATCCTCCCGCAGCGACAGTTGTGGCGGACGCGCCTATTTGGAGGACTGTTGCCTACTTTGGTCCTTGGCCGACGAGGTCGGGGTCGGTGCGGGCGCCGGCGTGTTCGCGGAGTGCGGCTGCCGTCGGCCACCGCGCTGCGCGGCGGCGCCGGCAAGGACGACGAGCGTGATGCCGCCGAATTGGGTGAGCGAGGGCTGCTGGTGCAGCACGAGAAGCCCGAGTAGCACGCCGATGGCGGGTTCGAGGGCCATCAGGGTGCCGAACGCGGTTGGCGTCATCCGGCGCAGGGCGAGCATCTCGAGCGCCATTGGCAGCACCGGCATCAGGACGGCCAGCCCGCAGGCGGCGGCGAGGATACCAAGGTTGAGGTGTCCGGTGGACTGCGGGATGCCCGCGATAGCTGCGGTGGCAGCGGCGACGGGGATGGTGAGTGAGAGTGCGCCGATGCCCGTAAAGCGGTCGCCGATCCGCTGGGTGAGCACAATGTAGACGGCCCACCCGACGGCCGCGAGGCCCGCGAAGCCGATACCGGCGAGGTTGATCTCTCCGGCCCAGGGTTCGGTCAGCAGGACGACCCCGAGCAGCGCCAGGGCCGGCCAGATAAGCGCCTGCCCGCTGTGGCTGCGCACGGCCGCGACGGTCAGCGGACCGAGGAACTCGATCGCGACGGCGGTGCCGAGCGGGATACGTTCGATGGAGGCGAGGAAAGCGATGGTCATCAGTCCGGTGGCGACGCCCAGCCCCAGAAGCACGGGCACGTCGGGGCGGCGCAGCGCGCGCAATGGAGGCCGGGCAACGGCCAGAAAGACGAGCGCCCCCACGCTGAGCCTGAGCCAGGCGGTTCCGGCCGGCCCCACCGCCGCAATCAAATCCACTGACAGGGCCGAACTCAGCTGGACCGAGAGCATGGCGGCCACGGCCAGCCCCCACGGCGGCAGGGGAACATCTATGGGGGTGCGCTGGCTCACGGCTGACCCTTTCGGGCCTGCCGGTCAGCGATCGCGCGTAGCCGGGAGTGGATGAGCATGTCAGTGTCCTTCATCTCTGATTGTGCCGGCGGATATCAGGCGGCGGGCGGCCCTGACGTCGGGACCGAGCCGGGTCAGCCGGTCGGTCAGGTCCTCGGCTGCTGCGTGGAGTGCCGCGTCGGTCAGGGGTTCGAGTGCGTCGAGGATGAACAGCGCGGAGGTGGTGTGCTCGCCGAGCTGGGTGCGGCGTGCCTGGCGCCAGTTCCAGCGCCGGCAGGTCACGCCGGCGTCATCGCACCACACCACCTCGCCGGGTTCCGGGTGTTCGATCACCGCGGCGCCGGCGGTGGCGGTATCGAAGGGCTCCTCGCCGGTGGCGCAGACCAGCCGCGGCGCACCGCTGTAGCGGGTCAGATCCTCCCCGCCCAGCGGGATCTGGTGGAGCACCGAGACTGCGTTATAGAGATCGGTGAGACGGTTCACCCGGGGTAAGCCGGACGCCGCACGGCGCACCAGTGCCTCCAGGCTGTTGCGAGTGCGGTTCGGTTTGGCGCCGAAGCCCTGGTACGCCTCACGCCACGCAGCCACGTGCGGGAGCTGCTCGACCGGCCGGTCACTGACCAGCGCCCGGGCCGCGGATTCCGCCGCCCGCAGCAGTTCCTCACCGGCCGGGTCGCTCGGGCCCGGGACGAGTCCGTCAACGGCCAGCAGCAGCGCACGGTAGTCGGGCCGCAGCGCGAACACGGCGGCGTCAACCCGGCCGCCGTCTAGAAATTCCTGCAGCAGGCCCGGCTTACGCACCGGAGACCTCCGGCCGGCGTCCTGTCCCCACGCCCGGTTCGAAGACGGCCAGGGAGAACCTGGCCGATTCCGTTCCCGGATTCGTGTAGGAGTGTGCCACGTCGCCTGGGAACGTCACTGCGTCGCCTGCATCGAGGGTGACCGGTTGGCCTGCGACCTCGACGGTGACCGTGCCCTGCTGGACCTGCAAGAGCTCTTTGGTGCCCGATGTGTGGGCCTCGCTCACATGGTGGTCCCCAGGGCCCAGGATCCAGTCCCAGAGTTCCACCACGTCCGGCGGCTCGGTGCCAGCCACCAACACCCCGCGGCCCCCGGACTCACCGCTCCACAAGGTGGCGCCCTCACCACTGCGCGTGACTTTCACAGGCCTCGACCGAGGTGGCTCGACCAACGCCGGCAGCCCCACACCCAGGGCGTCACTGATCCTCAGCAAGGTTCCCACGCTAGGATTCGCGGCACCCTGCTCCACATTGACTACCATCCTGCGGCTTACCCCCGCAGACTCCGCCAGCTGATCCAGCGTCCAGCCTCGCGTTAGCCGCTCCTGCTTAACCCGGGAGCCGATGGCCAGCGCCAGGCTCGTTGTACCTTCATCCATAAGTGCAGCATACTGCACTTTTAGTGCATCGTACTAACGGCTCCTTAGGGTTTCGACCTGGTAGTCCGAGGAGAAGCCGTGGTGCTCACAGGACACCCTCCTCATCGGCCACTAAGCATGGCTAATTCACTGCCAGATAGCTCTGCGATTCACAGCCGGGGACGTCAGGCGGGGCGCTCTGATCACGCCGTCAAAGGGCCATTCCGGAGCACCGGCATTTGTGGGATGATGCGGGCATACGCGCCCAAGACCCGACGAAACGCTGGCTTTCCGGACCTGGGACCCGGGACACGCGGGCTGAAAGGGAATCGACATGACTTTCTGGGACTTCTTTTGGCTGATGATTTCGTTTCTACTTTATGTTTCATATCTGGTGGTTCTGTTTCTCATCGTCAAGGACATTTTCGCTGATTCGACCCGCACCGGATGGAGCAAGGCTGTCTGGGTGCTCGTCCTGATTTTCCTGCCGGTCTTTGGCGGTCTGGCATATTTGATTGCTTTCGGACAGTCCATGTCCTTGCGGCAGGCTGCCCGCCGCGACGTGGCGAAGGAAGATTTCGACGACTACGTCCGCCGGACGGCCGGAACCAACCAGGCGGAACAAATCGCCCAAGCAAAAACCTTGATGGACGACGGCGCCCTGACCGCCGACGAATTCGCCGCGGTAAAGGAACGAGTCCTTCGCCAGCAATGAGAACGGGCACGGTGGCCCCGACGGGTCACCCGCGGGAGATGATGCGCAGGCACCGTGCTGGTGGTGGAATCGTAATGGAAATCCGTCCTGAGTAGAAGGAGAGTGGCATGTGCCGTTGGCTTGCGTATTCGGGTTCTCCCGTGCGATTGGATGACCTTCTCTACAAACCCGCCAATTCGCTCGTTATGCAGAGCAAACATGCACGTATGGGAGTTGAAACCACCAATGGGGACGGCTTCGGCGTCGGCTGGTACGGGACCGCTCCTCTACCTGGTGTGTTCCACAGCACGGAGCCCGCCTGGCATGACCGCAACCTGCGCGAACTCGCAGGACAGGCCTCGGCTGGCCGCGTCTTCGCCCACATCCGTGCCACTACCGGCACGGCGGTCCAACAGACGAACTGCCACCCCTTCCGCCACGGCCGGTGGCTGTGGATGCACAACGGGGTTCTCGCGGATTTTTCGAAAGTGAAGCGTGACCTGGCCATGGCCGTCGAGCCGAGCCTCTATCCCGAGATCGAAGGGTCCACCGACTCGGAAATGTTCTTCTACCTCGCGCTCACCTTTGGCCTGGAGCGGGACCCCCGCGCAGCGGTCGCTGAGGCGGTTGGACTCATCGAAGACGTCGGACGGCGCCACGGCGTCGAGCATCCAATCCAGATGACCGTCGCGACCACCGACGGCGATACCACGTGGGCATTCCGCTACTCAAGCGAGGGCAACTCCCGGTCACTCTTCCACAGCACTGACATCGCTACTCTCCGTGACCAGTACCCGGACAACCCCTTGCTCCACGGCCTCTCGGACGACACCAGGCTGGTGGTATCCGAACCGCTGGGGGATCTCCGCGGGGCGTGGCAGGAGGTGCCGGATGCCACGTGCGTCGTTGTGCACGGGGGCGAGCAAGACCTGTACCCGTTTGCGCCGTCCTCGGCGTAGCTGTGTTCCCACGGACCTTGTGAACAGCGGGGACGCCACCGCGCAACCGGCAGTGGCGTCCCCGGCTCATGGCAGGGGGAGCGTTGGATTCGTTTGCTCCGGAGGTCCTGTCGTCACGGGTTCGGCGGCATGGGCGGCGACAACGGCCGGACGGCACAGGAGTTCGATAAGAAGAATCGCCAGGCCGGCCAGGACTGCCGTCCAGATGGCCACGGCCGCCGTCGGGTACTGCCAGAGGATGAGCACCAGCACGGCGACGCCGAGGATTGCAGCTTCCAGGATCCGCCGGTAGCGGGCCAGCCAGTACTGCCACTGCCTCGCGTGCCCGGCACCCACCTTTCCGGTCACGTAGTCTCCGGCGCTTGCAAGACCTCGCCGCACACGCTCGGCAGGGCGCGAATGGCCGCTCAGGAAAGCCGCTACGGCAATCAGCAAGCCCACGATAAAGACAAACCGCACGGCGGTTCTGAGAGGCACCACGAGGGTTTCAACGAGGCTTTCGGCCGCCGCCGGGGAGACCGTTGCCGACGGGATGGTGCTGAGGAAGATGTTCAGCCCGATGGCAAGTCCTAGGGCCAGTACCGCCATGGCCACTGCTATCCCCAACCCGAGGCGGCTCGTCGTCCGCCTCCTCCAGCCACGCGGCGCCACAGCAATGGCTCCAATAGCGCTCAGCACCGTCATCCAGGCCAGGATGGGGGCGGTCCGGTCCAGCGTTCGGATGGCGTCCGTGGCCCTGACGAGTTCGGGGGACTGCAAAAGCGTGATCTGTGCGTCGACTTCCGGAATCCGGGTCGCGATGTCCACTCCCTGCTCTACAAGCAGGGTCTTGACCCGGGCGATGATTTCCTTGGTGGAGATGGTGACTGTGCCGCTCTCGTCGATACTGACCGTGCCGCCGGTGTTGCCGGTAGCCAGGTTGACGATTCCCTGGTGGGCCACCCTGTTGACCTGGGTCCAAAGATCCTGGAACTGCGGGCTGGCAACGAATCTGGAAACGGCGGTGTGGATCAGCGTTCTGGTCTGCTCCGCGATTGCGGGCGCCAGCCCCGAGATCACGGCGGCCACACGCGGTGCGACTTTTCCGAGTTCGGTCATCGCGTCACGCGTGATGCCTTCGATGTCGACGGCTTCGGTGATCTGCGCGGTGACCTTGTTGGCGATCTCCGCCTGAATGGCAGGGTCCGAGGCCAACGGCGCGACGGTGGCCACGTAGCGGTCGGTATCGAGGACCTCACTGCGCAGGTACAAGGCCGGCACGGTGGCGCAGGCCAGAACGGCAGTCAGCACCACCAGGAAAACGGCAACAATCCGGCGGGCCAGGCCCGAGCCTTGTCCTGGTGGTTTCGGGATGGTGGTCTTTCCGGCCTTGTCCTTTTCGAGTTGAAGGCGGGCGACTTCGGCGCGTAACCGCCGTATTTCTTCCTGCTCGGGGCTGCCGGCGCTTTGGGCATCATTCGGGAGTGTCATGAGGGCGCGCCGCCGAGGTAGCTTCGCGCCGCACCAATGTGCCTACCCGGGCCGCGAGGGACAGGATGGGTCGGCACCGCCCGTAGCCCATGGACAGAGGCGACGCTGGTTGATCGCTTCACGGGAACCACCTCCAAAGTCTTGGTTCGGGTAAGGGAGCCTGGCTTCCCAGGCTCACATCAGGAGCCGGGCTTTCGCTGCGGCAAATTCGGCATCGGTGAGCAGACCGGAGCTGCGCAGCTCGGCGAGCCGGGAGAGCTGGTCGGCCAGTTCGTTTCCGCCTCGTGGCGGGGAAACGGGCGCGGGAGCGCCCCGGGACGGAGTGCCCGATAGGGCAGCGGTCCGGGCTACGGTGCCGAGCAGCCCTGGCCGGCCGGCTCTGGCAAATGGCATGAGGGGTCCTTCTTGTCGATGGATGTCTTTCAGCTTGTTGCGACGCCATCTGCTTCGATGGCCACGACGGCTTCTTCCTGCGGGATTCTGGCCTGCAGGGCCGTCACGCCTCCTGAGCGCCGTACTTCCTCTGAGAGCCGCTGCGCCCAGCGGTGTTCCAGGACCGCGACCAGCGCTGTTTCGTTGCTTTTAATGGCTCCGGCCGCCAATTCGACGTCGGCGTCGTTGAGCAGGGTCATGGGCCGGGAATCGAGGAGCATTCCAGTCCACGCCGCGGGCAGGTCATCGTGCAGGTCGCGGACATGCACGGCTCCCTCGCGATCCCTGCTCACAAGGACCAAATCTGCAAGGGCGACGGCCCCCGATTTGACCGTTTCGCTGAGTGCCTTGATCACGTTTGCGTCGATGGTCGGTTTCGGAAAGGCACAGATAATCACTTCCAGCGGACCGATCTTCATGTGAAGCTCCTGTTCCCGAGTCGGGCAGTCGTGACAATCCTTATTGTCCGTGCGGACCGCCGGCCCGGCCCCACCCGCGCAGGGTGATCTGTCGTTCCTGCGGTCGGAAACCCGCCGGCTGCGGACGAAGGTTCCGGACGGCGCCGCGGGGGCGCAGGATGCCGGTTTCTGGACAGTCTCAGGGCGGCGGGCGCAGGTTTCCGGTGGCCGTCGCCGCGTGATCATCCCTTTCGGGTGAGCGCCGACGGAATGATATAGCGTGGCACGGCAGGGCGTGGACAGCGGATGGACCGGGGAGGTGGCCGCGTCTGCGGGGCTCCAGGTCAGGGGGTGCCCAGCCGCCGTCCGGCCGCGAAGAACGCGACCTTGGCAACCAGCACGAGTGCACCCAAGCCGGCGATCATCTGGACTGTCACCACCGCCCTAGCGAGTTGGCTGACGGGCGTGATGTCGCCGAACCCGACAGTGGCGAACGTGACAGTCGTGAAGTACAGGGCGTCCATCCTGCTCAATGGTTCGGTAAACGCCCGCGGATCCGTTGTGGACATGGAGGTGTAGAGAAAACCGAAAAGAAACAGGAACATCAGCACGGTCTCGACGACGGCTTCGGCCGCGCGGACCTGGGGGACTTCCGCCGCGATAATCATGCGCAATTGAAGCACCAGGGCGCTGGCAAAAACGAGCAGGACTCCCGCGAGGCGGATCCAGGCCGCCGCAGGATTGTCTTCATTGAATCCGCCTATTGGAATAGCGAAGTACAGAAGAAGAATTACGGCCAGAAATGCTGCGAGCCGCATTGCCGCGACGATAAAAACGTGCCGCCTGGCGGCCCGGTCAAGTTGCCGGACAAAAACCGGGTTTTTCCGGCTACCCTGCTTTGTGGCCATGACTGATGTTACTCCCGAGCAAGTAGTGCGCGCCGGGCTGTGACCCGGGTCGGGGGAGCCCAGCATTTGCGCGAGGGGCGTACACACAAGGTCCTTATGACCCTATTGCACGAAATTACACCTCCCTACGATCAATTACGTGGGAGAACCGCTAATCACTTCCGAACGGGTGCCTGGTCCGCAGTTTAAGATCCGGCCTCCCCTGCGCGGTCTGGGGGCGCTGGAACGTCCGCGTCTCGAAGACGCGCTGGCTGCTGCCGCTGACGCCCACCGCCTGACTCTCGTTACCGCCCCCGCCGGCTACGGCAAATCAACGCTTTTGGGCGACTGGGTCCGGAAAAGCGATCTACCGTGTGCCTGGTTGTCGCTGGACCGCTTCGACACGCAACCGACACGGCTATTTCAGGGGGTCGTCGGGGCGATTCAGGCCGCTGCAGGGCCATTTCCTTTGCCTGGCACCGAAGCCGTGATGGCGTTGGACCAGAGCCTCGCCCATGACCGTGCAGCCTCCTACGATCTGCTGCTGGGAGCTCTGGAGCACCTGACGGAGCCGATCGTGCTGGTCATTGACGACGTCCAGTTGGCGGGACCGGAACTGGCCTCGGGAATTGTCGGTGTGCTCGCAGCCTCAGCCCCGCCGGCATTACGGCTGGTCCTTTCAGGGCGTGGACATCCCTCCATCCAGTTGGAGCGGCTCAGATACGGGGAAGGCCTGGGTGAGATCGGTGCTGCCGAACTGGCCTTTACCCGGGACGAAGTCTCCCGGTTTGCCGATTCGCTGGGGCAGGGAGCGGAATTCGACGCCGGATCACTCTGGACGCTGACTGGCGGATGGCCGGTCGCCGTCCACGCGAGCCTCAGCGCCCTGACGGAGGCCCGCAATGTGGCGGGCGGGATCACGAAAACCTTGCCCGCCCAACCCCCTCTAGGCGACTACATCGCGGAGGAGGTCCTGGGTCAATTTGATCCGTCACTGGTGGATTTTGTTTTACGCGCCACCTCCTGCGACTGGCTGGGCCGTCGGCTCGCCATAGAGCTGCATGGCCGGCCCGACGGCGGCATCCTGCTCGAAACGTGTCTCCGCCACGGACTCTTCATCGAAGAGCACGCATATCGCGGCGGTGAATCCATGTACCGTTGGCACTCGCTGTTCGCAGCGCAGTGCCGCAGGATATTGGAGCGGAGGGACCCGCTCCTCGCGGACCGGCTCCACCGCGTGGCGGCGCGCTATTACCAGGACACCGACGTGAGTGAATGCGTGGCCCGTGCCCTGCAGGCACATGCCCCCCGACTGGCTGTCCTGTCGCTCGGAGAGCACTGGCTGGAGTTCCTGCTCCGCAACGGCGCCCCCGCGCTTGAACAAGTGTGCCGGGATCTGCCACACCCGTGGAACGACGACCCCGAGATGCTGATGATCGGCTCAGTCTGCCGCGCCATTGACGGTGATGTCCCGGCCGCTTCGGAACTCACCCGGCGTGCGCTGGCGCGTACTTCAGTTTTGGATGATGCGCGCCGACGGAAGCTCGACCGGTGCCGTGCCCTCTTCGAACCTTTGCCTACCAGCCGGCGGATCGACTTGCGCAACCCTGACGCGGACGGCCGGTCGAAGGTGGACGCGGCAACGGAGGACTATCCTGCCACTTCCTCGGGCCTGTTCCAGCTGGCCCAGGCTGAGTTCAGGTTGCACCGCGTGGGGGACCAGGCGGCCGTCCTGCTCCAATCACCCGCCGGCGCGTCAAAACATCTGGGAAAGATGGAAGTTTGCGCCGAAGCAGAACTTGCTTTGGCGTTCGCGGCCGGTGGTGACCTTGCGGCCGCCGAGGATCATGCTACGCGGGCGTTGGAGCGCGCAGACGGGCTGGGCGGCGGTTCTCAGGATCAGATGGCGGCGGCCTGGCTGGCACGCGGAATAGTGTTCTACTGGCGGGATGAACTGAAGGGTGCCCGCGCCCATCTGGCTAAGGCGCAGCGGCTCGGCAGCACGTCCTCGCTTGGTCCGGTTAGCGCTGTGTACAGGGTGCTGGTTGACTGCGCGACGGGTGATCAAGCCCATCTCGCCGAGTCCAGCGCAGCACTGGAGTCCTTCCACGACCAGGGCCGCTACGGAGTGTCTTGGGAAGCCTTTTACACGATCGCCAGGGCGAAGATCGCGGAAGCCGAGGGCGACTTGGCCTGTGCGTTGACGATGGTTCGGTCTTTGGGGACCGGAGGGCATGCCCCTTTGGTGGACACGCTGCTGGCAGAACTCCTGCGTCGGGGAGGAGAGACCGGCGCCGCCGAACTCTGCACCAAAGCACTTATCGATCGAGATCGAAACCGATACCTCGATACCAGCATGAGCCTGACGGAGGCCCTGCTGGCCCACGGCAACGGGGACGACGCCCGAGTGCATGAGCGGATAGAACACGCGGTCCATCGGGCGGAGCCGCAGACTATCCTGCGCTCCTTTACCGAGCGGAGAGAAGAACTCGCGGAACTGCTGATTCAACACGCCGTCTGGGGGACCACCCATGAGTCGTTCGTCGCTGCCCGGATGGCACGCCATACGCAAGGTAACCCGCACCTCCGGACGCGTTCCTACTGGACCCTCACCGACCGCGAGCGCGAGGTCCTGGCCTACATGCGCTCGGTGATGACTGCGGCGGAGATCGCTGAGGCGCTGTTCATTTCCGTCAACACCGTCAAAACGCACGAGCGGTCAATCTACCGCAAGCTCGGTGCGGCAGGGCGGCGGGATGCCCTCAAGACGGCCGCCGAACGCGGAATCGTCTAATCAGGCCCGGCCCGGGAACGTCACCCGGCCGTAAGATTTCACCCGCCGCGGGTGAGGACGCCTCCCGTGCTGACACACAGAATTGTCATAAGTGCCATTTGGTCGGGCTGGGGACAATGCCTCCAGGAAAGGAACCTCCACATGCCAACGAAAGCACATCCGCTCCTCGCAGGATCCATCGCGCTCGGAGCAGCACTCGCGTTGCTGACCGGCTGCGGTAGCACGGATACTCCGCAGGAGAACGAGTCGCAGGTCTGCGCAGCTACCAAGGCCTACGCCTCTGCCTTGACGAGTTTCAAGGACGCGCTGACGCCAACGTCCACGGTGGACCAGGTCCGTACCGCGAGGGAAGAAGTTGTGAAGACCCATAACGAACTCCTCGATGCGAGCGAGGCCGTGGCCAAGGACCGGGTGGATGCCGTCAAGGAGGCTGAGCAGAGTCTTGACCGCGCCGTCAAGGACGTTCCCGACGACGCGACACTGGCGCAGGCCCGGGCTTCCTTGCGGGACGAAGCTGTGAAAGTCCAGGCGGCACTGAGCGACCTCGGAACCGCAGCCAGTTGCTAAAGCCCGTCCGTCAGGGGGAATTCACCTTCGATTTCTTCGCATGGCCGTATATCGATCGATGCCGCATTAGTTAGTTGAAAGCAGGGTGGACAAATGAGTTTCTGGGAGAATTTTTGGGATATCTTCTGGTGGTTCTTCACCGCGTGTGTCTTCTTTGCCTACCTGTTTGGGCTATTTGCGATCATCGGTGACATTTTTCGCGATCACGGGCTGAGCGGCTGGTGGAAAGCAGTCTGGATCTTCTTCTTGGCTTTCCTGCCTTTTGTGACCCTCTTGGTGTATCTGGCTGCCCGGGGCGATGGCATGGCTGAGCGTTCCGTGGAACGTGCCCGGCGGGACCAGGACGAGGCCGATTCCTATATCCGCAAGGTCGCCACCCCGAGCCCCACAACAGAGATTGCCCAAGCCAAGGCGCTGTTGGACGCAGGAACCATCAGTGCCGAAGAGTTTGAAAGAATCAAGAGCCGGGTGCTGGTCTGAAGCCGCTCGTGGCCCTCCCGACCCGTCGGACAGACTTCGGTCCCGGCAGAAGAGCCAGCAGGTAGCCGTGCGCGAATTCCTCCAGGATCCTGAAGCCGTCGCTGCACTTCTGCTGGCGGCCCATATCTTCGTCGTGGCGATTGCAGCTGTGCTGGTATCGGTGAATCGTCCCCCGTCGTCTGCCATTGCCTGGGTGCTCGCCATCATCTTCATACCGGTGCTCGGCGCTATTGTGTTCTTCTTTGTCGGGTACTCGAAACTGCCCAAGGTCCGCCGTGACAAGCAACAGGAGGTCAACGAGCTGGTTCTGGCCCGGACCGCAGGCAGCACACTCATCAGCGAAGGCCGTGACTGGCCGGAGTGGTTGCACTCGGCGGTGGCATTGAACAACAACCTGGGGGCCCTGCCCATGGTGGAAGGCAACCGTGCCGAGCTGATGGATGACTATGACGGCACCTTTGACGCAATGATCAAGGACATCGATTCGGCCGCCAAGTATGTGCACGTGGAGTTCTACATCATGTCACTCGATGCGACCACCGAACCCTTCTTCCAGGCGCTGGCCCGTGCCACGGAACGGGGTGTCGCCGTAAGGGTGTTGTCCGATCATCTGGCCGGCCTCATCTTCCCGGGCCGGAAGGAAACCCTGAAATACCTTCAGGACATGGGCGCGGAGTATCACCCGATGCTGCCGGTGCGGCCGTGGCGGGGTGAGTGGCAGAGGCCTGACCTCCGCAACCACCGCAAGATCGTCGTCGTCGATGGCCGCGTCGGCTTCACCGGATCCCAGAACCTTATTGACTCCAGTTACAACAAGAAGGGCAACCTGAAACGCGGACTCAGGTGGCACGAACTGATGATGCGCATTGAAGGCCCCGTCGTCCGCGAGCTGGACGCGGTATTTGCGACCGACTGGTACAGCGAAGCGGACGTTCTGCTGCCGCTGGCCGCCAGCTCCAGTTCCATCGCCGGCAGCCAGGGCTCGGCGCTTATTGACGCGCAGGTCCTGCCCAGTGGCCCGAGCTTCGCCAATGACAACAATCTGAAGCTCTACGCAACGCTCATCCACAAGGCCGAACGCCGGGTCAGCATCACCAGTCCCTACTTCGTGCCGGACGAATCCATCCTGATGGCCATTGTCACTGCCGCTGCGCGGGGTCTCGACGTCGAGCTCTTTGTGTCCGAAGTCGGCGACCAGATGTTGGTCTACCACGCGCAGCGTTCCTACTACGAGGCCCTGCTCCGCGCCGGCGTCAGGATCTACCTCTACCGGGCGCCCCAGGTCCTGCACTCGAAGCACTTCACCATTGATGAGGAGGTGGCGGTGATTGGGTCCAGCAACATGGATGTCCGCTCCTTCAGCCTCAACATGGAAGTATCCGTTTTGGTGCATGGACGCGGTTTTGTTGACTCGATTGGCGTGATCGAAGACCGGTACCGGGCGAACAGCCTCGAGCTGCGGCTCGAGGACTGGATGCGGCGGCCGGCGGCCCAGAAAGCTTTCGATAACCTGGCGCGCCTGACCGCATCCCTTCAATAGGCAAGGCCTGCCGGGCAGGGGAGGCCATGGTGCCTATTCGGCGGCGTCGCTGAGCAGCTGCCGGAACTCGGCTTCCGTATTCAGGACCAGCTTCTTGCCGTTGAGGAAAAATGTGGGTGTCCCGGTGACGCCCAGTGCCGTGCCGTCCGCGGCATCCTTGCGGATACGTTCCAGGGTTGCCTCGTCAGCCACGGCGGCGTCGTACTTGGCCAGGTCCAGTCCCAGTTCCTGCGCGAAGCTCCGGAACACGGGAGCCTGGGAATCCTGCTTTCCGCCCCACTGGTCCTGGGTTTCAAAGAGCTTCGCTGCCATTTGCTGGTACTTGCCCTGCTGAGCGGAAGCTTCCACAGCCAGGGCAGCGGTACCCGAGTTCCGGTGCCCGGTCAGCGGGAAGTAGCGGTTCACGAAAGTGATCCGGTCGCCGTATTCCTGCTTCAGTTCCTCGACGAGCGGATGGGCGGCGCGGCAGGACTCGCATTCGAAGTCCAGGAACTCGACCAACTGGGCCTTCTCGACAGCGGGGGAGGTGAGCCGGTGGCTGTCCTCGCGGACCAGCTGCGCGGTGGCCGCCGCCTGCGGAGCCGCCGGGGCGGGCCTGTTCATGGCGAAGACCGCATACCAGACGAGGCCGGCCGCAATAATGGCCCCCATCAGGATCCAGAGAACCAGGCGTACCTTTTTGTCCGTGTCTGCCGGGGCGGGTGTCGCCGTCGTCTTCGTCATCAAACTGCTTTCTGGTCGTGGTGGGGATCGGGGTTGGCCGGCAGTGCGGGAGCCGGCAGGCGAAACGCCGTCGGGTGCGCAGGAGGCTGAGGTGATTCAGCTGCCGCTGCGGGGCGCGAACATGATCATGGCCACACCGAGCAGGCAGATTACGGAGCCCATGATGTCCCATCGGTCGGGCCGGAACCCGTCGAAGATCATGCCCCACGCGAGCGAGCCGGCCACAAAGACCCCGCCATAGGCGGCAAGGATGCGCCCGAAGTGCGCATCCGGCTGGAGGGTCGCCACGAAGCCGTACGCGCCGAGGGCTAGGACGCCAAGTCCGGCCCACCACCAGTCCTTGCCCTCACGGACCGATTGCCAGACCAGCCAGGCCCCACCTATTTCGGCCACAGCGGCGAGGGCGAACAACACGACCGATTTTGCAATAGTCACGGACCCATCATGGCAGGCCCGGTGCAGACAGCACTGCTTTAGGAGTCCGGCCAGTTCCGGGAACCGTCGAGGCCGCACCCCTGGCGGCTGCATTGCCGGGCACTCACGCGCCAGTCGGGCTGATTGGACGTGACCGAGCGTTCGTCCTTCCAGATCGGAATGACCCTGGAGCCGCACTCCCGGCAAGGCGGCTCCACATGTGCGCGTCTTTGCGCCTTGTTCATAATTTCCCCCAAGAAATCTTCACCAACAGCCTTAACTCTAACGTTTGTACAAATAAAATCCAGCCACGTCCTGACCGAAAAGCGTCAGGCGGCGGCGCGTTGCCGGGTCCCGCCCCGAGCTGTGGGGCCCGGGAGGGAATACTGGAGCAGTCCTGTCTGTTGAATACCTATCCAGGCAATCCGAGGAAGAGGGAAACACCCCAGTGGCAACCGATTACGATGAAGTACGCTCCGACGTCAAGGAATCGCAGGACAGGTCTCTCGAGGCCCTGCAATCTGCGAATGCCCCCGACGCCCGCAGTGTGGTGCGTGAGTTGGATGAAGCGGATTCGCTGGATGGCGCCTTGGTCCCGGGTGGAGAAATCGTCGCTGAGGAGTTGACCGTCCAGGTCATTCCGCAGGCGGAGGATGAATTCACCTGTTACTCGTGCTTCCTGGTCCGGCATCGCTCCCAAATCGCGCGCGAAAAGAACGGCCACCTCTATTGCGTTGAATGCGAAGGCTAAACTCCGGCGCCCGGAACACCCGCATGGAACACCCCGCCCGGGACAACACTGACGGAACAACCCGTTGACGAGAAAACTCCGGGCACTACAATCGGCGCATGACCGTACTGGACTGGCTGCTGGATTCTGATCCCGCTATTCGCTGGCAGGCGCTGCGGGATCTGGCCGGAGCGCCTGCCGACGCCGTCGCTGCCGAGCGCGCACGCGTGGCCACCGAGGGGTGGGGCGCCCGGCTGCTGGCGCTGCGCGGCGGGGACGGCCAGTGGGCCGGGGGAGCGTACTTCCCGGCGCACGGCGGCGATCCCGACGTCGGGCTGTCCGGTGGTGCCGATGCTCCGTACAGCCAGACGGAACCCGCCGGGGACGATGCGTCCGACAACGGGAGCCAGCCATGGACCGCCACCACGTACAGCCTCCTGCAGCTGCGTGACTTTGGCATCGATCCCTTGGGTGACCAGATGCGCCGGACCGTGACGCTCGTGCGGGAGAACTGCCGCTGGGAGGAAGGCGGGCAGCCCTTTTTCAGCGGCGAAGTGGAGCCCTGCATCAACGGAATGGCCGTTGGGCTCGGGGCCTACTTCGGCCAGGATGTCGACGCCGTGGTGGCCCGGCTTGTCAGCGAGCAGCTCGACGACGGCGGGTGGAACTGCTGGGCGGAACACGGCGCGGTGGTTTCGTCGGCCGCGACAACAATCAACGTGCTCGAAGGGCTGCTGGCCCACGAACAGGCGACGGGCGGTTCGCCGGAATCCATCGAAGCGCGGCGGCGGGGCGGGGAGTACCTGCTCGAACGGCAGCTGTTCCGGCGCAAAAGCACCGGCGACGTCATTGATCCGGCCTGGCTCGAGTTCTCATATCCCACCCGATGGCACTACGACGTGCTCCGCGCACTGGAGTACTTCAGGACTGCCGGTGATCCGCCCGACCCGCGGATTGCTGAAGCCATCGCCCTGGTCCGGTCCAAGCAGCAGCCCGACGGCACCTGGCTCCTGGAAAACACGCATCCCGGCCGGATCCACTTCGAGCTGGAGGGCGGAGACGGCCGGCCCAGCCGGTGGAACACCCTGCGGGCGTTGCGGGTGCTGCGCTGGTACGAGGCCGGCCAGGGCGTCCGCTAGCCAGGCAGTCCGCGAGGAACACGCGGCGTGGGTTACTGAGGCACGGGCTATGCCGCGCCGATCCACTTGGGGGCGGCGGTCGCCCGTCGGGTTGACCCTGCCCGGGCGTGGATGTCGTCGCCCCGCTGAAGCCAGGTAGGACGGGGACGCGTGCCGCCGCAGGGGCGGGCCGCACTTTCCGCCGGCAGTATCCCGCTTCGCGTCCCGCCCTCGGGGCAAAGGTCGGTCACCAGCCCCATGCCGGCGCATTCCCGTACCGCGGCGATGCCGGCGACGGCAGCCGGCTTGTCGCTGAATGCAGCCGACTCGGCCACAACGGTTCCGTCCGGCGCCTTGAGTCGGAACCGGAAAAGCGCCTCCCCGTCAACAAACACTTCAAACGTCCCGGCCATGTCAATCCTTCCGGTCTGCGGGGACCGCTCCTCGGCATCTTCTATACCGTTGAGCTGGCCGGAACGCATAGCGGCGCCCTCGTCCCGCTGCTCTGGTCGAACGGTCCCTAGGGATCCGTTCATGTGGTGATAACCAGTCTGTTGGAGGCGCCCGGGGCCTCACAAGACAAGGCAGGTAAACCCTGGGTAAAAGCTGTGCAACGCCGTGCTCAGACGTAGCGGGTAAACCAGGCGAGTGTGTCGTTCCAGGCCGCGGTGGCCTGCGCCTCGTCGTAGCGCTGCCCGGTGTCATTGTGGAAGGCATGGTCGACGCCGGGATAGACGGTGAGCTGGTGGCGTACGTCCGTGGCGGCCAGGGCATCCCGCAGCGCCGGCAAGGCCCCGGTGATCCGCTGATCGAGTTCAGCGTAGACGCCGAAGACGGCCGGCTTGATCGCCGGAACCTTTTCGAGGTCGGGGGAGGGCCCGTAAAACGCCGAGGTCGCCTTCAGTCCCGGAAGCTCCGTCGCGGCCTGCCAGGTGATGCCCCCGCCGAAGCAGTATCCGGTCATAGCGATCCGGCCCTCGTCGACGAAGTCTTGTGACTGCAGGTAATCGAAAGCCGCGGCGAAATCAGAGACGTGGCGTTGGGAGCCGGCTGCTGTCAGCGCTCCGGGGACGGCGTCGCGGTCCATGGCCGCTGTGCCCCCTTCCCGGCTGAGCAGGTCCAGGGCCAGGGCAGCGTAGCCGGCCTTGGCGAAACGGCGTGCCACATCCTGGATGTGCGGGGTCAGCCCGCGGTTCTCGTGGCAGATCAGCACGGCCGGACCGGGGGTGCCCGATTCTGGCCGGGCGAGGTAGGCGCTGATGTCCGTTCCGTCGGCGGGGAACCGTACGGTTTCCGTCACGAGGCCCGGAGCGCCCTCAGGAACAGAGAGGGGGCTCTTGGCGCCCGGCACCGGACCCGCGGAAGCGGTAAGGGCTCCCGTGCCCGAAGGGCCGGGGGTGGGCATGGGATCGGTGCTGCGCGGGACTTCCTCCGGCGTGCAGCCCACCGTCAGCATGGCGGCCGACGCCGCCGCCATACTGCCGGTAATAAAGGCCACGCGGCGCGTGAACGTGCGCTGGCTCAGGGCGCCGGAGCGGTAATCGTCGAAGAATTCCTCGATCAGGTACTTCTCAAACTTGCCAAGCGTAGTCATGGAAGGCCTCCCGGAGTGTGCGCATATCCTCCTCCGAAGTCCCTGGCCAGGCAAGGGCGCGTCTTGTCCGGGCCGGCGTCTGGCCGGATAACCCACAGTGGTCCGCGGCCCCACAGAGTTTAGCGACGGTCCAGCTTTGCCTGCCGCGATGACCAGCCCTGTTCGTGCAACCGCTCAAAGCCGTCTAGGAGCAAATCCAGGGCGAACTCGAACTCAAATTGGTCGTCGCAACCGTGTCCGACGACGGAACTCCCGTCGTGGGCCGCCGCCGTGGCGATCGCCACGATGTTCGGATACCGCTCCGCCATCTGCTGCATCATGGCGGCCTGGGCTTCGGGAGGCACCTCCGCCGGGGATTCCGCCGTCGGCCCGGACTGGTCATCGAACAGTTCCTGGGTGAAGCCCCACATTCGGCCGCCGATGGCATGCATTACATGGTGCGTGAGGTCGGCGGAGAATCCGCCGGCCAGGAACATGCCAGCGAAGGACTCCATGTAATCCAGCACGGCGGCTGTCTTGGTGGTGCGGGATTCAATCACCTGGCGGGCCCAAGGGTGCCGCTGCAGCGCACGTCTCGCCGACAGCACCCGCAAGCGGACGGTACTCTTCCAGTCCGTATGGGTGACCGGGGGATCAATCTCGCCGATGAGGCTCGCGACCATCCCGTCGAGTAGCTCTTCTTTGTTTGCGACGTGCTTGTAGAGCGCCATCGGCACCACGCCGAGCTCTTCGGCGAGCCTGCGCATGCTGAGCGACTCGAATCCCACATCGTCAGCGAGTTCGACGGCGGCCCGCAGCACCCGCTCCCTGTTCAGGGGCGTGCGGCGGGTGGCCTCCAGCTGCTGAGTCATCCGCACAACCTTTCCCTAGCAGTTACCTCTTGACAAGTGTACCGCGTACACCTACCGTTGGGCGCGTCAGGTGTACGTCGTACACCGCAGAAATCTAGGACCAGGCTCATGACAACAAGACCCAGTACCTCCCGCCCGTCCATCAGGCGCCGCGGGCCCCAGTGGCCTGTACCGGCGGCGCTGATCCTCCTGAGCCTGATCCCGGTGATGGCCGGCGCGGCAAGGTTGACGGAACTGACCGGCGGCGCTGCCATCACAGCGCAGAACGCCCGGTTCTTTGCCTCGCCCGTCCCCGTCGTCATCCACATCGTGAGTGTCACCATTTACAGCCTGCTTGGGGCGTTCCAGTTCGTCCCCGCCCTGCGGGGAAGGCGCGGCTGGCACCGCGCCGCCGGCGCTATTCTCATTCCGGCCGGGCTGCTCGCCGGGCTCTCCGGCCTGTGGATGTCGGCGTTCTACCCGCTCCCGGACGGCACCACCGACGTCCCGATCCGGCTCTTCTTCGGTTCGGCCATGCTGGTCAGCCTCAGTCTGGGCATCGGCGCGATCCGGCGCCGGGATTTCGTGCGGCACGGCGCGTGGATGACGCGCGGTTATGCCATCGGAGTGGCCGCGGGAACGCAGGCCGTGGTGATCTCCGCCTGGCTGCTGCTCGTGGGCACCCCCGACGAGCGGACCAAGGCACTGCTGATGGCGGCGGCCTGGGTGATCAACCTCGCTGTCGCCGAGTACGTCATCCGGCGACGGGCCAGAACGTCCGGCCGGACGGTGCGTAGTGCCGACCGCCCGGTCCGGACCGGCGCGGGAGCCTCGCGATGAGGGCCAGCGGCGCCCTCCGAAAGTCTTAATTCGACATCTGAATGTCCTCCGGAGCGGCTAGATCCGTAACATTGGAGCTAATACGGTCCGCAACTTGCCATGTTCACCGAAAAGGACTATTGGATGCCACTCGAATCATTGCCCGTCCTGGACTTCTCCCGTTTGAGCGCGGGTCCCGAGGAGGCCGCGCGGTTCCGGAACGAGCTACGGGACGCCATGCACGAAGTGGGCTTCCTCTACCTGGCCGGACACGGGATCCCGCAGGAGCTGACGGATTCCATGCTTGACGTGTCCCGGCGCTTCTTCGAGCTGACCGACGAGCAGAAGCTCGCCGTCGAGAACGTCCACAGCCCGCAGTTCCGTGGCTACACGAGGGTCGGCGGCGAGCTCACGGACGGCGCGGTGGACTGGCGCGAGCAGATCGATATCGGCGTCGAGCGTGCTGCCGTGGAGCCGGGGCCCGGCGTCGCCGATTATTGGCGTCTTGAGGGACCCAATCTGTGGCCGGATGCCCTGCCCGAAATGCGGGGGATTGTTACCGAGTGGACTGAACGGCTGAGTGCCGTCTCGCTGACCCTCCTGCGGGAGCTGGCGGTGTCCCTCGGGGCACCTGCGGACACCTTCGACGAGGCCTTCGCCTCGCGTGCCTTCCCGGTGCTCAAGATCGTGCGGTACCCGGGGGAGTCCAATCCGGAGCCCAAGCAGGGTGTGGGTTCCCACCGCGACGGCGGGGTCCTGACCCTGCTGCTTGTGGAGCCCGGGAAGGGCGGACTGCAGGTGGAGTACCAAGGACAATGGATCGATGCCCCGCAGGTTCCGGGTACGTTCGTGGTCAATATCGGCGAGATGCTCGAACTGGCCACGAACGGCTACCTCAAGGCGACCCTGCACCGCGTGATCTCTCCTCTGCGGGGCACGGACCGGATATCGCTTCCCTTCTTCTTCAACCCCGCGCTGGACGCGACGATGCCGCAGCTCGCGGTGAGCCCGGAGTTCCAAGCCAAGGCGCGCGGCCTGTCCGTCGATCCGACGAACAGCCCAATCCTTGAAACCTATGGAGACAACGCCCTCCGCTACCGGCTCCGGGCCCATCCCAACGTCGTCGCCGAGCACCACTCGGATCTGCAGAGGGCCTGAGCCGGCGCCACGATGACGCTGCGCAGCCAGTCCAGCCGCCAGCCACTGCACCGGTGACGGTTCGACTGCGGGTGCCAGAGCAGGTCAACGACTCTTGGGGGACGCTTGTTCAACCGCAGCCAACTGCTCTTCATGCTGGGATTAGTCCTGACGGCCGTCGGTGTAGCGGTGGCCTTTGCCGTGCGTTTTCTGTCGTTCGCCCGGTGTATGCACGTCGAGGATCTGGGCCTGGACGTGGATCCGGCCGTGGGACCGGAACTGTTCACCCTGCTTGTCGCACCAACGGTGGCCGAGCGGACGTTCTTCTACTTGTCGGTGGGCATTGTCGCAGTTGGTGTGGTCCTGCTGATTGTGGGTCTGCGGCTTCGTTCGAGGCCTGCCCGCTAGTTGCCTTGGGCAGCGGGATTCACGGCACAAGGAGGGTCCTCCGCCGGGGTTCAGCAGGTTCTAAGCTGCGGGGATCTGACGCCGTGCCGTCGGCGAAAAAGTGTCGCAGGTGCCCGATAGCGTGTATTCATGGACGGCAAGCAGGGGCCCGACGCATTTCGACCGGCTGGGACGCGTCATCCGGCTGGCGCAGGTGAGCCGGCAGTGGGGTGCGGCTGCGCCTCTAATTGCGGGGAACAGCACGAAACGGGAGATGCCGGCATAGTGCTGGGCGGCGATGTGGCTGAGCTGAACGGTGCGCAATTGATTGCTGAAATCCGGGCCTTGGAAGACCAAAAGTCTGCCCTGGCTGCCCGTCAGGCACGTTTGTCCGTCGCGTTCGATCTGTTGCAGCGCGGTGAACAGGCCGACGCCGGGATGCCGGCGGCCGAGCTCGGGGCCGGGGTCGGCGCGCAGATTGCCCTGGCCCGGCGCGAATCCCCGGCAAAGGGCAGCAGGCTCCTCGGCCTGGCCAAAGCCCTCGTCACCGAAATGCCCCACGCCCTCGCTGCGTTGGAGGCCGGGCAACTCAACGAATGGCGCGCCACCCTCCTGGTCCGGGAGACCGCGTGCCTGTCCGCGGCGGACCGCACCGCCATCGACGAGGAGCTCGCCGCCGACACCGGGACGTTCGACGGCGCCGGGGACCGGCGCATCATCGCCGCGGCCCGGGCCGCGGCCTACCGCCGGGACCC
>NZ_JCBANT010000012.1:0-127188 GCF_059816125.1 Arthrobacter sp. 001422645 | reverse complement strand
CCGGGGGCGGCCAGGGCGGGCTGTTCCCGGTCCAGGTCCCACATCCTGGCGCCGGTGCGGCCGATCAGCTGCCAGCCCCCGGGCGAGCGACGCGGGTACACGGCCGAATAGTTACCGGCCAGCGCCACCGAACCCGCAGGGACCGCGGTGCGCGGGGAGCTGCGCCGCGGCACCTCAAGGTCCTGGTTCTCCCCCACCATGTAGCCGAAACCGGGCGCGAAGCCAGCGAACGCCACCGTCCAGACTTGACCGGTATGGGCTGCGATCACGCCGTCGGGTCCAAGGCCGGTCAGCTGCCCCACCTCGGCGAGATCCTCGCCGTCGTACACGGTGTCGATGAGCACCAGTTCGCCGTCCCGCTGCACGGGGGCGGTGAGGTCGAGCTGGAGCAGCCGGGCCGCGATCCGCCGGGCCGACACCGGCGAATCCGCGGTGACCAGCACCGTCTGGGCCGCCGCGAGGACGTCCAGCTGCCCCGGCAGGGGGTGCTCCAGGAGCAGCGCCTGAAGTGCCAGCACGTCCTGCGTTCCGGAAAGCTCCGCGAGCACCGCGCGGGTTCCCACGGGCCGCACCGAGCGGACCTTATGCAGTGTCGGTGCTTCCATGGCTACCTCAATCATCCGGTTGTCCGCGCCGTTCAGGCGTGGGAGTCCTGCAGGAGACGCTCTTCTTCGTCGGTGTGCGGGTTGCGCCCGATGGCCAGGCCGACGACGGTCACGATGGAGGCGACCGCGAGGTAGCCGGCGATCAGGAACCAGTTCCCGGTGGCGGCGAAGAGGGCGGTGAAGACCAGCGGTGCGATGGCGCCGCCGATGACGCCGGCCAGTGTGTAGGCCAGCGAGCTGCCGGCGTAGCGCAGCCGGGCCGGGAACTGTTCGGTGATGTAGGCGGCCTGCGGGCCGTACATGAAGGCGTGGAAGGCCAGCCCGATCACGATGCCGATGGTCAGCGTGAGGACCGACTTGTCCTGGATCATGACGAAGAACAGCGGGATGTACAGCGCGGTGCCGACGGCGGCGATGCCGTAGACGAGGCGGCGGTTGATGCGGTCCGTGAGGGCGCCCGCCGCGGGGATCAGGACCAGCTGGAAGGCGGAGCCGATCAGGATGGCGGTTAGGACGTTGCTGGTGCTCATGCCCAGTTCCTTGGTGGCGTAGACGGCCATGAAGACGGTGAGCAGGGAGTACAGCACGTCCGGGCTGATGCGGGACAGGGCGGCGGACACGAGGGCGCGCGGTTCCTTGGTGAAGACGTCCTTGATGGGCGCCTTGGGCTGTTCGCCGTGGGCCTGGATGGCCTTGAAGACGGGGGTTTCCTCGAGCTTGAGCCGGATCAGCAGGCCGAAGCCCACCAGGACGGCCGAGGCGAGGAAGGCCACGCGCCAGCCCCAGGAGAGGAAGTCTTCGTTGCTGAGCGACGCTGCGAGCACGGCCAGGACGCCGTTGGCCATCAGGTTGCCGGCAGGCGGGCCGATCTGCGCGGCGGAGGACCAAAAGCCGCGCCGCTTGGCGTCGCCGAATTCGCTCGAGAGCAGGACGGCACCGCCCCACTCGCCGCCGACGCCGATGCCCTGCGCCAGGCGCAGCAACACGAGGATGATGGGGGCGGCTATACCGATGGTGGCGTAGCCCGGAAGCGCGCCGATCACCACGGTTGCGATGCCGATCAGCAGCAGGGTGGTCACGAGGACGTGCTTGCGGCCGATCTTGTCACCGAGCCGGCCGAAGATCACGCCGCCGATGGGACGGGCGAGGTAGCCTACCGCAAAGGTCGAGAAGGACAGCAGCAGGCCGACGTATTCGTCGTTGCCCGGGAAGAAGACCTTGGGGAACACCAGGGCCGAGGCCACGGAGTAGATCGCGAAGTCGTAGTACTCCAGCGAAGTGCCGGTGAGGCTCGCGACGTAGGCCTTGAGGGCGCCGGGCGGGATCCTCCTCTTGCCGGCGGCCGGCGTGGCCTGATGCGGTGCTGCAGTCATGGTTTTCCTCCAGGTGTGCGGGGTGCTGCCTGTTGCTCGGGTTAATGTGCGGATGATCCCGGCGGAACCGGGGATGAAGCAGGTCTGGCTTCGGCTTAGACGAACGCGGCGGTGCTGATGCCGGCGGCGGTCAGGGCCTCGCGTACTGCGGCGGCCATGGCGACGGCTCCCGGGGAGTCGCCGTGCACGCAGATGCTCTCGGCACGGATCTTCAGGATGGAGCCGTCGATGGTGCGGACGGCGGAATCGGAGGCCATCCGGAGGACATGCTCAGTGACCTCCGCGTGGTTGTGCAGTACGGCTCCGGGCAGGGTGCGGGACACGAGGGTTCCGTCCGGGTTGTAGGCGCGGTCCGCGAACGCCTCGGTTACGGCGCGGAGGCCGGCGGCCTCGGCCAGACGGAGCACTTCGGAGCCCGGCAGGCCCAGGATGGGAAGGTTCAGGTCGACGGATTTTACGGCGTCGACGACGGCTTTCGCCTGGGCGGTGTGCGCCACGATCGCGTTGTAGAGCCCGCCGTGCGGCTTGACGTAGGTGACCTTGCCGCCTTCTGCGGCGGCCAGGGCCTGCAGGGCGCCGATCTGGTAGACGATGTCGTCCGCGAGTTCGATCGGGTCGATGTCCAGGAAGCGGCGGCCGAAACCGGCGAGGTCGCGGTAACCGACGTGGGCGCCGATCACGACGCCGGCGGCGACGGCCTCGCGGCAGGTCCGGCGGATCACTCTGGGGTCGCCGGCGTGGAAGCCGCAGGCCACGTTCGCGCTCGAGACTGAGCGGAACATCGCCGTATCGTCTCCTAGGCTCCAGCGCCCGTAGGACTCGCCGACGTCGCTGTTCAGGTCGATGGTTGCCATTTGTGATCCTCGTCTCATGATAGCCCCCTACTAAGGATGCATCACTTCGGCCGATTGTTCAACAATCTGACGATTTAACATTGGAACAATCGTGTAGATTCGGCACCATGACGACTTCCAATGCGGGAACCCGCGCCCAGGCAACAGCGCAGGCTGCATCGGCGGCGCGGCTGCGCGTGACGGTTCCCTCGGTGGCGGACCGGGTGGCTGCGGAGCTCCGCCTGCAACTGGCGGAAGGGGTGCTCCTGCCCGGAACACGACTGACCGAATCGACCATCGCGGAGGACCTCGGCGTGTCCCGCAATACCGTCCGGGAAGCCTTTGCCGAACTCGCCGCGGAGCGGCTGGTGGTCAGGCTGCCCAACCGTGGCATCTTCGTTGCCAGCTTGGGACCGGGCGACATCCATGACGTCTACACCGTGCGCCGCGCCGTCGAGGTGAGCGCCATCCGGAACGGAGGGACCCCCGAGCGGGTGGCGGCGGTCCGCGCCGCCGTCGAGGAAGGCAAAGCCGCGGCGGCTGCCGGCGACGAGGAAGCCCTGGGCACCGCGAACCAGCACTTTCACGGCGCCATCGTGGCGCTGGCGGAATGCCGCCGGCTGGACACGATCATGTCCCAGGTCCTGGCCGAGATGCGGCTGTTCTTTCACAAAGCCACGCTGGATGCGCACTTCTACCGCGGCTACCTCGACGACAACGAGGAGATCTGCGCGGCCTTGGAAGCCGGCGAGCTGGACCGCGCCGGGGACCTGCTGCTGGCCTACCTGGACCGCTCGGAAGCGAAACAGAGCGCCGTCCACGGCGAGTGACGCCTGCGGAATTGGCGTGGGTGTCGTCCTGGCGAACGAGCTCGAGGTCTTTCGGCCTGGTCTCCCCGGGAACGGAGGCCTTCGAGTGGCTCGGACCATGCGATGACTTGATCTACCAGCTGGATCAATATCCGGCCGTTAGACCCACGACCCGCTTTAAACGGGACCTTCCAGCCTTGGCACCAACCGCCGCCTCCCGGCCTGGGCACATACCCCGTGACACCCCCAGCGCCGCCGAGACCGTAATGATCAGGGCGGACTCGCCCGCAGCAGCCCGGCGCATCGGAAGGATCCTTCGTGAGCTGAAGCTCACCGCGCCGGCGGAGTTCGGTTCGTGGCAGACGGTGTGGAAGCTGCACCGCAGTTTCGCGGCCGGCGGGACCTGCGACCCTATCCACGCAAGACTTTGGCCGAAGACGCGGCCGGTCAGATCTACTGGACCGTTTCGGCGGACTGGACGATCAACCGCGCCCGCCAGCACGGAACCAACCTGTCCCGCAGGGCAAGGCGGCGACTGGCCAATGCGCCCCGTCGTCATGGACGCAGTGACGGTCCCGTGGCCTGGCGCGGACGACCCAGGCCACGGCCTGACGCCGTAATGGGCGACAAGGCATACTTGTCCAGGGCGAACCGGTCGCTGCTGCGCGGGCGCAGCATTAAGACCGTCATACCCGAACCCTCGGATCGTTCGGGCACCGGAAACGCCGCGTATCATGCGGTGGGCGCCCCGTGCGCTTCGACTCCGACGCCTAAAAGGCCGCAACAGCGTCGAACGGTGCTTCAACCTCTTCAAACAATGGCCGGAGCTGCCCTGAAAGCGGCGCACGCGGGTTCCAATCCCGCCATCCCGCCTCGGCTTGCTGATCGTTTGCTTGTCCCCGCGGGGGTGGACTGCCTGGCCCGCGCCAGCCATCATGAAAGCAGGCGCGAGGTTCCGGCGACCGCAGCAACACGGCCTCTCCTTGCGCGATGGAGGCGCAACGCAATGTCCCCAAGAACCGGCCCTGCAGACCATGCCCCGGTGAACCCCTCCGCTGACGACACGGACACGTTCCTGACGGACTACTACGAGCATGTGGCCGACGACGACCTGCGGAACTACACTGCCGAATCGCTCCGGAACCGTGCAGGGTACCATCGTTCGCTGGCCGCAACCCGGGGCCCGGGCCAGGCCGTCATCGGAGTGCTGAGTGAAACGGACGCCAGCGTGGTGGCAATCGTGGCTGAGGACATGCCGTATCTGCTCCCCTCCGTCACGGCGGCACTGGCCCGTGACAGTGCCGCCATACGCTTGCTGGTCCACCCCATCTTCACCGTTGGCAGGGCCCGCGGAACGAACAGGCTCGTGGACATCCAGCCGGTACCGCTGCGCACTGCCTTGCCGGTGGGAAACGAGCCTTCAGCGATGCCGTCACGGCCTGAATCCAATGGAGATTTGACCTGCGCGGAGGCCTGGATCGCTGTCGAAATCGCCAGGCTGCCGGACCAGGCCAGCGCCGACCGGCTCACTCTGAATCTCCAGGCGGTCCTGGCCGATGTTCGGGCGGCCGCCGAGGATTCCGCAGCCATCCACCGGCATCTGACTGCGGAAATTTCCGCCCTGGATGCCAACGCGGCTGCGGCCAGCGACGCAACAGTGCAGGAGAGCAAGGATTTGCTGCTCTGGCTGGCCGACGGCAACTTCCTATTTCTCGGGTACCGCGGGTATGGCCTGGACGACGATGACGGACTGCGGGTCCTCGCGGCGCGGCCGGGGCCCGGGCTCGGGCTCCTCCGGCACCGGGAGCAGAGCCGGCCGCTGCAAGGCTCCGCCATGCCGGGGGCCCGGGGACCGGCCCTGGCCCTCACGAAGGCAGGCATCCGTTCCACAGTCCTCCGGGACGCCTACTTGGACGAAGTCAGCCTCCTGACGTTTGACATGGCCGGCAATCCCACCGGGGAAGCGTGCTTTGTTGGCCTTTTCGCCCCCAGCGCTGCAAGCCGGTCCGTGCTTCACATTCCGGTCATCCGGGACAAGGTGGCCACGGTACTGGACCGCTTCGGATTCCCGCCCGGTTCCCATGCCGGCAAGGAACTGCTGGCCACCATCGAGGTCTATCCCCGTGAAGAGCTCTTCCACATCGACGCGGACGACCTGGCCGGACACATGCGCGAAATCCTGCGCCTCCAGGAACGCCACAGCACCCGGCTGTTCCTCAGGCCCGATTCCTATGGACGCTTCATGTCCGCCTTGGTTTTCCTCCCCCGCCGCCGCTACAGCACGGCGGTCAGGCTCAACATCGAGCGGGAACTGCGCGAGGCCTTCAACTCGAAAGCCGTCGAGTTCGAACTTCGTCTCAGCGAGTCGGCCATGGCTCGCGTGTTTTTCCGGATCCTGCTCCAGGGCGGAGGACGGGCCGCCGTCGAAGCTTCAGCACTGGAGCTGCGCATCATCGCTGCCACGAGGTCATGGGCCGAGGGCGTGGACGAGGCTCTGCAGCACAGATTCCCCGTTGGCGAGGCCGCCCGGCTGTCCATGCAGTGGGCCCGGGCGTTTCCGGCAAGCTACAAGGCTGACTACGAAGTGGAGGATGCCGTCGAGGACATTGTTAAATTCGAGAGCCTTGACGGGCCGGACGGCAGGAACCCCGGTGACCCGCTGCTTTCCGTCTACGTGCGCCCGGGGACTGCGGTGCTGGCCGAGGACGCCCGGATCCGCCTCTATCTGACACGGCCGCAGAGCCTAACGCAGATTCTGCCGTTCTTCCACAACCTGGGGCTCGAGGTGCTCGACCAACGGCCCTTCGACGTCCGGCGTGCCGATGGCCGCACCTTCTGGCTGTACGACCTCGGGCTGAAATACCCCTCCGGCGTGGACCCCCTGGGCACCAGCGGGCTGCTTGCCGACTCGTTTTGCGCCGCGATGCGAGGAGACATCGAGTCCGACACCCTTGATGCACTGGTCATCAGGGAAGGAATCGGATGGCGCCAGACAGTCATCCTTCGCGGCTACGCGAAATACCTGCAGCAGCTCGGAACCACCAACTCCTACGGCTTCATGGCGGACACGCTGCGGGCGAATGTCCGGGCCACGCGCGCACTCCTTGCACTCTTCGAGGCCAAGTTCAATCCGGTTCTCGACCAGCCAACCCGCCTCAGTGACATGGACTCCGCCCGGAGTGAGCTGACGGCTGCCATTGACGCCGTGCCGGTCCTGGACGCCGACCGTCTGCTGCGGTCCTTCGCGAGTCTTGTCGAGGCGACGCTGCGCACCAACTACTTCCTGAACAAGCCCTACCTCAGCTTCAAGCTCAACCTCTCCGGCGTCCCCGTTGCACCTGCTCCCCGGCCAAAATACGAAATCTGGGTCTATTCGCCCCGGGTTGAAGGGGTGCATCTGCGCTTTGGCTCCCTGGCCCGCGGCGGGCTTCGCTGGTCCGACCGCCGGGAGGACTTCCGGACGGAGATCCTGGGACTCGTCAAAGCGCAGACCGTCAAGAACGCCGTGATCGTGCCAACGGGTGCCAAGGGGGGTTTCTATCCGAAGCGGCTGCCCGATCCCGCCACGGACCGGACGGCTTGGTTGGCGGAGGGCCAGGAGAGCTACCGGATCTTCATCCGCGGCATGCTGGACATCACCGACAATTTGCTCACATCCCTCGACGGCGCCCCCGGGTCCACCGAACGGGTGGTGCCGCCCGAGCGGGTGGTCCGGCACGATGGCGATGACTACTACCTGGTGGTGGCCGCCGACAAGGGGACGGCCGCGTTCTCGGATATCGCCAACGCCCTGGCCCTCGAGTACGGATTCTGGCTCGGCGATGCCTTCGCCTCGGGCGGCTCGGCGGGCTATGACCACAAGCAGATGGGCATCACGGCACGCGGCGCCTGGGAGTCGGTCCGGCACCATTTCCGCGAGCTGCTCATCGACTCCACGGCAGAGGACTTCACGGTAGTGGGCATCGGCGATATGAGCGGCGACGTGTTCGGCAACGGGATGCTGCTCTCCCGACACATCTTGTTAGTGGCGGCGTTCGACCACCGACACATCTTCCTGGACCCGAACCCCGATCCGGCCGCCTCCTATGCGGAGCGGCAGCGGCTGTTCGGGCTTCCCCGCTCCTCCTGGGCCGACTACGACGTCTCCAAAATCAGCGCGGGCGGCGGCGTGTTCTCCCGGCGGGAGAAGTCGATCAAGATCACCGAAGCGGTGCGCCTTGCGCTGGGGCTGGAACCGGGAAGGACGGCGATGAGCCCGCCGGAGCTGCTCAAAGCCGTCCTTCTGGCCCCCGTGGACCTGCTCTACAACGGAGGCATCGGCACCTACGTCAAGGCCTCCAGCGAGACCCACGCGGATGTGGGAGACAAGGCCAACGATCCCATCCGTGTCAACGCCATTGAGCTGAGGACCAGGATCATCGCCGAGGGCGGCAACCTTGGCATCACCCAGCGAGGCAGGATAGAGGCCGCACTGGGCGGGGTCTTGCTGAACACCGATGCGATCGACAACTCCGCCGGCGTGGACTGTTCGGACCACGAAGTGAACATCAAGATCTTCCTCGACCGGATGATCGCCGCGGGAAGGATGTCCCCGGACGAAAGGACAGGCTTCCTGCACTCCCTTCAGGAGGAAGTCGCACGCTTGGTCCTGAAAACCAATGTGGACCAGAACGCACTCCTCCTCAATGACCGCCAGCTGGTGCTTCACTGGAGCCCGAGCTTTGAGCGGACCATGGACTGGCTGGACGCCGTGACGGACCTGGACAGGAACCTTGAATGCCTGCCCAGCACGGAGCAACTGCACACCCGTCTGCAGACCGGCGCAGGCCTGACATCTCCGGAGCTCTCCGTGCTGGCCGCGTATGCCAAGATCCAGCTGGCCAGGGAACTCACACTCAGCGGTCTGGCCGATGACCCCTGGTTCTCCCGGACGCTGCACGACTACTTTCCGCGCCAGCTATCGGAGCGGTTCGGGGAGGAGCTGTCCACGCATCCGCTGCGGGGGCAGATCGTAGCCACTGTCATTGCCAACGACATGATCAATCTGGGGGGCATTGCCTTCGCCTTCCGGGCAATGGAGGAGACCACGGTATCGGCGGCCGCCGTGGCCCGCGGGTTCGTGGTCATGCGCAAGATCTGGGACTTTCACTCAATTACCGAAGCCCTCGCACAGCTGCCGGCAAGCATCCCCAGCGAGCACGGGTGTGCCGTGGCACTCGACATGCGCCGCACGCTGGACCGCTCGACACGGTGGTATGTCAACCACGATTTCCGGGACAAGCCAATCGCCGATGCATTGGCCCGGCTCGAGCCCCCCATGTCGCTTCTGCGCCCAAAGTTTGGCAGCTTCCTTCACGGCGTGAATCTGCAGCATGCGGTGATCCGTCTAGCCCACACCGACGCCGTCGGCCTGCCCCATGACTTGGGCGTGCGTGCCTCCGAGATCCTGGTCAGCTATGGCCTTCTGGACATCTCCGCCATATCGGAAGAGCTTCAAGAGCCCGTGGACACCGTGGCTGAAGTGTACTTTGCCGTCTTCGAGCGAATCTCTGCGGTCCCCATTCTTGAACACATCACTGCGCTGCCGCGGGAAACCCATTGGCAGGCCCTCGCGCGGGCGGCGCTTCGGGACGACTTGTATTTGGTCCTTGCCGGCATGACGAAGGCTGTTGTGCGGAATACTCCACGCCCCACCGCCCCCGGAACCGATCCAGTGGAGCGCATCGTCGCCTGGGAACGCGAAAATATCGAACAACTCGCCAGGATCCAGGAAACCATCAAGGAGGCCATCAAGCCGGGCCCGGTGGACATCGCAGCATTGTCCGTTGCGGTCAAGCTGTTGCGGGCTTTGGTCAGCCGCTAGCTAGAGGTGCATTTCCCCGGGCTGCGGTTCCATATCGAAGCCATGGTCCACCAGACCGCGCGGTTTCGGCTTTTCGATTTTGCTCCTCCGCGGCTGTGGCGGCGCAGCTCAGCGGTAATCAGACGGAGGAACTCGGCGCCGTTGAGGAGCCCCGTCATGCCGTCGCGAGTGGTGCGTGCCCTGAGGTCACTGGTGGGCTGTGCGTTGCTCAGCGCAGCCATGCTGAAGGACACAACCAGCAGAGGCGCCATGATGCCCAGAGTGGTAACGGCCAAACCAATGCAGGCAAGGCATACCGTTTCCGGTGCTGAACAGGATCAACGCGGCACACCACCAGGCGCTGTACGCGGAACACGTCTGACGGAAAGCGCTCGGCAAACCTTAGCGTCGGATATTTCACTTTTCACAAGCCCTCCCTAATAGCGCGGAACCACTGGACATGCCGTCCCCAGCGCGCGGCCAGTGGACATAAGCCCAGTATGTCCACTGCCCGGGTCCAGGACTGAGCATGTCCCAAGGTGCGCTGAGCGGGACATGCTCTCCGCAGCTCCCGAGCGGGGGACATGCCCTCCCCAGCGCGCGGCCAGTGGACATAAGCCCAGTATGTCCAGTGCCCGGGCCCAGGACTGAGCATGTCCCAAGGAAGCGCAGCAGCTAGGAGAACCGCCGGTACTCCAGCAGCGCTGCGGTGCCCATTCCTCCGGCGATGCTGATCATGGCCAGCGCCAGTTGCCCCTCGACCGGGCTGCGCCGAGCCTGCGCCAGCAGCCTGGTGACCAGCACCGCGCCGGACGCGCCGTAGGCGTGGCCCAGGGCCAGCGCGCCGCCGTCGAGGTTGGCCCGTTCCGGCGGGATGCCCAGCTGGTCCAAGCACGCAATGGTCTGGGAGGCGAAGGCCTCGTTGAACTCGACCAGTCCCAGCTCCGCGGCACGAACGCCGCATCGTTCCAGCAGCCGTTCGGCAGCCGCGGCCGCCCCGATGCCCAGCAGCCGCGGGTCAACGCCGGCCGTGTCCGTTCCCAGCACCAGCAGGCCGTCGCCGGCCCCCAGCTCGCGGGCGCGTTCCACCGACGTGATGACGACGCCGGCCGCACCGTCCGCGTCGAAGCAGGAGTTCCCCGCCGTGACGGTGCCGCCCTCGGCGAAAACGGGCGGGAAGCGTGCGAGCACGGCCTCCGTGAGGCCCCGGCGCGGCCCGTCGTCGGAAGTCACCGTGCCGCCGTCGGTACCACCAGCGCCGTCCGGTCCGGCAACCCCTGCGAGCTGCACGATCTCGGCGTCGAAGGTCCCCGCGGCGGCGGACGCCAGTGCCCGCCGGTGGCTGCGCAGCGCCACCGCATCCTGCCGCTCCCGGCTGATGCCGAAGTGCGCGGCCACATTCTCCGCGGCCACTCCCATGTCCGGATCGCCCAGGCCTACGGGGACAAACTGCGCCCGGGTGAAGAAGTCGGGGACACCCCCGGCGCCCCGGCGGGCACGCAGCGGCGCCGTGCTGATGCTCTCCACACCGCCGGCCAGATACAGCCCGCCCCCGCCGGCGGCCACGAGGCCGGCGGCCAGCACGATCGCGTCCAGCCCGGAGCCGCACTGACGGTCCACCGTGACGCCGGGGACGCTGACCGGAAGCCCGGCCTCGAGGGCTGACAGCCGGGCCACGTTTCCGCCGCCGCCCACGGCGTTGCCGATTACGACGTCGGCAACCGACTCCGGAGCCGCGCCGGTGTCGGCCAGCAGGGCACGGAGCACGGGGGCGAGCAGTTCATGGGCGGGGACCGCCTTGAGTGCGCCGTTCGCCCGGCAGATGGGGGTGCGCCGGGCGGCAATGATCACCGGCTGCCGTTCCTCCGGCAGGGTGGCCAGCGCGGCGGATTGCGGCTGCCGCTCAGCCAAGGCGCCGGATCCGGGAGTCGTTGCGCGCAATCCAGTCGAGGAGCAGTTCCCGGCTGAGTTTGCCGCGGTCCGTCAGGGGCAGTTCGGCCAGGGCAAAATACTCCAGCGGCCGTTTGTTCCGCGCCAGCACGTCCTCAACGCCGGCCTTCAGCTGGGTGGCAGTCACCCCGCCGTGCGAAGGCACAATGCCGGCCACCACCTTCTGCCCGCGGAGATCGTCCGCCAAACCGGCCGCCACGGCGGCGGCCACACCGGGGACGGAGGCCAGCGCCAGCTCCACCTCGTGCGGGTAGACGTTGGTGCCCGCCGTGATGATCATGTCCGAGCGGCGGCCCAGCATGTGCAGGGTCCCGCCGTCGAGGTAGCCCTGGTCCCCCACCGTGTGCCAGCCGTCGAAGCTCTGCAGGGCCTGGCCGTCGTCGCCCCAGAGATAGCCGTCGCTGACCATCCCGCTGCGGACGCAGATGTTGCCGTCAGTGCCGTCCGGCAGCTCGGCGCCGTCGTCGTCAAGGATGCGGATCCCGACGCCGGGGAACGGCTTCCCGATCGCTGCTCCGCGTTGCTCGGGCTGCTGCCCGGGCCGGAGCCCGGCCCCGGAGACAAAGCTGAGTTCCGAGGCGCCGTAGTATTCAAAAATGGTGGCGTTGGGCGCCCAGCGGCGGGCAGCTTCAAGGGTCCGCGCGTCCAGTTTCGAGCCGGCACAGATGATGGTCCGGATGCCTGAGGCGTCCACACCGCCACTGAGCCCCCGTTCGCTGAGGAGCCGGAGCATCGTGGGGACGAGCACCAGACGGGTGATCCCGTCATGGCTCACCGCGGCGTGGGCGTCGCCGACGTCGAACCGCGACAGGGTATGGAACTCCGAGCCGGCGTACAGGCATTCGGCCAGGGCATAGAGATTCAGGCTCGCCGCGAGCGGCCCGGGCGCCAGGGTCTTGTCGTCCACCGCAAGGCCGAAGAACTGCACCGAGGCGTCGAAGGACAGCTGCCAGGAGCGCCGCGTGCGGGTGAACGCCTTGGGGACGGACGTGGTGCCGGATGTCAGTCCGATCAGGAATGTCGTGTCCGGGAGCCCGTCGGCGAGTTCCAGCCCGGCCGCGGGTTCTGAAGGGGTGCTGGCGCCCGACGCGGCCGGCACGGCGTCGCGGATCCGGTCCCTGATTCCGTCCTGGAGCTGCTGCGGCCACAGCGGGTCCAGCACGGCGCATTGCCGCTCCCCCGCGACGGCGGCTGCGAACGTGGTGGCGAAGTGCAGCGAGTTCTCCTCGGACAGCATGGTTACGGCGGGAGTGTCCGGCAGCAGGCCGGCGGCCGTGTCCCGCAGCTCTTCCCAGCTCAGGCGCTGCCCGTCCACGACGACGGCGGTTCCGTCGGGGCGGTCATCGGCCCAGCGCTGGAGTCTGTTGAGAAAAGGCATCGGACCAACTTTACCGGGCCGGAACCCCCGCCCAACAGGGACGCGATATTGTGACAGCATGAGTTTCAATGACAATGTCCAGCTGGACCCCTCGCAGGTCCAGGACCGTCGCGGCATGGGCCGCGGCGTCAAAGTCGGCGGCGGGATCGGCGGCGGCATCGTCCTGCTGATCGCGGTCCTGCTCGGCATCAATCCGGGCATGCTGGAAGGCCTGGGTGGCACCACGCAGGACCCCGGGGCCCAGGGCACCGCCCCGGCCTGCACTACCGGGGCCGACGCCGACGCCCGGCTCGACTGCCGCATCACTGGCACGGTCAACAGCCTGAACGCCTTCTGGCCGGCCTACCTCGCCCAGTACAACAGGCAGTACCCGCGGCCGGACACGGTGATTTTTGATGAGGCCACCAACACCGGCTGCGGCGCCGCCACCTCGGATGTGGGCCCGTTCTACTGCCCCGCGGACACTACCGCGTACTTTGACCCGGGGTTCTTCCAGGACCTCGTGGATCGATTCGGGTCCTCCGGCGGGCCGCTCGCGCAGGAGTACGTCGTCGCCCACGAGTTCGGGCACCACGTGCAGAACGTGCTGGGCAGCCTCGACCGCGCCCAGCAGGACCCGAAGGGACCGGAATCCGGTGCCGTCCGCGTGGAGCTGCAGGCCGACTGCTATGCCGGACTCTGGGTCCGCTACGCCACCACCACCGAGGACCCCGCCACGGGCCAGCCGTTCCTGGATCCGCTGACGGAACGGGACCTGCAGGATGCCCTCTCCGCAGCCTCGGCTGTGGGAGATGACCGGATCCAGGAGGCCGCGACGGGTCGGGTGTCACCGGAGGCCTGGACCCACGGCTCCAGCGCCCAGCGGCAGAAGTGGTTCTACCAGGGGTACACCACCGGCGACATCAAAAAGTGCGACACGTTCGCCGTCGCCAGTCCCTAGCCCGTCCGTTGCTCCGTAACTGCCGTTTTGGGCTGCCATAAGGGCGGTTGCGGAGCAGTCGATGAAACGACGACGGCGGCCGGTCACCTTCCATGGAGGGTGACCGGCCGCCGTCGTTTCATGTCAGGGGCCCCCGCCGCCTGGGCCCACGTTCCCGAGGGGCCCCAAGCGAGCGTGCGAGTTTGGGGAGGTAGCGGGGAGGGTTCCCTGGCCGAAGCGGAGCGAGGCTGTGAGGCGGGACCTAGATGTTGAAGCCGAGGGCGCGCATCTGGTCGCGGCCGTCCTCGGTGATCCGCTCCGGGCCCCACGGCGGCATCCACACCCAGTTCAGGCGCCATTCGTCGACGACCCCGTCCAGGGCCTTGCCGACCTGCTCCTCGATGACGTCCGTGAGCGGGCAGGCGGCCGTGGTGAGCGTCATGTCGATCAGCAGGGCGCCGTCGTCGTCTGAGTACTTCAAGCCGTACAGCAGGCCGAGGTCAACGATGTTCACGCCCAGTTCAGGGTCGATCACATCCTTGAGTGCCTCTTCGACATCCTCGAGGCCCGTGCGGGCCACATTGAGTTCGGTCATCGTGAAGTCCTAACTAGGCCTGGGCTGCAGCGTCAGCGGCAGCAATGGTGGCTGCCCCTGCGCCGGTGGCGTAGCGGTCGTAGCCTTCTTCTTCGAGGCGGTCGGCGAGTTCCGGGCCGCCCTCTTCGACAACCTGGCCGTCAACGAACACGTGCACGAAGTCCGGCTTGATGTAGCGCAGGATCCGGGTGTAGTGCGTGATGAGCAGGGTGCCCATGTTGCCTTCGGCGTGGGCGCGGTTGACACCCTCGGAGACAACCTTGAGTGCGTCAACGTCCAGGCCGGAGTCGGTCTCGTCGAGGATGGCGAACTTCGGCTTGAACAGCTCCAGCTGGAGGATTTCGACGCGCTTCTTCTCTCCGCCGGAGAAGCCTTCGTTGACGTTGCGCTGCGTGAAGTCGGCGTCGATGCGCAACTGGGCCATGGCGGCCTTGACGTCCTTGGTCCAGGTGCGCAGCTTGGGTGCTTCGCCGTCGATGGCCGTCTTGGCGGTGCGCAGGAAGTTGGTCATGCTGACGCCGGGAACCTCGACCGGGTACTGCATGGCCAGGAACATGCCGGCGCGGGCGCGCTCGTCGACGCTCATCGCGAGGACGTCTTCGCCGTCCAGCGTGATGGTGCCGGAGGTGACGTTGTAGCGCGGGTGCCCGGCGATGGTGGACGCCAGGGTCGACTTGCCGGAACCGTTCGGGCCCATGATGGCGTGGGTCTCGCCGGTCCGGATGGTCAGGCTGACGCCCTTCAGGATTTCCTTCGTGCCCTGCTCGGTGTCAATGCTGACGTGCAGGTCCTTGATCTCAAGAGTAGACATGTGCCTTGTTCTCCTCTGCACCGCGCCCTTCGGCACTGTGCGGTTTCTTGTCGATAAGTTCTGTAGTGCGGGTTGCCGGCTGCAGGCAGCTAGCTGAAGTTCGGGGCCTCGGCGCCGTTCAGGACGTTGGTGAAGTCCACGTAGACCTCGTCGTCCAGGACGGTCACGGCAAAGACGGGGACCGGATCGTAGGCCGGCAGCTGGAGCGGCTCGCCGCTGCGCAGATCGAACTGGGAGCCGTGGCCCCAGCACTCGATCATGCAGCCCTCCACCTCGCCTTCGGAAAGGGAGATGTCCGCGTGCGAGCAGGTGTCCCCGATGGCGTGGATTTCGCCCATCGAGTCCTTCACGATCGCGACAGGGTAGTCGTCGACCAGGATCCGCAGCGCCTGCTTGAGTTGGATCTCACTGGCGTTGCAGACGAGCTCGCCTCTTGGCTGTTCAGTCATTGATGGTTTCCCGTGCTTCTGTGATGGCTAATGATTCGTTGCCGCGAGTTCGCGCTCGACAGCGGCCGTGAGGCGCTCCTCGATGGCAGGAACCTTGATCTTCTGGATGATCTCGTTCAGGAAGCCGCGGACCACCAGTCGGCGGGCCACCTCTTCCGGAATGCCGCGGGCCATCAGGTAGAACAGGTGCTGGTCGTCGAAACGTCCGGTGGCGCTGGCGTGGCCGGCGCCGGCGATCAGGCCGGTCTCGATTTCCAGGTTCGGCACGGAGTCGGCGCGGGCGCCGTCGGTGAGAACCAGGTTGCGGTTGGCCTCGTAGGTGTCGGTGCCTTCTGCTTCCTTGCGGATCAGGACGTCACCCACCCAGACGGTGTGCGCGTTCCGGCCCTGCAGTGCGCCCTTGTACAGGACGTTGGACTTGCAGTTGGCGACAGCGTGGTCCACGAAGAGGCGCTGCTCAAGGTGCTGGCCGGCGTCGGCGAAGTACAGGCCGAACAGTTCCGCTTCGGCGCCGGGGGCGGTGAAGCGGGCCGAGGGCGTGACCCGCACGAGGTCGCCGCCGAGGCTGACGACGATGTGCTTGAACTTGGCGTCCCGGCCGAGCTTTGCCTGCTGGGAGGACGCGTGCACGGCGTCGTCGTTCCATTCCTGGAGCGAGATGACGGTGAGCTGCGCGCCGTCCTCCACGAGGATCTCGATGTTCTCCGAGACGACGGCGGTGCCCTGGTGGTCCAGGACAACGACGGACTTGGAGAACTTCTCCGCGACAATCACGACGTGCTGCGCGGAAGCCGCGGTGCCCTGGCCGGTCAGCAGGACGCTGACTTCGCCGTCGGCCTGGACCTCGGCCGGAACCGTGATCACGGTGGCTTCGGTGAAGTTCTCCCAGGCGTTTGCGGAGACGCGGTCCTCGGGGATCGCGGCGGAGCCGATCCGGCGGTCGTCGCGGCCGACGGTTTCCACGATGACGTTGTCCGGCGCGGTGACGCTCACGGACGGCGCGGCGCCGTTGAGAACCTCGGTGTGGAGGCCGCGGAGGCGCTTGAGCGGGGTGAACCGCCAGTCCTCTTCCATGCCGGTGAGCGGCTTGAAGTCCGCCAGCTTGTAGGAGGTCAGGCGACCGGCGCGTGAGCTGTCCGGAACGCCGACGCCGCCGCCGTGCGAGTGCCGCTTGACGGCCTCGCCGGCCAGCGGGGACTTGGACTCCGCGGCGTTCAGCGGTGAAAGGCTCTCGCCTTCCTCGGTGAAACCGTTGATGAACGGCTGGGCTGACGGCGCGCCGATGCGGGCCTTTTCAGTAGTGATGTCAGTCATTAACCGACCGATCCTTCCATCTGCAGTTCAATCAGGCGGTTCAGCTCGAGCGCGTATTCCATCGGCAGCTCGCGGGCAATCGGCTCGATGAAGCCGCGGACGATCATCGCCATGGCCTCGTCTTCGCGCATGCCGCGGGACATCAGGTAGAACAGCTGCTCTTCGCTGACCCGCGAGACCGTGGCCTCGTGTCCCATGGTGACGTCATCCTCGCGGATGTCGATGTAGGGGTAGGTGTCCGAGCGGCTGATGGTGTCCACCAGGAGCGCGTCGCAACGGACCGTGTTGGCCGAGTGCTTGGCGCCTTCGCGGACCTGGACCAGGCCGCGGTAGGCGGCACGGCCGCCGCCGCGGGCCACGGACTTGGACACGATCGAGCTCTTGGTGTTCGGCGCGATGTGGACCATCTTGGAGCCGGTGTCCTGGTGCTGGCCTTCGCCGGCGAAGGCGATGGACAGCGTCTCGCCCTTGGCGCCCTCACCCACGAGGTAGACGGCCGGGTACTTCATGGTGACCTTGGAACCGATGTTGCCGTCGACCCACTCCATGGTGGCGCCCTCTTCGCAGATGGCGCGCTTGGTGACCAGGTTGTACACGTTCGTGGACCAGTTCTGGATAGTGGTGTAACGGACGCGGGCGCCCTTCTTCACAATGATTTCCACGACGGCGGAGTGCAGCGAGTCCGAGGTGTAGATCGGTGCGGTGCAGCCTTCGATGTAGTGGACGTAGGAGTCCTCATCGGCGATGATCAGCGTCCGCTCGAACTGGCCCATGTTTTCCGTGTTGATGCGGAAGTATGCCTGCAGGGGAATGTCCACGTGGACGCCCTTGGGGACGTACACGAAGGAACCGCCGGACCAGACGGCCGTGTTCAGCGACGCGAACTTGTTGTCGCCCACCGGGATGATGGTGCCGAAGTACTCCTGGAAGATCTCCGGGTGTTCCCGCAGTGCGGTGTCGGTGTCCAGGAAGATGACGCCCTGGGCTTCCAGGTCCTCGCGGATCTGGTGGTACACCACCTCGGACTCGTACTGCGCGGCGACGCCGGAGACCAGGCGGCTGCGCTCAGCTTCCGGGATGCCCAGCTTCTCGTACGTGTTCCGGATGTCCTCCGGGAGGTCCTCCCAGGTGGCGGCCTGCTTTTCCGTGGACCGCACGAAGTACTTGATGTTGTCGAAGTCGATGCCGGAGAGGTCCGCGCCCCAGGTGGGCATGGGCTTGCGGTCGAAGTACTTCAGGCCCTTGAGGCGCAGGTCCAGCATCCACTCCGGCTCGCTCTTTTTGGCCGAAATGTCGCGGACAACGTCTTCGTCGATGCCGCGGCGGGCGTTGGCCCCGACGTCGTTCTTGTCGGACCAGCCGTACTCATAGGTTCCGATTCCGTGGAGCTCGGGATTCTTTTCCAGAATCTCCGAAATCACAGTGGATTCAGCAACCTTCTTCTCTGATAGTTGGTCCGTCATCACGGCCTTTCTTGCAGATGGTTGGATACTTCGTCCAGGTTGCCCGGGGTGGCTGCGGGGCTGTGAGGCCCCCTGGCCGCCGGACGTCCTGTAGGTATGTGGGTGGTGCAGACGTGGCCGCCGCGCGCCAGGGTGGAAAGCCGGCGGACATCGACGCCGACGAGGCGGGCGAACACCTCGGTCTCCACGTCGCAGAACACGGGGAACTGCGCGGCCAGCTGCTGGATGGGGCAGTGACCCTGGCACAGCTGGACGCTGGAGAGCGCCGCCGGCAGGGGTGCTTTGGCTTCGATCGACGCCGTGGACGCCACGAACCCGTCGCGGCTCAGCGCTTCCGAGAGTGCCTGCGCCCGGGCGGTGATGTCCGGGCCGGCGGCGTTGATCTCCGGCGCGTAGCGGCGTTCCATGTCGCCGAAGCGTTCGACGGCGAACTGCCGCACGGCGTCGGGGCCGGCCATTTCGCCGAGGCGCTGCAGCGCCAGGGTGGCGATGTCCAGGTAGTCGTTGCCGAGCGTGGACTGGCCCTGGGAACTGAGCACGTAGCGGCGTGCGGGGCGTCCGGCGCCCGCGCCGGCGCGGGTGGCGCGCTTGACCTCGATCACCCCGTCGCGTGAGAGGTGGTCCAGGTGGCGGCGGACCGCGGCGGGAGTGAAACCGAGGAGGTCGCCCAGTTCGGCGGCGCTGATGGGGCCGTGCTCCAGGACGGCGTTCAGGACGCGGTCCCGGGTGCGCTCCTCGGGGTCGACTGCCGGAAACGCGGTCGCGGCGCGCGCAACGACCGACTCGAGTGCCACGGACTCCACTGAGTCGCCTGCCTCCGGCGGCACGGCTGATGCCGCGCGCGGGCGAACGCGCCCGGAAGCGACAGACGTTGAGGGGCTCATGGAATACACAACACAATCATGTCGTAATTTAGTCCCCCGTTCCAGTAAGGCATGGCTATCTCCCGCGAGGGGCCCGTCCGGCCGCCCGCCGGAACGCGACGTACTACATCCCGTAGAATGCTGTGGTGCGATCCCCCGAATCCCCCGTCCTGTCCATCAGCGGGCTAGTCAAGGATGTTGGTCCACTGCCCACCCTCGACGGCAAGATGCTGCGGGTGGTCAGCGGCCTTTCCCTCGTCGCCGAACGCGGCCAGGTCACTGCCCTGCTGGGGGCCAACGGCGCCGGCAAAACCACCACCATCGAGTGCGCCCAGGGGCTGCAGAAACGCACCCACGGCAGCATCAGCCTCCTGGGCGAGGACCCGGACACGGCCGGGGCCGGACTGCGGTCCCGGGTGGGTGTGATGCTGCAGGACGGCGGGCTGCCGCCGTCGGCCCGCCCCATCCCGCTCCTCAAGCATATTGCCGGCATGTACCAGAACCCGTGGCCGGTCGGGGAGCTCATTGACCGCCTAGGCGTCGGGGCCTTCAGCCGCACCTCCGTGCGGCGCCTCTCGGGCGGGCAGAAGCAACGGCTCGCCCTCGCGGCCGCACTCGTGGGCAACCCCGAGGTGCTTTTCCTCGACGAGCCAAGCGCCGGCCTGGACCCGCAGTCGCGCCAGCTCGTGTTCGGGCTCATCTCCGAACTCCGGAACCGCGGGATGGGCATCGTCCTGACCACGCACCTCATGGATGACGCCCAGCGCCTCGCCGACTACGTCTACATCATCGACGCCGGCCGCAACGTCGCCGAGGGGACAGTCGCGCAGCTCCTGCAGCACCCCCTGCCGCCCGACGCCGGGGAACAGCACATCCGCACGCTGCTGTTCGAGGCCGACCCTGGTCTGGACTTCACCGGCGTGCTGCCCGACGGCGTGGACGTCACCGAAGCGCGGGCCGGCAGCTACGCCGCCACCGGCGCCCTCACCCCCGCCGACCTCGCCGCGATCACCGCCTGGTGGGCGGCCAGGGGCATCATGCCCCGCTCCCTGAGCCTTGAGGCACGCAGCCTGGAGGACGTCTTCCTCGACATCTCCGGAAGGGAGATCCGATGACCCGCGACAGTGCCGCGCTGGGGAGCGCGCCTTCGGGCAGCGCCCTGCCGGCCCGACCCCTGGGCGGTGCGCCGGCCCCGCTGCTGCGTCGCATCGTGCTGCAGGGCAGGTACGAGACCGCCACCATGCTCCGGAACGGCGAACAGCTGATCCTGGCGGTCGTGCTGCCGTTGCTGGCCATGGTGGGCCTGACGGTCACCCCCCTGCTGGACGGGTTCGGCGCAAGCCGGATCAATGTCGCCGTGCCGGGCATCCTGGCGTTGTGCGCCATGTCCACCGCGTTCACCGGCCAGGGCATCTCCACCGGTTTCGACCGCCGCTACGGGGTCCTGCGCTTCCTCTCCACCACTCCCCTGGGCCGCACCGGGCTGATCGCCGGAAAGGTCCTGGCGGTCCTCGCGGTGCTGTCCCTGCAGGTGCTGGTGGTCACGGCCGTCGCCTTGACCCTGGGTTGGCAGCCGGATCCGCAGGGCTGGGCTCCGGCGCTGGCTGTGCTGGTGCTGGGTGCGGCCGCCTTCACGGCGCTGGGTCTGCTCGTTGCGGGCACCGTCCGGCCGGAAGCGACCCTGGCCATCACCAACCTGCTGTGGATCCTGCTGGGTGCCCTCGGCGGGATCGTGATCCCCGCGGAGAAGCTGCCCGCCCTGCTGCAGTCGATCGTGCACTTCCTTCCCTCCGGCGCCCTGGGACAGGCAATGCGGGACGCGTTCCTGTCCGGCAGCGTCAACCCTGGTTCCGTCCTTGTCCTGCTGCTCTGGACGGCGATTGCCGGCGGCGCAGCAACCCGTTGGTTCAAATGGAATTGAGAAAACTGTGAGCACGGCCTCCCGCCCTCCCCGGACCGCTACCCGCACCATCGCCTGGCTACCCGTCACCGTCGACAAGACAGTGAAGCGGCTGGCGGTGCTGTCCCTGATCGGCCAGACGATGCTGATCGTGACCGGTGGCGCCGTCCGCCTCACCGCCTCGGGCCTGGGCTGTCCCACGTGGCCGCGCTGCACCGACGCCTCGCTCGTGAACACCCCGGAAATGGGGATCCACGGCATCATCGAATTCGGCAACCGCCTGCTGACCTTCGCCCTGGCGGCCATCGCCGTGACGATGCTGGTGTACCTGTGGAACCTCCGCAGGGAACGCCGCGACCTCTTCCTGCTGGCCCTGGCACTGCTCGCCAGCATTCCGGCGCAGGCCATCATCGGCGGCATCACGGTGCTGACCCAGCTGAACCCCTGGGTAGTGGGGCTGCACTTCCTGGTCTCGATGGCCCTTGTGGTCGTGGCCACCCTGCTGGTCAACCGGGCCTACGGGCGGACGGGGAAGTTCCGGGTGGCCGAACTGCCTGCCCTGCCGGGCGTCGCGCGCCCGCTGATGACCGCCGTCGCGCTGTTCTCCGCCCTGGCCGTGTGCCTGGGGGTGGTGGTCACCGGCGCCGGCCCGCACGCAGGCGACGCCGACGCGCCGCGCAACAACCTGGACTGGGACCTCTTCTCGCACATCCACGCCGTCCCGGCGTACCTGGTCACCGCAGGGGCGCTGTTCGCGCTGTACCTCGTCCTCCGTGACCGGATCACCGGCCCCTTCCGGACCGCCGTCGTCATGCTCCTGGGCGTCACGGTGCTGCAGGCCGTCATCGGCTTCACGCAGTACTACAACGGCATCCCGGCGCTCCTGGTGGGGGCGCACATGCTGGGGTCGGCCCTGCTGATGAGCGCGGCAACGAACGCCGCCGACCTGGCCCGCAGCAGCCCGGTCAAGTAGGCCGGCCACTCAGGCCGGCCACTCAGGCCGGCCACTCAGGCCGGCCACTCAGGCTGGCCGCTCAGGCCGGACGCTGCCCCCCGGATTGAGTCACAGCACTGTCCACAGACAGAAGCACCCCGGTCCGATTGGGCCGGGGTGCTTCTGTCTTGTCTCGGGGAGTGCGTGCCGCCTGCCTAGCCGCCCATGATGGCGGAGCCGACGAACGGGTCGACGGCGAGGGCGATGAAGAGCAAGGTCAGGTAGCTGATGGAGCCGTGGAAGACCTTCATGGCGCCCTTGTTGGACACGTCGCCGGCTTGCGCGCGGTTGTACAGCGCGTGCGATTCGTAGAGGAACCAGGCGCCCGCGAGCACGGCGGTCACGGTGTAGACCCATCCGGCGCCACCGGCCGGTACCAGCAGCAGCGAGCACGCCACCATGGCCCACGCGTACAGGACAACCTGGACCGAGACCACCTTGGCGCCGGCGATCGCCCCGAGCATCGGCACGTTGGCGTTGCGGTAGTCCTCGCCGTACCGCATGGACAGCGGCCAGTAGTGCGGCGGGGTCCAGAGGAAGATGACCATAAACAGGACAATCGCGGGCCACTCGACCGTGTTGGTGACGGCGGCCCAGGCAATGAGCACGGGGAAGCATCCGGCCGCCCCGCCCCAGACGATGTTCTGGGCCGTGCGGCGCTTGAGGATCATCGTGTAAATGACCACGTAGAAGACAATCGCCCCCAGCCCAAGCCAGGCGGCGAGCGGGTTCGCCCCGAACCAAAGGATCGCGATGGCCGCCGCTCCCAGCAGCCACGAGAAGACCAGCGCTTCGCGCGGTGTGACCTCACCCGTGACCAGGGGACGGTTCTCCGTGCGGTGCATCAGCTTGTCGATGTCGCGGTCAAGGTAGCAGTTGAACGCGCCGGCGCTGCCGGCGGCGAAGGCACCGCCCACGAGGGTCGCCAGAATCAGGCCGATCGACGGGAAACCGCGCTCCGCGTAGATCATGGTCGGCAGGGTGCTGACCAGCAGGAGTTCGATGACACGGGGTTTTGTGAGCGCCAGATAGGCCTTGGCTTTGCGGCCGAAGCCGATTCTTCCGCGGATGGGCGAAGCGGTCAGCGGCGTATCTGTTGTGCTCACGGTGGCAGTCACTCTGTTCTGTCTGGCTGTTCAGTCCGGCTGGTTCAGCAACGCGGGTTGCATTTCGGAGGGGTCCGCGCGCAGCGGACGGGCGTGTCCCTCGCCCCGTTGGTAGCCACGAACCATCATACCGTGCGGGCGCGCGACGAGGCGTCCCGTGAACCCCCGCCGCTGCAGCGGCATGATTCGAACAGGTAAACGCAGGCTCACCGCTGTCGCGGACACCGGTGATTCATATAAGCGTAAAACCCGTCCAATTGGTGAGATATACAGCACCAGGCAGGCGGAATGGGGCTAAGCTGTCAGCAGATCAGCGTGTACGACCACGGCCAAAAACGGCCGCCCTGCTTTCTGCAGTATCTGCGGAGGTGCGTTTGCACACGCGACTGAATGATAGATCAACGTTTCGATGGTGAACGGCTGGTACGTACCGCAGCGGGCACCGAACTGTGCCCCGGGCGGGACTGACCAGACCTCTGCCGTCAGCACAGAGAGGGGCCCGGTTTTCGTGCCACATTTGGAAGAGCAAGAACTGTCATGGACCAGCTTGGACCAGCGCGCCGTGGACACCATCCGTGTCCTGGCCGCCGACGCCGTCGAGAAGGTCGGTAACGGCCACCCCGGCACCGCGATGAGCCTGGCTCCGGCCGCTTACCTGCTCTTCCAGAAGCTGATGCGGCACGACCCGCAGAACCCCGACTGGCTGGGACGCGACCGGTTCGTCCTCTCCCCCGGCCACACCTCCCTGACGCTGTACATCCAGCTCTTCCTCTCCGGCTACGGCCTGGAACTGAAGGACCTTGAGTCGCTGCGCACCTGGGGCTCGCTGACCCCGGGCCACCCGGAGTACAAGCACACCAAGGGCGTCGAAATCACCACCGGCCCGCTGGGCCAGGGCCTGGCATCCGCCGTCGGCTTCGCGTACTCCCAGCGCCGCCAGCGCGGATTGTTCGACGCCGACGCCGCCGAGGGCACCAGCCCGTTCGACCACACCGTCTGGGTCATCGCGTCCGACGGCGACCTCCAGGAAGGTGTCACGTCCGAGGCGTCCTCGCTCGCCGGACACCAGGAGCTCGGCAACCTCGTGGTGATTTACGACGAGAACCACATCTCGATCGAGGACGACACCGACATCGCCTTCACCGAGGATGTCCTGAAGCGCTACGAAGCCTACGGCTGGCACGTCCAGCGCGTCGACTGGACCCGCACCGGGGAGTACAAGGAGGACGTGCAGGAACTGCACGCCGCCCTGCTGGCCGCCAAGGCCGAGACGGGCAAGCCCTCCATCGTCTCGCTGCGCACTATCATCGGCTACCCGGCCCCGAAGAAGCAGAACACCGGCAAAATCCACGGCTCCGCCCTGGGCTCCGAGGAAGTCGCCGCGCTGAAAAAGGTCCTCGGCTTCGACCCCGAGCGGTCCTTCCAGGTGGACGACGACGTCCTGGCCCACGCCCGTGCAGCCGTGGACCGCGGCGCGGCCGCCCGCAGCGCATGGCAGGAGACCTTCGAAGCCTGGCAGTCCAACAACCCCGAGGCCGCCGCCCTGCTGGAGCGTGTCGAGGCCCGCAAGCTCCCGGCCGAACTCGACTCCGCCCTCCCGGTCTTCGAAGCCGGCAAGGACGTCTCCACCCGGGCCGCCTCCGGTAAGGTCCTGAACGCGATCGGCCCGGTCATGCCGGAACTGTGGGGCGGCTCGGCCGACCTCGCCGAGTCGAACAACACCACGATCGAGGGTTCGCCGTCGTTCATCCCGGCCTCGCGCTCCACGGAGGCCTGGAAGGGCAACCCCTACGGCCGCGTGCTGCACTTCGGCATCCGCGAACACGCCGCCGCCTCGATCGTCAACGGCATCAGCCTGCACGGCCGCACCCGCGCCTTCTCGGGCACCTTCCTGATCTTCAGCGACTACCAGCGCCCCGCGATCCGCCTCGGCGCGCTCATGGGCGTCCCGTCGCTGTACGTCTGGACGCACGACTCGATCGGCCTCGGCGAAGACGGACCCACCCACCAGCCCGTTGAGCAGCTTGCCTCGCTCCGCGCCATCCCGGGCCTGGACGTCGTCCGCCCGGGCGACGCCAACGAGGTCGCGGCCGCGTGGAAGGTCATGCTCGAGAACCACGAGAACCCGGCCGGCATCGTCCTGACCCGCCAGAACATCCCTACCTACGCCCGCGGAACAGGCGACGCCGACGGCGACACGTTCGGCTCCACCGCCGGCGTCGCGAAGGGCGGCTACGTCCTGGCCGAAGCCTCGGCCAACGGCAAGACCGCCGAGGCCCGGGTCATCCTCATCGGCACCGGCTCGGAGGTGCAGCTGGCCGTCAACGCCCGCGAAGCGCTCCAGGCCGAAGGTATCCCCACCCGCGTCGTCTCCATGCCGTGCGTGGAGTGGTTCAACAAGCAGGACGCCGCCTACCGCGAAGCGGTGCTCCCGGCTGCAGTCAAGGCGCGTGTATCGGTCGAAGCCGGGCTCTCGCTGGGCTGGAGGGAATTCGTCGGCGACGCCGGCCGTTCCGTCTCCCTCGAGCACTACGGCGCGTCGGCGGACTACAAGCGACTGTTCCAGGAATTCGGCATCACCGCGGAGGCCGTTGCCGCCGCCGCCAAGGAATCCCTCGCCGGACTTCCGGCCTGACCCAAACTCAACGCTTTCCGGGCCGCCGCCACCTGTCGGCGGCGGCCCCAGACTTCAGGAGTGACCATGACCACCACCCCCACCGCGACCCCCACGCAGTTGCTCTCCGACGCCGGTGTCTCCATCTGGCTCGATGACCTGTCCCGCGGCCGTCTCAGCACGGGCACGCTGCGCAAGCTGATTGAAGAGAAGAACGTTGTCGGTGTCACCACGAACCCCAGCATCTTCCACGCCGCCATCACCACGGGCCACGACTACGACGCGATCATCGCCGCCCAGGCCGCCGCCGGCGCCACGGTCGAAGAAACCGTCTTCGAGATCACCACCACCGACGTGGCCGACGCCTGCGAACTGTTCGCCCCCGTCGCAGCCGCCACCAAGGGTGTTGACGGCCGCGTGTCCATCGAAGTTGACCCGCGCCTCGCCTGGGACACCGCCGGCACCATCGCCGAAGCCAAGCACCTGTACAAGAAGGTCAACAAGGACAACGTCCACATCAAGATCCCGGCGACCCTGGAGGGCCTCGAAGCCATCACGGCGACCCTGGCCGAAGGCATCAGCGTCAACGTCACGCTGATCTTCTCGCTGGAACGCTACCGCGCCGTCATCAACGCCTTCCAGTCCGGCCTGGAGCAGGCCAAGGACAACGGCCACGACCTCTCCCGGATCCACTCGGTGGCGTCCTTCTTCGTCTCCCGCGTGGACTCCGAAATCGACAAGCGCCTCGACGCGATCGGCACCGACGAAGCCCGCGCCCTCAAGGGCAAGGCCGGCCTGGCCAACGCCCGGCTCGCCTACCAGGTCAACGAGGAGCTCTTCTCCACCGAACGCTGGGCCCTCCTGGCCGACGCCGGCGCACTCCCCCAGCGTCCGCTGTGGGCCTCCACCGGGGTCAAGGACCCGGCGTACCCGGACACGCTGTACGTCACGGAACTCGTCGCCCCCGGCGTGGTGAACACCATGCCGGAGAAGACCCTCGACGCCACGTTCGACCACGGCACCGTCACGGGCAACACGATCACCCGCGGTTATGACGACGCCAACGCCACGCTGAACGCCCTCGATGCCCTCGGCATCTCCTACAACGAGGTCGTCGCGGTGCTCGAGTCCGAAGGCCTCGACAAGTTCGTGGCAAGCTGGAAGGAACTGCTGGCCGACGTCGAGGGCGCCCTCGCCGCTGCACGGAAGGACGCATAGTCCCCATGACCACTCTCAGCTACGACGCCACGGGCGCCGCCCGCCTGGCCCACGAACAGCACCTGCCCGCCCTGCTGGAGGACAAGGTCGCCACCCGGATCTTCGCCAAGGACCCCACCCTGTGGGGCCCAGACGCCGAGGCCGAAGCGTCCGTCCGGCTCGGGTGGGTCGAGGCGGCCACAGTCTCCCAGCCGCTCGTGGCGGACATCCTCGCCCTCCGTGAAGCCCTGCGGGCCGACGGAGTCAGCCGGATCGTCTTGTGCGGAATGGGCGGATCCTCACTGGCCCCCGAGGTCATCGCCGGAACCGCCGGCGTCGAGCTGACCGTGCTGGACAGCACGGACCCGGAACAGGTCGCCGCCGCCCTCGCGGACCGGCTGGCCGAAACGGCGATCGTGGTGTCCTCGAAGTCCGGCTCCACCCTGGAGACGGACTCGCAGCGCCGGATCTTCGAGCACGCCTTCACCGAGGCGGGTCTCGATGCGAAGAGCCGGATCATCATTGTCACCGATCCGGGTTCACCGCTGGACAAGGCCGCCCGCGAGGCCGGCTACCGCGCCGTCTTCAACGCCGATCCCAATGTCGGCGGCCGCTACTCGGCGCTCACCGCGTTCGGGATGGTGCCGTGCGGCCTGGCCGGCGTGGACGTCCAGGCGTTCCTGGACGAAGCGGAGGAGGCTGCCGAGGTCCTCAACGAGGACGGCGAGGAGAACATCGGCCTGGCCCTCGGTGCGGCGCTGGGCGGCACGAATCCGCTGCGCGACAAAATCGTCATCGCCGAGGACGGCTCAGGCATCAAGGGCTTCGCCGACTGGGCCGAACAGCTCATCGCGGAATCCACCGGCAAGCTCGGCACCGGCGTACTCCCGGTCGTTGCCGGCCCGGCGTCGCCGGAAACCACGCTGGGCGCCCCCGATGTCCTGGTGGTCCGGCTCGTCGCCGCGGACGCCGACGTCGAACTCGGCGAGAACGAGGTCGCGATCGCCGGCGGCCTGCCCACCCAGATGATGACGTGGGAGTTCGCCACCGCTGTAGCGGGGCGCCTGCTGGGCATCAACCCCTACGACCAGCCCGACGTCGAGGCCGCCAAGGTGGCCGCCCGCGGGCTGCTGGACGCCCAGCCGGAACCGACGCCCGCAGCGTTCACCGACGGCGCCATCGAGGTCCGCGGCGGCGACTGGCTTGGCTCCGCCACCACCGCGGCCGGGGCGGTCAGCGCCTTGCTGGGCGAGCTCGGACCGGACAGCTACCTGAGTGTCCAGGCCTACTTCGACCGGCTCGCGTACGCTCCGCTGGAAGGCGTCCGGGACCAGCTGGCAGCCGTCAGCGGCCGTCCGGTGACGTTCGGCTGGGGCCCGCGCTTCCTCCACTCCACCGGGCAGTTCCACAAGGGCGGACCCGCGATCGGCGTCTTCCTGCAGGTGACGGCCGCGGCCGCCGCCGACCTGGCCATCCCTGACCGTCCCTTTAGCTTCGGCGAGCTGATCTCGGCCCAGGCCGCCGGCGACGCGCAGGTCTTGTCCGATCACGGCCGTCCGGTCCTCCGCCTGCACCTCACGGACCGGGCAGCCGGCGTCCGCCAGCTGCAGGACCTTGTCGCCACGCTGGCCGGCCAGGCTGTTCCCTCCACCGAAAGCTAAGGCACCAACGCAACCATGCCAGAAAAACTCAACGGCGGCAGGAACACGGCCGGCCGGGGGCGCAATCCGCTCCGGGACCCCCGTGACCGGCGCCTGAACCGTATTGCGGGACCGTCGTCACTGGTCCTGTTCGGGGTCACGGGGGACCTCGCACGCAAGAAACTCATGCCGGCCGTGTACGACCTGGCTAACCGCGGGCTGCTGCCGCCGAGCTTTGCCCTGGTGGGCTTCGCCCGCCGGGAGTGGGACAACGAGGACTTCGCGGCCGAGGTGAAGGAGGCCGTCAAGACCTACGCCCGCACTCCGTTTGATGAAACGGTGTGGGAGCAGCTCGCGAAGGGCATCCGCTTCGTGCAGGGCGAGTTCGACGACGACGACGCCTTCAAGCGGCTGTCCGAAACGATCGACGAACTCGATGAGCAGCGGGGAACACGCGGCAACCACGCGTTCTACCTGTCCATCCCGCCGAACGCGTTCGAGCTGGTCTGCCGGCAGCTGTCCAAGCACGGCCTGGCCCAGGCCGAGGGCGACAAGTGGCGGCGCGTGGTCATTGAGAAGCCCTTCGGCCACGACCTCGAGTCCGCGCGCCAGCTCAACGACATCGTGGAATCGGTCTTCCCGCAGGACGCCGTGTTCCGGATCGACCACTACCTCGGCAAAGAAACGGTGCAGAACATCCTGGCGCTGCGCTTCGCCAACCAGCTCTTTGAGCCGCTCTGGAACGCAAATTACGTTGACCATGTCCAGATCACCATGGCCGAGGACATCGGCACCGGCGGCCGGGCGGGGTATTACGACGGCGTGGGCGCGGCCCGCGACGTCATCCAGAACCACCTGCTGCAGCTCCTGGCGCTGACCGCCATGGAGGAGCCAATTTCCTTCAACGCCGATGACCTCCGGGCCGAGAAGGAAAAGGTCCTCGCCGCCGTACGGCTCCCCGATGATCTCTCCACCCACTCGGCCCGCGGGCAGTTCACCGGCGGCTGGCAGGGCGGCGAAAAGGTCGTGGGATACCTGGAGGAGGAGGGCATCCCCGCCGATTCGAAGACGGAGACGTTCGCCGCGATCCGGGTCGACATCAACACCCGCCGCTGGTCCGGGGTGCCGTTCTACCTGCGCGCCGGCAAACGGCTGGGCCGCCGGGTGACCGAGATCGCGGTGGTTCTCAAACGCGCCCCCAACCTGCTCTTCACCGACCACGGCGAGGACGACTTCGGCCAGAACGCCGTGGTGATCCGGGTCCAGCCCGATGAAGGCGCCACCATCCGCTTCGGGTCCAAGGTTCCCGGCACGCAGATGGAGGTCCGTGACGTGACCATGGACTTCGGCTATGGGCACTCCTTCACGGAGTCCAGCCCTGAGGCCTACGAACGACTCATCCTCGATGTGCTCCTGGGAGAGCCGCCGCTGTTCCCCCGGCACGCCGAGGTGGAGCTGTCCTGGAAGATCCTGGATCCGTTCGAGGAGTACTGGGCCAGCCTCAATGAACAGCCCGAGCCATACGTACCCGGAAGCTGGGGGCCCGCCTCCGCCGACGAGTTGCTTGCCCGTGACGGACGAACCTGGAGAAGGCCATGATCGTAGATCTTCCCGATACCACCACCTCCAAGATCTCCAAGAAGATCATGGCGCTGCGCGAGCAGGGCGGCGTGATTGCCCTGGGCCGGGTGCTGACCCTCGTGGTGGTCACCAAGTCCGGCCTCGAAGAGGAAGCCATCGAGGCCGCCAACGAGGCCAGCCGCGAGCACCCCTGTCGGATCATCGTCCTCGCCGACGCCGGGGCCAGCGCCCCGACCCGGCTCGACGCGCAGATCCGGGTGGGCGGCGACGCCGGGGCGTCCGAGGTCATCCTGCTCCGCGGCTACGGTGAACTCGCGGAGGAAAGCGAATCCCTCGTCGCGGCCCTGCTGCTGCCGGACGCGCCGATCGTGGCCTGGTGGCCCCATGGTGCGCCCAAGAACGCCTGCGAGACGTCGATCGGGCGGATCGCGCACCGGCGGATCACCGACTCGGCCAACGAGGCCGACCCGCAAGGGGCGCTGGAAAACATCCGCCGCACCTACAAGGCCGGCGACACGGACCTCGCCTGGACCCGCCTGACCAACTGGCGGATCCAGCTGGCAGCGGTCCTGGACCAGGTGGACGGCTCGCCCGTCACCGCCGTCGCCGTCGAAGGCGCCTCGGACTCCCCCAGCACCATCCTGCTCGCGGCCTGGCTCACGCTGGCGCTCGACGCGCCGGTCACGATCGTCGCTGACCCCGCAGGGACCGGTATCCGGCGCGTGCGGCTCACCCGGACGGCCGGCGACGTCCAGCTCTTCCGGCCCGGCCTCACCGTGGCGGAGCTGACCCAGCCCGGCCAGCCCGTCCAGCGCATCTCCCTGCCGCGCCGAAGCCTGAAGGACTGCCTCGCCGAAGAGCTCCGCCGGCTCGATCCGGACGAAGTGTTCGGCGAAGTGATTACTATTGGACTGCCACGTACCAATCTAAGGAGTGTCCGTCCCAGTGAGCGCTGACCCCAGAGTAAGCATCCATCCCGACTCGACCGTCCTCATGGCTGCCATCGCGGCCCGCCTGATCACCAAGCTGGTGGACATCCAGGACAAATACGGCGAGGCGACGGTGGTACTTACCGGAGGGTCGATGGGCATCGGCTCGCTCAAGGCCGTCGCCGAATCACCGGCGTTCTCCGCTGTCGACTGGTCCAAGGTCAACTTCTGGTGGGGCGATGAGCGCTTCGTTGCAGCCGACGACCCGGAACGCAACGCCCGCCAGGCCCACGAGGCGCTCCTCTCACGTATCCCGGCCGACCCTGCACGGATTCACGTCCCCGGGTCCGCTGACGAGTTTGGCGCACCCGAAGACGCGGCCGCGGACTATGCCGCGAGGCTCCGTGACGCGGCAGCCGCGGAACACGCTGCGGACATGTCCGATGACCGCCCGGAGCACCCGGCCGCCCTGCCCCGCTTCGACATCGTCCTGCTCGGCGTCGGGCCCGACGCGCACGTCGCGTCGCTCTTCCCCGAGCAGGCCGGGATCCGGGAGAAGGAACTCTCCGTTGTGGGGGTCCGCAACTCCCCCAAACCCCCGCCGCTGCGGATCTCCCTCACGCTGCCGGCCATCAACACGGCGTCGGAAATCTGGATGGTCGTGGCCGGCGAGGACAAGGCTGGGGCTGTGGGCCTGGCCCTCGCGGGAGCCAACCCGGTGCAGGTGCCGGCCGCCGGCCCGCGCGGCCGGAACGAAACACTCTGGCTGATTGACGAAAACGCCGCTGCCCGGGTGCCGGAACAACTGGTCCGAAAGGGCTGACCCGGAACGGCTGTCTTCTCCTAGCCGCTGCGCTATCTTTCCGCGTTATCCCGCTGCGCTATCCCTCTGGGCTATCCCTCCGGGAAGATCCGGCGGGCCCGCAGCCTCTCGAGCGCTCCGGCCAGCACGTCTTCGGCGTCCTGGCTGGAGCGCCGTTCTTTAACGTACTCGAGGTGGCTCTTGAAGCCGTCCGCCGGTGTGTCCTCGAGGGCGAACTGCGCCTCGTCCCGGGTGGCCGTCCCGCCGCAGCGGCGGCAGTCCCAGACGCCGGGGATCTGGTCGTCGGGCAGTTGGGCGAACACCAGCGTGGTCTCATGGCCCTTGCCGCAGAGGTAAATGATGCGGATACGCGGGGTGCGGACAGCGGCGCCGTCGAGCGGTTCGTGGCGCGGCGCGGCCCCTTCGGTGGCTCCAACTCGGATGCCCCGGAAACCGGAGGCGGAATGCAGCATCGGGAACTCCTGGCTACTTGGCGGACGGAATGAGCGTGCAGTCAGCCACAGTGTAGTTCGGAGTTCCCGATGCCGGGAGGGCCACAAGGACCCGTTATGAAGTTTTTGAAAGACGGTGCAGCTAGGAGTCTCCGCCGCCACTGAACCGCATGATCAGGCCGAGGCCGATGATCACAAGGCCCCAGGTGACACCGAGAATGATCGTGAAGCGGTTGAGGTTGCGCTCGGCCACACCGGAGGAGCTAAGTCCGGAGCTCATGCCGCCGCCGAACATGTCGGACAGTCCGCCACCACGGCCCTTGTGGAGCAGAATGAGCAAGGTCAGCAGGAGGCTGGTGATCCCAAGGAGAACCTGCAGAATGACATGAAGAACGTCCACGACGGCCTTTCAGAAGATTTGGATTGCGGGGGCCACGACAGTGTCCGGACTAATCCGTCAGCAGGTGACTCTCGAACCTGACAATATTAGCAAACTCGGCGGCGTCCAGGCTGGCACCTCCGACAAGCAATCCGTCCACGTCGCGTTCCTTGAGGATCGACGCGGCGTTGTTGGCCTTGACCGAACCGCCGTAGAGGAGGCGGGTCTTGCCGGCGACATCCGCGCCGAAGAGAGTGGAGAGCTCGGCGCGGATGGCGGCGCACATTTCCTGGGCGTCCTCCGGGCCGGCGACTTCGCCGGTTCCGATGGCCCACACGGGCTCATAGGCGACGACGAGTTCGGCAGCCTGCTCAGCTGTGAGGCCCTCGACGCCGGCACGCAGCTGGGCGAGCGTGTGATCCACGTGGGTGCCGGCCTGGCGGATCTCCAGGCCTTCTCCGACGCACAGCACCGGAGTGATGCCGTGCCGGAAGGCTGCCTTCGTCTTGGCGTTCAGCACATCGTCCGACTCGTGATGGATGGTGCGGCGTTCGCTGTGGCCGACCAGGACGTAGCTGCAGCCGAGCTTGGCGAGGAACTGCCCGGAGATGTCGCCCGTGTAGGCACCCGAATCGAACTGGGAGAGGTCCTGGCCGCCGTAGACGATCTTCAGTTCATCGCCCTGGACCAGGGTCTGGACGCCGCGGAGATCGGTGAACGGCGGGAAGACGGCCACCTCCGCCCGGCTGTAGTCGTGCTTGGCGTCGGACAGGGTCCAGGCCAGTTTCTGCAGGAGGGTGATGCCTTGGACGTGGTCCATGTTCATCTTCCAGTTGCCCGCAATGAAGGGCGTGCGGTCGAATTTGCCGTTGGTTGACGTAGTCACGTGGTCTCCAAAAAGTTCGTAGCAGTGAAACAGCCGGCAGGGCGCCCGTGGTGGAACCGGGCGCCCTGCCGGCTGGAGGTATCTACCGGTCCAGGACGCTCAGGCCGGGGAGTTCCTTGCCTTCGAGGTACTCGAGGCTGGCCCCGCCGCCGGTGGAAATGTGCCCGAACTGGTCGTCGGCGAAGCCGAGGGTCCGGACCGCTGCGGCGGAGTCGCCGCCGCCCACAACGGTGAAAGCCGCTGTTTCGGTGAGCGCCTGCGCGATGGCCCGGGTGCCGGCGGCGAACGCCGCGAACTCAAAGACGCCCATGGGGCCGTTCCAGAACACCGTCTTGGCGCCCTTGATCCGGTCCGCGAAGGCAGCGGCCGACTCCGGACCGATGTCCAGGCCGATGCCCTGGCTTCCGAAGCTGCTGCCTTCGATCGCGTCGGCACGCACCGTTTCGTGGTCGGCGTCGGCGGCGAACTTGCTGGCCACGACGACGTCGGTGGGAACCACGAACTCAGTCCCGGCGTCCGCGGCGCGCTTGAGGTAGTCCTGGACAACGGGGATCTGGTCCTCTTCCAGCAGGCTGCCCGCCACCTTGTGGCCGGCGGCTGCGAGGAAGGTGAACAGCATGCCGCCGCCCACCAGGATGGTGTCTGCCTTGCCGATGAGGTTGTCGATCACCGCAAGCTTGTCGGAGACCTTGGAACCGCCCAGCACCACAACGTAGGGGCGCTGCGTGTCGGTGGTGAGCTTCCGCAGCACCTCGACCTCGGTGCGCACCAGATCGCCCTGGTAGGACGGCAGCCGCGTGGCGACGTCGTACACGCTGGCATGCTTGCGGTGCACGGCGCCGAAGGCGTCATCCACGAAGGCGCCGTTGCTGCCGGTCAGGGAAACCAGCTCGTCCGCGAACGCGCCGCGCTGGGCGTCGTCCTTGGATGTTTCCCGGGCGTCGAAGCGGACGTTTTCCAGGACCAGCACTTCGCCGTCCTGGAGCGCGGAGGCCAGTTCCTTGGCGGACTCGCCCACCGTGTCTTCGGCGAGGGAGACCTTGAACGAGGCAAGCTCCGCCAGCCGCGACGCGGCGGGCTTGAGCGAGTACTTGTCCTCAGGGGCGCCCTTGGGGCGGCCAAGGTGTGCTGTGACCAGCACGCGGGCACCGGCGTCCGTGAGCTTCGCCAGCACTGGCAGGGAGGCCTTGATGCGGCCGTCGTCAGTCACTGTAGAGCCGTCGAGCGGCACGTTCAGGTCACTTCTGACCAGAACGTACCGCCCGCGGACACCATCAGCGATCAGTTCGTTGAGGGTGTGGAATGTCATGAGTCTTACCCTAGCCCAGCTTGGCTGCGACGAGCTCCGTGAGGTCCACGAGGCGGTTGGAGTAGCCCCATTCGTTGTCATACCAGGAAACAACCTTGACCTGGTTGCCGATCACCTTGGTCAGGCCCGAGTCGAAGATGGACGAGGCCGGGTCACCGACGATGTCCGAGGAGACGATCGGCTCGTCGGTGTAAGTCAGCAGGCCCTTGAGCTCGGCGGACTCGGAGGCTGCCTTGAGGGCGGCGTTGACTTCCTCGACGGTGGTTTCGCGGGAGACGGTAACGGTCAGGTCCGTTGCGGAACCGGTGGGGACGGGAACGCGGATGGCGTAGCCGTCCAGCTTGCCCTTCAGTTCCGGCAGGACCAGGCCGATTGCCTTGGCCGCACCGGTGGAGGTGGGGACCATGTTGATGGCGGCGGCACGGGCGCGGCGGAGGTCCTTGTGCGGGCCGTCCTGCAGGTTCTGGTCGGCCGTGTACGCGTGGATGGTGGTCATCAGGCCGCGCTCGATGCCGAAGGCGTCGTTGACCACCTTGGCCAGCGGGCCGAGGCAGTTGGTGGTGCAGGAGGCGTTGGAGATGATGTGGTGCGCGGCGGGGTCGTAGAGCCCGTCGTTGACGCCCATCACGATCGTGATGTCCTCATCAGAGGCGGGGGCGGAGATCAGGACCTTCTTGGCGCCGGCATCGATGTGCTTCTGCGCGTCGGCGGCCTTCGTGAAGAAACCGGTGGATTCGATGACAATGTCAACGCCGAGCTCGCCCCAGGGCAGCTTGGCCGGATCGCGCTCGGCGAGGACCTTGACGGTCTTTCCGTCGACGACGATGTTGCCGTCCTTGACCTCGATCGTCTCCTGCAGGCGCCCGCCCACGGAGTCGTACTTGAAGAGGTGGGCCAGTGCTTCCGGGCTGGTGAGGTCGTTGACGGCCACGATCTCAAGGTCTGCCCCCTGGGCAAGTGCGGCGCGGAAGTAGTTGCGGCCAATACGGCCGAAGCCGTTGATACCAATACGGGTGGTCACGTTTTCAGTCTCCTTGGTGCTTTGCAAGCACGACTAGTTGAGAAGGCGCTCAAGCCAACTAACAGATCCCGCACGCCATTGGGCAGAGATGATTAACAGATCGGAGGGCGACCAGCCACATTGCTGAAGGCTAACCGCCTTCCGTGACCTATCTTACGTTTAACTTGGTCTGCCCCCGCAAGTGCGGGGGCAGACCGTCCACTATTCGAGCCTCACGGCGGCAAATGTGAGCTTTGTTACGTTCCGGTTTCCGGCGGCACACTCTGGGAGCCGCCGCCCATGGCGTTTTAGAGCGTGATGAGGCCGGTGGCGTTCTTGCGGGCGGCGTCAAAGCGCTTGGCGACGTCGGCCCAGTTGACGATGTTCCAGAAAGCCTTGACGTAGTCGGCCTTGACGTTGACGTAGTCCAGGTAGAAGGCGTGCTCCCACATGTCCAGCATCAGCAGCGGGGTGGTGCCCACCGCGACGTTGCCCTGCTGATCGTAGAGCTGCTCGATCACGAGGTTGCCGCCGATGGGCTCGTAGGCCAGGAACGCCCAGCCGGATCCCTGCAGGGCGAGGGCCGCTGCGCTGAAGTGCGCGCGGAACGCGTCGAAGGAGCCGAACGCGTCGTCGATGGCTGCTGCCAGTTCGCCTTCGGGCTTGTCGCCGCCGTCCGGGGAGAGGTTGTTCCAGAACACCGAGTGGTTGACGTGGCCGCCGGTGTGGAACGCCAGATCCTTGGAGAGGCGGTTGATGTTGGCGAAATCGCCCTTGTCGCGGGCTTCGGCCAGCTGCGCCAGTGCGTTGTTGGCGCCTGCGACGTACGCGGCGTGGTGCTTGCTGTGGTGCAGCTCCATGATCCGCGCGGAAATGTGCGGTTCCAGTGCGGCGTAGTCATAGCTGAGATCGGGCAGTACGTACTCGGTCACAAAATCCTCCAATGTCGTGGACTGGTTGTCCGTTTTGATAACTCTCGGATTATGCATCCGGATGTTGTGGCACCCGGAAGTCTCTGGATCGGAATCCAGTGGGAATAGCCTCCAGTCCCCCCGAGGTATTCCCGCCGGCCCGATCTGATTCTGCAGATGTTTCCAGTGTGAGGCTACTCGTCCAGCATTTCCGGCGTCACATTGGCCTCCGTGCCGGGGATGCCGAGGTCCTGGGCGCGTTTGTCCGCCATTGCCAGCAGGCGGCGGATCCGCCCCGCGATGGCGTCCTTTGTCATGATCGGGTCCGCGAGGCGGCCAAGCTCGTCCAGGCTCGCCTGTTTGTGCGCCACGCGGAGTTCGCCGGCGTACTTCAGGTGGTCCGGGACGTCATCGCCGAGGATCTCCAGGGCACGATCCACGCGCGCGCCGGCAGCGACGGCGGCCTGCGCAGAACGCCGAAGGTTGGCGTCGTCGAAGTTGGCCAGCCGGTTCGCGGTGGCGCGGACTTCCTTGCGCATCCGCCGCTCTTCCCACACCATGAGCGCGTCGTGGGCGCCCATCCGGGTCAGCAGGGCGGCGATCGTGTCCCCGTCACGGATGACAACACGGTCCACTCCCCTGACCTCGCGGGCCTTGGCCTGGATGCCGAGGCGGCGGGCCGCCCCGACGAGGGCCAGGGCCGACTCGGGGCCCGGGCACGTGACCTCCATGGCGGAGGACCGGCCGGGCTCGGTGAGGGAACCGTGGGCCAGGAAGGCGCCGCGCCAGACGGCCTCGGCGTCGGCGGCGGAACCGTTCACCACCACCGAGGGCAGGCCACGGACCGGGCGTCCCCGGGCGTCCAGCAGGCCGGTCTGGCGGGCGAGGGCCTCGCCGTCGCGCACCACCCGGACCACGTAGCGGCTGCCGCGGCGCAGGCCGCCGCCGGACACGACGATGATTTCACTCTGGTGCCCGTAGACCTCGGCGATGGCGGCGCGCAGCCGCCGCGCGGTCGAGGCGAGGTCCACCTCGGCCTCGATCACGATCCGACCGGAGATGATGTGCAGTCCCCCGGCGAAGCGAAGCATGGCGGACACTTCAGCCTTGCGGACCGAGGACTTCTTGATGTCCAGCCGGGAAAGTTCTTCCTTGACTGATGCTGTCAGTGCCATGGCACCTTTCCTACCTGTTCCCGAAAATGTCGTGGTACGCCGTTGCCAGACGCAGCGGGTCGTGGATCGGCCGGCGGCTCGACGCCCCCACTTTACCCAACACCACCTCGGCACCGAGCATCCCGGCCGCCTGCTCGAAGTCGGCGAGGTCGGTCACGGACGCCGGATCGGCCAGGACGACGTCGATTGTGAAGTCCGGCGCATAGTCCCTGAGCACCCGCAGATGGTCCGCGGCCGACATTCCAAGGGTCTCCTTGGTGTCCGTGGCGAGGTTCATAGTGAGGCAGCGGCGGGCGGCCGTGTTGCAGAGCGCTTGGCGCATTTCCGGCAGCAGCAGGTGCGGGAGCACGGACGTGTACCAGGACCCGGGTCCCAGGATGACCCAGTCCGCCAGTTCGATGGCGGTGAGCGCCTCGATGCAGGCCGGCGCGTCCTCGGGAAGCAGCCGGACGCTCTCGAGCGTGCCGGCAACAGCGCATTTCGCCTGGCCGGCGATAGTCTGCAGCGCCGAGCTGCCGTCGGGGGCAGTGACGCGGACCTGGCCCTCGATGGTCAGGGGGACACTGGACATCGGCAGGACCTCACCGCGGGCACCGAGCAGCGCACCGGCCCATTTCAGGCCGGCGACGGTGTCGCCCAGGAGCTCCCAGAGCGTCACGATCAGCAGGTTGCCCATGGCGTGTTCATCGAGGGAACCGCCGCGGCCCTTGCCGGGTGTGAAGCGGTGCTGCATAACATCACGCCAGGTGCGGCCCCAGTCCGTGTCATCGCACAGCGCGGAGAGCGCCATCCGGAGGTCGCCGGGCGGCAGGACGCCGTACTCCTCGCGCAGCCGTCCCGAGGAGCCGCCGTCGTCCGCGACTGTGACGACGGCGGTCAGCTCGGTGGTGAGCAGGCGCAGCGCCGACAGGGAGGCGGAGAGTCCGTGCCCGCCGCCGAGCGCGACGACGGACGGACCTTTGTCCTGCTGGCTGGCCAGGACCGCACTGGCCGGCGGAACGAGCGGCAGCGGACCGGTGAGCAGCGCCATTATTCGCGGCCCAGGTCCCGGTGGGTGGTGGTCACGGTGACGCGCGGGTACTGCGCCAGCCGGCGGGACAGTTCGACGGCGACGGCGACGGAGCGGTGCTTGCCGCCGGTGCAGCCGACGGCGATGGTGGCGTAGTGCTTGTTCTCCCGGCGGTAGCCTTCCAGGACCGGTTCGAGTGCCAGCACGTAGCGTTCCACGAAGTTGCTGACGCCCTCGGCCTCCAGTACATAGTCGCTGACGTCCTGGTCCAGCCCGGTGTGCGGGCGGAGGGCCGGAACCCAGTGCGGGTTGGGGATGAAGCGGGCGTCGGCGACGAAGTTGGCGTCCACGGGCAGCCCGTACTTAAAGCCGAAGCTCATGACGTTGAGGCGGAGGGCCACGGGACCGGTCTCGCTGAACAGTTCGGTGATCGCGGTGGCGAGTCCGTGGACGTTCAGCGAGGACGTGTCCAGCACGATGTCGGCGGAGGTGCGCAGTTCGTGGAGCAGTTCGCGTTCGGCGGCGATGCCGTCGAGGATCCTGCCGCCGCCCTGCAGCGGGTGGGGGCGCCGGCCCTGCTCGAAACGCCGGACCAGGACGCCGTCGTCCGCGTCAAGGAACAATACGCGGAAGCCGACGCCGCTTGCTTCAAGATTGCGGAGGGCGGCGCGGATGTCAGCGAAGAGTTCCTTGCTGCGGACGTCCATCACGACGGCGAGTTTGGACATGGAACCCGGCGCGTGGGACACGATTTCCGCAAGCGTGCCGAGCATCTGCGGGGGGAGGTTTTCCACGACGTACCAGCCGTGGTCTTCCAAGGCGTCCGCTGCAGTGCTCCGGCCGGCTCCCGACATGCCCGTCACTACGAGCAGTTCGGCCTCGACGGGTTTGACCGGTGTCATACCGTCCGTGTCCGTCCCGGATCCTGCCGTCGACTCTGCCATCAGTGAAGCCCCGTTCTGCTGTGCTGTTGCGCGGTGATCCCGCCGGGCGGAGGTTGCGGTGCGAATGCCTGCCGCGGATGCCGTTTACCCAAGTCCTTACCCTAGCTAAGTTTGCCGGTGCTAGCTAAGTCTCGAGGATTTCGCCGGTGGTCATGTTGATGGCGGGGACGGTGGCGGCGTCGCCGTCGTCGTCGGTGAAGTGCCGGACAATCGCCGCGGCCAGGGACGGCCCGATGCCCTTGGCGCCGGTGAGTTCCTCCACACTGGCCGTTTTGATGCTTTTGACCGAGCCGAACCGGGCCAGCAGGGCTTTGCGCTTGGATTCCCCGAGGCCGGGAACTCCGTCCAGCGCGGATACCGTCATCGCCTTGCCGCGTTTCTGCCGGTGGAAGGAGATCGCGAAGCGGTGGGCCTCGTCGCGGATGCGCTGCAACAGGTACAGCCCGGCCGAGGCCCGCGGCAGGATCACCGGGAAGTCGCTGTCCGGCAGCCAGACCTCCTCGAGGCGTTTGGCGAGCCCGACGACGTAGACATCCTCGATGCCCAGTTCGGCCAGCGCGCGGGCGGCGGCGTTGACCTGGGGCTTGCCGCCGTCGACCACCACGAGGTTGGGCGGGTAAGCGAACTTGGTCCGCGGCGCCGGGGTGGTGGTGTCGGCCACAGTGGTGGTGGCAGGAGTGCCGGCGACGGCAGCGTCCGCGGCGGCGTTGAGCATGGCCTGGTGGCCGGGCTGCCGGGCGGCGTCGGCCTGGACCGACTGCTCCTGCAGGTAGTTCCGGAAGCGCCGGGTCAGCACGTCGTGCATGGCTGCGGTGTCGTCGTTGGCGGCGGCGCCCGTGACAGAGAACTTCCGGTAGTCGGACTTCTTCGGCAGGCCGTCCTCGACCACCACCATGGAACCGACCACGTTGGTGCCCTGGACGTGCGAGATGTCGAAGCATTCGATCCGCAGCAGCGCGACCGGCAGTTCCAAGGCCTCCTGCAGTTCCTGGAGCGCCTGGGACCTCATGGTCAGATCGCCGGCGCGCCGGGATTTGTGCAGCTTAAGGGCGTGCTCGGCGTTGTCCCGGACGGTGGACAGGAGTGCGGCCTTGTCGCCGCGGCGGGGCACCCGGATGTCCACGCGGGCTCCGCGCAGCCCGCTGAGCCAGAGCCCCAGTTCCCCGGCGTTGCTGGGCTCCACCGGGACAAGAACCTCCCGCGGCAGCCTGCCTTCGAGGCCTGCTTCCTCGCCATAGACCTGCTGGAGCAGGTGTTCAACGAGATCCGGGGTGGTGGTGTCCTCGACCTTTTCGACCACCCAGCCGCGCTGGCCGCGGATCCGGCCGCCCCGGACGTGGAAGACCTGCACGGCGGCTTCGAGTTCGTCCTCGTGCAGGGCGAAGACGTCGGCGTCCGTGCCCTCGGCCAGGACGACGGCGTTGCGTTCGAAGACCTTCTTGAGCGCGACGATGTCGTCACGGATCCGCGCGGCCCGCTCGTAGTCCAATTCCGCCACGGCGGCGGCCATGTCCTTTTCCAGCCGGGTGACGAACGGCTTGGCCTCACCGCCCATGAACGTGCAGAAATCCTCGGCCAGTGCGCGGTGGTCCTCGGCGGAGATGCGCCCGACGCACGGCGCGGCGCACTTGTCGATGTAGCCGAGCAGGCAGGGCCTGCCGCTGGCTTCGGCCCGTTTCAGGACACCGGCGCTGCAGCTGCGGACCGGGAAGACGCGCAGCAGGGTGTCCATGGTGTCCCGGATGGCCCCGGCGGTGTAGGGGCCGAAATAGCGGGTGCCCTTGCGGCGATCCCCGCGCAGGACCTGGACCCGGGGGTACTTCTCCCCCATGGAGACGGCGAGGTAGGGGTAGCTCTTGTCATCCCGGAACATCACATTGAAACGGGGCTTGAATTCCTTGATCCAGGTGTATTCAAGCTGCAGCGACTCGAGCTCGCTGCCGACGACGGTCCACTCGACGCTGCTGGCCGTGTGGACCATTGCATAGGTTTTGGGAAGCAGCCCCGCCGGGTTGGCGAAGTACGAGTTCAGCCGCGAACGGAGGTTCTTGGCCTTGCCGACGTAGATGACCCGCCCGTGCGGGTCCCGGAAGCGGTACACGCCCGGATTGGTCGGAATTTCACCGGTCTGGGGCCGGTAGCTCGCTGGATCTGCCACACACCAAGTCTACTGAGCGTGCAGCCATGCCCCGGACAGTTAAGCCCCGGGCCGTGTTTTCCGGGCACTGCGTTCCGGGCAGTGTGTCCAGGGCAGTGCTGCTGCCGGTGCCTGGGCCGTGTCGGGGAGTGACGCTAGTCGGTGGCTTTGCTCTGGTTGTAGCTTGTGGAGCGTTCCTGGCCGCTGAGCCCGGCGATGGCGTCCATGATCCGGTCCGTGGCCTGGCGGCGCGCGGGGAGGGAATGGTCCGGCCCGGTCTTGTCAAAGTAGAGCGGCTCTCCGACCTTCATGGTGAAGTGCTGCGGCTTGACCGATTTGCTGTCCGCGGGCTGCAGGTTTTCGGTGCCGATCAGCCCCACTGGGATCACGGGCGCGCCCGTGGTCAGGGCCAGCCAGCCCACGCCGGTGCGGCCGCGGTAGAGGATGCCGTCCCGCGAGCGGGTGCCTTCCGGGTAGATGCCCACGCCTTTGCCGGAGTCGAGGATTTCCAGCAGGGTCTTGAGCGCCTGAACGCTGGCGGCCTGCTCGCCGCGTTCCACCGGGATGGATCCGACCGCTTCGAAGAAGGACTTCATCACCTTGCCCTTGACGCCGCCGGTGGTGAAATACTCCGCCTTGGCGAAGAAGGCCACGGGGCGCGGCATCAGCGCCTGCACGATCACACTGTCGAGGAAGGACAGGTGGTTGGGTGCCACAATGAACGGGCCCTCCTTGGGCACGTTCTCCAGTCCGATGACCGTGGGCCGGCAGGTCGAGGACACAAGGCCCCGCGTGGTCCAGCGGATTGCATCAAACATTGCCATCGGTGTGCACCTCGTCTTCGGCTTCGGTCGTAAGGTCCGGATTCGCTGTCTTGGGACTCACAGCGCCGGGATTCGCGGCCACGGAATTCACTGCGTTGCTGTGGACGGCGTCCCGCCGCGCAATGGTCTCGTGCAGGGCCAGGCTGCTGTGCACGATCTCCACGGCGCCCGCCGCGTCCAGTTCCCCGTCTGGAGCAAAACCCCAGCCTACGCCGATGCAGTCGAGGCCGTTGGCAGCTGCTCCGGCCACGTCCTGTGCGCGGTCCCCCACCATAACGGCATGCTGCGTGTCCAGGCCGTGGTGCGTCGAAAGGTCCGCCAGGGCAGCGGCCACGATCCCGGCCTTCCCCGAAGGCGCTCCGGCCGCTGCTGCCTCGTCCGCGGCCGAGCCGCGGATCGTATGGAACATGGAGGCAATGCCGTGGTGCTCCAGGACAGTCCGGGCGATGCCTTCGGGCTTCTGGGTGGCCACGGCAATCGGCCGTCCGGCGTCGACGAAGGCTTCCAGCAGGGCGCGGATCCCCGGATAGAGCCGGCTCTGGGCAATGCCGGTCGCGAGGTAGTGCGCGCGGTAGATCCGGATGGCGTCGTCGAGCTGATCGGCCGGGACCCCGGCGATGTCCGTGAGGGAATGGCTGAGCTTCGGTCCGATCATGGCGTCCATCCGGGACTTGCCGGGAACGCCGAGTCCGAGCTCCGTGAGGGCCGCTGCGATTCCGTCGGTTATTCCACCGGCCGGATCGACAAGAGTGCCGTCCAGGTCGAAGATCACGGGCACTGTTGTTTGGGTCACCGGCCTAGTTTCTCACGACTGAACGGATGCCAGAAACTCGCATGCCCCAGCGGGAATATGTCGACGCCCGGCAGGCCGGTGCATCCGCGGCAGGCTCCGCGGTGCACCGGGCCCGCACCTTTCAGCCCAGGATGTCGGCCAGGAACGCTGCCGTGTGGCTTTCTGTCGACTTTGCGACCTGTTCGGGCGTGCCCGAAGCGACAATGCGACCGCCGCCGGAGCCGCCGTCGGGACCCAGATCGACGATCCAGTCCGCACTCTTGATGACATCGAGGTTGTGCTCGATGGTGATGACCGTGTTGCCCTTTTCCACGAGGCCCTGGAGGACCAGGAGCAGCTTCCGGATGTCCTCGAAGTGCAGGCCCGTGGTGGGCTCGTCCAGCACGTAGACGCTACGGCCGTTGGAACGCTTCTGCAGCTCCGCGGCGAGCTTGACGCGCTGCGCCTCGCCGCCGGAGAGCGTCGTGGCGGGCTGGCCCAGCCGGACGTAACCGAGGCCGACGTCGACGAGGGTCCGGAGGTGCCGGGCGATCGGTGAGAAGGCCGCGAAGAACTCCGCGCCTTCCTCGATGGGCATGTTCAGGACATCGGCGATCGTCTTGCCCTTGTAGTGGACTTCCAGCGTTTCGCGGTTGTACCGGGCGCCGTGGCACACCTCGCAGGGCACGTAGACGTCCGGCAGGAAGTTCATTTCGATCTTCAGCGTGCCGTCGCCGGAGCACGCCTCGCAGCGGCCGCCCTTGACGTTGAAGGAGAACCGCCCCGGCAGGTAGCCGCGGACCTTTGCCTCGGTCGTTTCGGCGAAGAGCTTGCGGATGTTGTCAAAGACACCCGTGTAGGTCGCCGGGTTGGACCGCGGGGTCCGGCCGATCGGGCTTTGGTCGACGTGGACCACCTTGTCGAGGTGCTCGAGGCCCTTGATCGACTTGTGCCGCCCCGCCACCTGCTTGGCGCCGTTGAGCTTGTTGGCGAGGACCTTGTAGAGGATCTCATTGACCAGGGTGGACTTGCCGGAGCCGCTGACGCCGGTCACCGCGGTGAACAGCCCCAGCGGGAAGGTGGCATCCACGTTCAGGAGGTTGTTCTCCTTGGCGCCCACGACCTTGAGCTCGCGCTTCTTGTCGTACTTGCGGCGCTTCTTGGGGATCTCGATCTGTTTCCGGCCGGAGAGATAGTCGCCCGTGAGGGACTCGGTGTTCTCCAGCAGCTCTTTGTAGGAACCCGAGTGCACCACCATGCCGCCGTGTTCGCCGGCTCCCGGTCCGATGTCCACCACCCAGTCGGCTTCCTGGATGGTGTCCTCGTCGTGTTCGACCACGATCAGGGTGTTACCGAGGTCCCGGAGCCGGGTGAGGGTCTCGATCAGGCGTCGGTTGTCCCGCTGGTGGAGCCCGATGGACGGTTCGTCCAGGACGTACAGCACGCCAACGAGGCCGGAGCCGATCTGGGTGGCCAGCCGGATGCGCTGCGCTTCGCCGCCGGACAGCGTGCCGGACGGGCGTTCCAGGTTCAGGTACTCCAGGCCGACGTCGAGCAGGAAGGTCAGGCGGGCCTGGATCTCCTTGAGGACCTGGTTCGCGATCTGGGCTTCACGGCCGGTGAGGACGAGGTTGTCCAGGAAGTGGGCGCATTCGCGCATCGGCAGGGCGGCGACGGCGGCGATGGACTTGCCGTTGATCAGCACCGAGAGCGACGCTGGGTTCAGGCGCGCGCCGTTGCAGGCCGGGCACGGGATCTGCCGCATGTATTCCTCGTAGCGGTCGCGGGCAGAGTCCGAATCCGTTTCAAGGTGTTTGCGGTGGACGTACTGGATGACGCCCTCGAAGCCGGTGCTGTATTTGCGTTCCCGGCCGAAGCGGTTGCGGTACTGCACCACCACTTTGTGGTCCTTGCCGTGCAGCACGGTCTGGCGGATGTCCTCGGAGAGCTTGTCCCACGGGGTGGTCATCGAGAAGCCGAGTTCCTTGGCGAGCCCGCCAAGCAACCGGTTCCAGTACTCGGTGGTGGCGGTGCCGAGGGACCACGGTGCGATGGCCCCCTCCGCGAGGGACAGTTCCCCGTTGGGGATGATGAGTTCCTCGTCAACCTCCAGCTTGGTGCCGATGCCGCTGCAGGCGGAGCAGGCGCCGAAGGGGTTGTTGAAGGAAAAGGACCGGGGTTCGATCTCGTCGATCGCGAGCGGGTGCTCGTTGGGGCAGGCAAGGTGCTCGGAGAAAGCCCTGATCCGTTCGGGATCGTCGGCGTCGAGGTCGACGAACTCGGCGAGGATCCGCCCTTCGGCCAGGCCCAAGGCGGTTTCCACCGAGTCGGTGAGGCGCTGGCTGATGCCTTCCTTGACCACCAGGCGGTCCACCACCACTTCAATGGTGTGCTTGAACTGCTTACCGAGCTTGGGGGGATCGCTCAGCTGGATCAGCTTGTCATCGACCCGGGCCCGCGAATAGCCCTTGGCGGTGAGTTCCTTGAAAAGTTCAACGAATTCGCCCTTGCGGCCGCGGACCACCGGGGCAAGCACCTGGAAGCGGGTTCCCTCCGGCAGTTCCAGCAGTTGGTCCACGATCTGCTGCGGTGTCTGCTTGGTGACGGGCTCGCCGCACACGGGGCAGTGCGGGCGGCCGACACGGGCCCACAGGAGGCGCATGTAGTCGTAGATTTCCGTGATGGTGCCCACGGTGGAGCGCGGGTTCTTGCTGGTGGATTTCTGGTCGATGGACACCGCGGGCGAGAGGCCCTCGATGAAGTCGACGTCGGGCTTGTCCACCTGGCCCAGGAACTGCCGGGCGTAGGCGGAGAGCGACTCGACGTAGCGGCGCTGGCCCTCGGCGAAGATGGTGTCGAACGCGAGTGATGACTTGCCCGAGCCGGAGAGGCCGGTGAAGACGATCATGGAGTCGCGCGGCAGGTCCAGATCCACGTTGCGCAGGTTGTGTTCGCGCGCGCCCTTGACCACAAGCCGGGACATGTCCGGGCGTGTCACCGCCGGGCGGGATTCGGCTCCGCGGCCCGGTTTTGCGGACGCCGGTTTCGCGGGGGCATCAACGGTGGCCGGGGCATGAACGGCGGGGGCATCAACGGCTGGATCTTCAGCTACGGCTTTAGGCACGCTACCAATGCTAATCGAAAACTTCTTCGAATATCCATTCCCGGCTGTGTCCCGCGCCGGAGAACGCAGGCCGATATGTTAGCGGGGGCTACTCGCGGTCGTACGCCGCGGCGAGCAGCTGCACGGCCTCGGCGAAGCTGGCACCCTGGGCCTTGGCCGCGGCGGCGAAATCGGCGGCGGCAGCGGAAAGTGAGCTCCAGGCCTCGTCCCGGGCGCACACCACCGTCCCGTTCCGGCCCCGGGTCAGCACGACGCCGGCGGCCTCCAGTTCCTTGTAGGCGCGCGCCACGGTGTGGGGCGCGACGCCCAGCTCGCCGGCGAGGTTCCGGACGGCGGGGAGCTTGGTCCCGGGGGCCAGGGTCCCGTTGTCAGCGCGTTCGATGATGTTGAGCCGGAGCTGCTCAAACAGGGGCACGGTGCTGCCGGGATTCGGCCGCCAGGAGCCGGGAAACGGTGTTGCCGATGTTGCTGGTGTTTCGGTGGGGCTCACTGTCCGGGCTCCTGGTCACGTTGGGGCTGTTCGCGGCGGGCGAACTGCGCCTCGTAGAGTTTAAGGTAGTGCCCGCCCTTTGCCATCAGCTGCTGATGGGTCCCCTGCTCAACAATCCGTCCTTGGTCCATGACCAGAATTAGATCAGCGTCCCGGACGGTGGACAAACGATGGGCAATGACGAAGCTCGTGCGACCCTGCCTGAGCCGTTGCATCGCCTGCCGGATCTGCACTTCGGTGCGGCTGTCAACGGAGCTTGTGGCCTCATCGAGGACCAGGATGCTGCGCCCGGCCAGTTGCGCCCTGGCGATGGAGATCAGCTGGCGCTGGCCGCGGCTCAGCGAGTCGCCGTCGTTGCCGAGCATCGTGGCGTAGCCACCGGGCAGGGCACGGACGAACTGGTCCACGTGGCTGGCGCGCGCAGCGGCTACGATCTCGGCGTCGCCTGCGCCGGGGCAGCCGTACTCGATGTTGTCCCGGATGCTGCCGCTGAACAGCCAGGCGTCCTGCATCACGGTGCCGAACTTGGCCCGCAGGGTATCCCGCGGCAGATCCGTGATGTCCGTGCCGTCGACCCTGATCCGTCCGGAGTCGAGTTCGTAGAACCGCATCAGCAAGTTCACGACGGTGGTTTTGCCGGCGCCGGTGTGGCCTACCACCGCCACGGTCTGCCCGGGTTCCACGGTGAAGGACAGGTCCCGGACCGCCGGGGCAGCCGGGCTGTAGCCGAAGGTGACGTGTTCAAAGGCGACCCGGCCGGCGGTGCCGGCCGGCGCGGCGGCGCTGCCGGGGCCGGGACGGGTGCCTGGCGCGGCTTCGGGGCCCATTGCGGGCTCCCCCGGGATTTCCGGGGCGTCCAGGAGTTCGAAGACCCGCCCGGCCGAGGCGAGGCACGACTGCATGAGGGTCAGCATGCCGCCGATCTGGCCCATTGGCTGGCTGAAGAGCCGGCTGAACTGGATGAAGGCCTGGAGGCCGCCGATGGTCATGGCGCCGGCCAGGACCTGGAGTGCCCCGACGACGGCGACGGCGACGTAGTTGAGGTTGGACACGAAGACCATGAGGGGCTGCACCACGCCGGACACGTACTGCGCGCGGGCGCTGGCACGGCACAGTTTGTCGTTGCCGTCCTTGAACCGGGACGCGGCCGTCTCCTGCCGCCCGAAGGCCTTGAGGACCTCGTGGCCGGTGAAGAACTCCTCCAGCTGTGCGTGCAGCTCGCCCGTGCTCCCCCACTGCTCGGTGAAGTGGGCCTGGGATTTCCTGGCCACAAGGACGGTGATGAGCGTGGACACCGGGACGGAGACCAGCGCGATCAGGGCCAGGACCGGCGACAGCCACAGCATCATGGCCAGCGCCGCGGACAGCATCAGCAGCGACATGATCAGCTGGTTGAGCAGCTGGTTGAGGGCCTGGGCGATGTTGTCAACGTCGTTTGTGGCGCGGCTCAGCACGTCCCCGCGGTGTTGTTCGTCAAAATGGCGGGACGGGAGGACATGCAGCTTCTCCTCCACGGAGGCCCGCAGCCCGTAGCTCAGCCGCTGCACGGCGACGGCGGTCAGGGCGCCCTGGATCCAGCTGAAAAAGGAGGCCCCCAGATATATGATGGACACTCCCGCCAGCAGCGCGGCGAGTTCCTCCTCGTTGAAGGAACCCCCGACCACACCGGCAACCACGACGTCGGTGGCGTCGCCCAGGAGTTTCGGTGCCGCCACGTTGAGCACCACAAACGCGGACGTTGCGGCGATGACGCCGGCCATCCGCCACGCCGACGGCCGCAGCAGACCGAGCAGCCGCCCGGCGGTCCGCCAGCGGAACCGGCCGCCCGTCGGTGCCTCCTCTTGGGGCACCACCGGGAGGGCCTCGGTGCGCCCGCCGGACGGTGTGTCCACCAGGGGCTGGTCCCTGGCATCGCGTGCGGGAGCGTCCGTGCCGGCGTCGAGCGCCTGTTCCGGGGTCACAGGGTCTCCTCCAGCACCAGCTGGGAGGCAGCGATCTCCCGGTAGCTCGGTGACGTGTCCATCAGCTGCTGGTGTGTCCCCTGCGCCACCAGCCGGCCGTCCTCAAGAACCAGGATCAGCCCGGCGTCCACGATCGTGGCGACCCGTTCGGCGACGATCAGGACAGTGGCCGTGCGGAGCAGCGGCCCGATCGCCTCGCGGAGCCGGTGGTCGGTGCCGTAGTCCAGTGCCGAGAAGCTGTCGTCGAACAAGTACACCGGAGCCTCACGGAGCAGCGCGCGGGCGATGCACAGCCGCTGCCGCTGGCCGCCGGAGAAATTCGTGCCGCCCTGGCTCACCGGCGCTTCCAGCCCCTGCGGCAGCTTCCGGACAAACTCCTCTGCCTGCGCGCTGCCCAGCACGCGCCAGAGATCGTCGTCGGTCGCCGCCGGGGCGGCCATCCGCAGGTTCTCGGCTACCGTCCCGGAGAACAGATACGAGTGCTGGGGTACGACGGCGATCATGCTCCGCAAGGCGTCCAGGGTCAGGCTCCGAACATCGCATCCTCCGATGCTGATGTGCCCGCCGGTGGCGGCCAGGAACCGGGGCACCAGATTCAGCAGCGTTGTTTTGCCGCTCCCCGTGGCGCCGATAACAGCCGTCACGGTCCCCGGAGCGGCCGTGAAGCTGACACCGTCGAGGACCGGTGCCTCGGCCCCGGGGTACGCGAAGGAGACGTTCCGGAATTCCACGGCGTTGCCCTCGGGTGCGTCGCTGCCCGGGCCGTCCGTGATCGCGGGCGCCGTGTCGAGGACCGCCTGGATCCGCTCGGCGCAGGCCGCCGCGCGCGGGGCCGTCATGAAGACGTACATCGCCATCATGATCGCGATGAGGATCTGCAGGATGTAGGCGATGAATGCCGTTAGTGCGCCGAGCCGCATCTCGCCGGACTGGATCCGGTGCCCGCCGAACCAGACGACACCGACGGAGGACAGATTCACCACAAGCATGATCAGCGGCATCATGCCGGCGACCAGCAGCGCGGACCGCAGGTTGTTCTGCGTCAGGTCCTTGTTGACCACGTCGAAGCGCCGGATTTCGTGTCCCTGGCGCACAAAGCCGCGGATGACGTTGGCGCCGATGATCTGCTCCCGCAGCATCCGGCTGACCCGGTCAATGAGGTCCTGGCCCTGCCGGTAGAGCGGTACGAGGCGGCGAACGATCAGGACCATAATCACCGCAAGGACCGGAATCACCGCGATCACGATGCCGGACAGGACGACGTCCTGGTGGATGGCCAGCAGAATGCCGCCGACGAAGATGGCGGGCGCGGCGACCAGCATCGTGAAGATGAGGACAACGAGGTTCTGGATCTGCGCGACGTCGTTGGTGGCCCTCGTGACGAGGCTGGCCGCGCCGAACGCACCGACTTCCTGGGATGACATGGACTGCACTTTGGCGAACAGTTCCTCGCGCAGTTGACGGCCCAGTTCCATGGCCGCGACGGCGCCCAGGTAGCCGGCGGCGATGGCGGCAGCCACCTGTACCAGTGCGATTGCGGCCATCCAGGAACCCAGACGCAGGATCGCCGGGATCTGGCCGCCGACGACGCCGTCATCGATGATGGCCGCGTTCAGGGTGGGGAGGAGGAGGGTTGCAGTGGTCTGTACGAGCTGCAGGAGAACGATGGCCAGCACCGTCCCTTTGTGGGCGGCTAGCAGCCGGCCCAACAGGCCAATAAGCACCGAACCTCCATTGCTAGGTCAGGGCACGGATCCAGCTTTGCCTAGGCAGCCGCCCCCACGCTGCCCGGTCATTGTAAGCACGATCACACCGTGCTCGGTTGTCACGCCGCGGCCGTCCTCGTGACCGGGCCGGGTCCGGGGGTCATTCCCGTTTGCGGGCCACGGCGAAAATCCGCCGGAACGGGAACACGGTGCCGTACGGCCCGGCCGGGTAGGCCCCGGCCAGCCGCTCCGAGTATTCGGCCTCGAACTCGCGGGCATCCTCGGCGGACAACGCGGCGAGAACAGGCCGGAGCCCGGTGCCGCGGACCCACTCCAGGACGGGGTTCGGGCCGGCGAGCAGCTGGCTGTACGTGGTCTCCCACGCGTCCGCATCGCAGCCGGCGTCGAGCATGATGTTCAAGTAGTCCTCCGGTCCGCCCACAACGTCATCGTGGCGGAGCACACCGGCCAGCCGGCCCCTCCATTCCGCTGAGTCCGCCAGCCCGCGCATCAGGGCGTGCGAGGGGGCGTTGAAGTTGCCGGGCACCCGCAGCGCGAACCAGGCTCCGGGCGTGAGCGCGGCGAGCCAGCGCGCCAGCATGTCCCGGTGGCCGGGAACCCACTGCAGGGCGGCGTTGGTGACGACGACGTCGGTGTCTTCCGAGGGCATCCAGCCGGCGATGTCCGCCGGCCCGAAGGAGAGGTTGGGCAGCCGTTCGGCGTGGGCCGCTGATTGGGCCAGCATTTCTGCGGACGAGTCCAGGCCGGTGACCTCCGCCGCGGGCCACCGCTCGGCAAGGGTGGCCGTCAGATTCCCGGGACCGCAGCCGAGGTCGACGACGTGCCGGGGAGCGTCCGCATGGACCCGGGCCGTCAGGTCGAAGTACGGCCTGTCCCGGTAGTCCCCGAACTGCACGTACGTGGCGGGATCCCATTTCACGGCTTTCCTCCGGTCAGTGGCGAACGGCGCGACGTCCGAAGCCTAACCCCGGCCGGGACGGCGGCCATGGAGGCGCGCGACCACAGCGCGCGTCGTCCCGGCGCACCCGGCGCTTCCGGCCCCGCCGCCCGAGCGCCGGCCACCAAGCGGGCCACTAAGCTGGGGGCAATGAAACTTGTTGATCAGCTCCCCGCCCCGGCCGCGCGAGTCCCAGGCCGGACCGGCCTTGACCCGGACGAGCTCTACACCCGCTTCGTCGAGTGGACGGAAACCCGCGGGCTGGCCCTGTACACCGCCCAAGACGAGGCCATCATGGAGCTCGCCGCCGGCGCCAACGTTATTCTGGCGACCCCCACCGGCTCCGGGAAATCCCTCGTGGCCATTGCCGCGCATTTCCAGGCCATGGCCCGCGGCCAGCGCAGCTACTACACCGCACCGATCAAGGCCCTCGTCTCGGAGAAGTTCTTCGCCCTGTGCGAGATCTTCGGCGCCGAGAACGTCGGAATGATCACCGGCGACTCCGGCGTCAACCAGGACGCTCCCATCATCTGCTGCACGGCGGAAATCCTGGCCAACATCGCCCTCCGCGAAGGCGCCGCCGCCGAGCTCGGCGCCGTCATCATGGATGAATTCCATTTCTACTCCGACCCGCAGCGCGGCTGGGCGTGGCAGGTACCGCTGCTGGAACTCCCCCAGGCCCAATTCCTGCTGATGTCCGCAACGCTGGGCGACGTCAGCCGCTTCGAAGCCGGCATCACCGAACTGACCGGCCGCGCGACGACGACCGTCAGTTCGGCGGAACGGCCCATCCCGCTGCACTACTACTACGAACAGACGCCGGTCCACGAGACCCTCGAGGAGCTCCTCGCGACGAAGCAGGTTCCTGTCTACGTGGTGCACTTCAGCCAGGTGGAGGCGATCGACCGGGCCCAGAACCTGATGAGCATCAACGTCTGCACCCGCGAGGAGAAGGACAAGATCGCCGAGCTGATCGCCGGTTTCCGTTTCGCCGCCGGCTTCGGCAAGACCCTTAACCGGCTGGTCCGGCACGGCATCGGCGTGCACCATGCCGGCATGCTGCCCAAATACCGCCGCTTGGTGGAACAGCTCGCCCAGGCCGGGCTGCTCAAGGTCATCTGCGGGACCGACACCCTCGGCGTGGGCATCAACGTCCCTATCCGCACCGTGTTGCTGACCGCTCTGAGCAAGTACGACGGCGTCCGCACCCGGCTGCTGAACTCCCGCGAATTCCACCAGATCGCCGGCCGCGCCGGGCGGGCCGGCTACGACACCGCGGGCACCGTTGTGGTGCAGGCCCCGGAGCACGTCACGGAAAACGTCAAGGCGATGGCCAAGGCCACGGCCAAGTTCGGCGACGACCAGAAGAAGCTCCGCCAGGTGGTCAAGAAGAAACCCCCGGAGGGCTTCGTGTCCTGGGGAGAACCGACCTACCAGCGCTTGGTGGAGTCCGCCCCGGACCCGCTGACGTCAAGCTTCACCGTGACGCACGCGATGCTGATGAACCTGATGGAACGGCCGGGTGATCCGTTCAAGGCCGCGCGGCGGCTTCTCACCGAAAACCATGAGCCGCGCTCTTCCCAGTTGCAGCTGATGAAGAAGGCACTCGGAATCTACCGCGAACTGCTGGCCGCGGGTGTCGTGGAGCGCATCCCGCTGCAGGAGCAGAGCACCGACGGCCGCACCGTCCGGCTCACGGTCCATCTGCAGGCCAACTTCGCCCTGAACCAGCCGCTGTCCCCGTTCGCCCTCGCGGCGCTGGACCTGCTGGATCCGGAGTCGCCGTCGTACGCCCTCGATGTGGTGTCCGTGATCGAATCCACGCTCGAGAAGCCACGGCAGATCCTCTCCGCGCAGCAGAAGAAGGCCCGCGGCGAGGCGATCGCCGCGATGAAGGCGGACGGGATCGACTACGACCAGCGCATGGCCATGCTGGAGGAGGTCACCTACCCGCAGCCGCTGGCGGAGCTCCTGGGTGAGTCCTTCGAGGTCTACCGCCGGGCCGCGCCCTGGATCGGCGATTTTGAGCTCGCGCCGAAGTCGGTGGTCCGGGACATGTACGAGCGCGCCATGAACTTTGGCGAATTCGTCCAGTTCTACGGCCTGGCCCGCTCCGAGGGCATCGTGCTGCGCTACCTTGCCGACGGATTCAAGGCGCTGCGGCAGACCGTCCCGCAGGACGCCCTCCGCGAAGACCTCGAAGACCTCATCGCGTGGCTCGGCGAACTGGTCCGCCAGGTCGACTCCAGCCTGCTGGATGAGTGGGAGGAGCTCACGTCCGGCAAGGCTCCAACGCCGCACGACGCTCCCCCGCCCCCGCCGCCGTCGCTGACCTCCAACGTCCGCGCCTTCCGCGTGATGGTCCGCAATGAGATGTTCCGCCGGGTGGAGCTCTTCGCGGACGAGGACGCCGCTGCCCTGGCCGAGCTCGACGCCGGGTCCGGCTGGGACGCAGAACGCTGGGAAGACGCGCTGGATGACTATTTCGACGAGCACGACGACATCGGCACCGGCCCGGACGCCCGCGGCCCGGGCCTGCTGATCATCACCGAGGACACCGGGACATGGAAGGTCCGGCAGATCTTCGAGGACCCGGCCGGCAACCACGACTGGGGCATCTCGGCCGAAGTGGACCTCGCGGCGTCGGACGAGACCGGCACCGCGGTGGTGAAGGTGACGGACGTGAACCGGCTCTAGGCCGTCCGGGATCCGGCAGCCGCCGGACTGCCTGTGCGGCCGGACACCGTGTGCGCCCGCACCACGTGTTGACCCGAACAACTTGTAAACTCGGACAATGAGTGTAATCCGGCCGGCGACGGCGAACGATGTCCCCGCAATCCTGCAGATGATCCATGACCTGGCCATCTACGAGAAGGAGCCGGACGCCGTCCGGAACACCCCGGAGATGCTGACCGAGGTCCTGTTCGGCGAGAACCCGCGGGTGTTCGCCGCGATGGCCGAGAACGAAGCCGGGGAGATCCGCGGCTTCGCCCTCTGGTTCCTGAACTACTCCACCTGGGAGGGCGTCCACGGCATCTACCTCGAGGACCTTTACGTCCGTCCCGAGGCCCGCGGCGAAGGCCACGGAAAAGCGCTGCTGCAGCACCTGGCCGCGACCGCCGTCGAGCGCGGCTATGCCCGCGTCGAATGGAGCGTCCTGGACTGGAATGAACCGTCCATCAATTTCTACAAGAAGCTGGGTGCCAGCCCGATGGACGAATGGTCCACGTTCCGGCTCACCGGTGAGGCACTGGAAGCCTTCGGTGCCCGCCAGGTCCAGGTCCGTGGCTGACCGCCTGTTCGCTGCCCGGCCTGTCCGTGACCAGTCTGCTCACCGACCTGCAGCGGACGGGCCCCGGGCTGACCTGCCGCTGACCGGCTCCGGCGCGGCGGACCTGCTGGAGGCTGCGCGTCCGCCGGTTCCGCACACCATTAAGGCGCGGCACGAATACCGCGGGATGCGCACCGCAGAGCACTACTTCGAAGTCCCGCTCAACCACTTCGGCGAGGACGCGGCGGCCGGTGAGACCATCACCGTCTTTGCCCGCGAATACGTCTCCACGGACCACAGCGAGGAAGAGGCCGCGCAGCTCCCGTGGCTGCTCTACCTGCAGGGCGGCCCCGGCGGACGTGGCAACCGCCTCCCGGCGCTCGGCGGCTGGAGCAAAGCCGCCGCGAAGGACTTCCGCATCCTGATGCTGGACCAGCGCGGCACCGGCCTGTCCTCCGCGATCGACCGCAAGACACTCCCGCTGCGGGGCAACGACGCCGACCAAGCGGGCTACCTGGCGCACTTCCGGGCGGATTCGATCGTCGCCGACGCCGAAGCCATCCGGCTGGCACTGGGATCCGGGCCGTGGACCATCTACGGCCAGAGCTACGGCGGCTTCTGTGCCCTCAGCTACCTCTCGTTCGCCCCGGAAGGTCTCCGCGAAGCCCTGATCACCGGCGGGCTGGGCCCGCTGACGGGGCCCGCGGACCGGGTCTACCAGGCCACCTTCCAGCGGGTGGCGGCGCGCAACGCCGAATACTTCGGCCGCTACCCCGAGGACCGAACGGCGGTCACCCGGATCGCACGGCACCTTCGCGACACGGAGGAATTCCTGCCCGACGGCGAACGGCTCACCGTGGAGCGCTTCCAGATGGTGGGTTCCTTCCTGGGCGGCAACACCCGGGTGGATGCCCTGCACCATCTGCTGGAGGATGCCTTCGTCGGCACACCCGCCGGCGACCGCCTGTCGGACGCCTTCCTGGACCAGGTCCGGAGTCTGGTGTCACGGTCGGCCAACCCGCTGTACGCGCTGATGCACGAGTCGATCTACGGCCAGGGTGAGTCCACCGACTGGGCCGCGTGGCGGGTCCTGCAGGACTTCCCGGAGTTTTCCCCGGAGGCCCCCGAGCCGCTGCTCACCGGTGAGATGGTCTACCCCTGGTATTTCGAACAGGATCCCGCGCTCCGGCCGTTGCGCAACGTTGCCGGGCTGCTCGCCGAAAAGGACGACTGGCCGCCGCTGTACGATCCCGCCCGGCTCGCACACAACACCGTGCCGGTGGCCGCGGCCGTGTACAGCGAAGACATCTATGTGGATCGCGGGCTCTCGCTGGAGACGGCCGCAGCCGTCCGCGGCCTGCAGGTCTGGGAGTCGGCGGACTTCCACCATGACGGCATCGCGGACGACGGCGAGGGCATCTTTGCCCGGCTCCTCGGCCTGACCCGCTCCGTCAGGGCCTGAGTCCCGGCCCGGTCCAAGCCCGGACTCCCTGTCCGGGCCCGGCCAAGCCTGCGGTCCGGGCGCTGGGCTGCAGTTTTTAGGCCGCCGTTTGCAGCCGGCGGTCCAGGGTGGCCGCGCGCAGGGCGATCGCGAAGACGGCCAGGGCGACGGCGGCTGCGGCGATGTTGAGGCCCTGGTAGCCGACGCCGCTCATCACCAGTCCGGAGAACCCTGCCCCGACTGCACCGGCAACCCCCATGAGGGTGTCCGAGACGCCCTGCACGAGGACGCGGTCGTCCGCGCCGACGCTCTCGGCGAGCAGGGTGGAACCGGCGATCGTGGCGGCGGACCAGCCCAGCCCCAGCAGCACCAGTCCGACCGTCACCAGGGCAGGCTCGGCCTGGCCGAAGCCGGCCACCAGGACCGAGAGCAGGATCAGTCCGTGTCCCAGCAGGATGACCGGGAGCCGGCCTGTTTTGTCCGTCAGCCAGCCCATGACCGGCGCGAGCGCGTACATCCCGGCGATGTGCAGCGAGATGGTGAACCCGATGAGGACCAGGACGTCGGTGCTGGCGGCGTGGACGTGGCCGGACGGCATGTCGGCCAGGGGGCCCTCGGTCAGCAATTGCAGGTGCAGGGGCGTCATCGACATCACGGCGGCCATGCAGCCGTGGGCGGCAATCACTGCGAGGAGGGCCAGCACTGCCCGCGGCGAGGCCTTGATGGCCTGCAGGCCGTGACGGAGGCCGTGCCGCCGTCGGGCAGTGCTGGTGCCACCGGCAGCGCTTCCGGCTGCGCCGGGGCTGCTCCCGGACGTCGCCTGCCCGCCGGCACGGAGCCGGGAGGCCAGCAGCAGCGGATCGGGCCGCAGGCCGATGAACAGCAGCAGCGCGGCCAGGGCAAGCCCTGCCGTGGAGAAGACGAAGGGTCCGGCCAGTGCCGGCAGGCCGAGGGCCTCCCCGACGAGGGCGCCGGGCCGGATGAGGTTGGGACCGGCGACGGCGCCGATGGTTACGGCCCACACCACGATCGCCAGGGAGCGGCCGCGGTGTTCCGGATCGGCGAGGTCGACGGCGGCGAAGCGGGCCTGTAGGTTGGCGGCTGTGCCCAGGCCCAGCAGGGCCGCGGCCAGCAGCAGCACCGGGAAGTTGCCTGTCACCGTGGACGCGATCACCAGCAGGGCCCCGGCCATGGCGGCGAGCAGGCCCGTGACGAGGGAGGCGCGCCGGCCGCGCCGGCCGGCCAGTCCGGCGAGGGGCAGGGCGGCCGCAGCGGCGCCGAGGGTCATAGTGGTGGTGACCGACCCGGCCCAGGCGTTCGAGCCGGAGAGCTGGACGGCCAGCAGGGACCCGACGGACAGGCTGGCGCCGCTGCCTATTCCGCTGAGGAGTTGCGCGGTGCTCAGCACCCAAACGGTACGGCGCTGGACCCGTTGGGGATCCAGCGCCGTACCGTTCACTGCCGTTGCGTCAAAGATTTTCACGGTCCGAGCTTAGCCGAACCGTGCGGGCTACTCGGCGTCGCTCATGCTCTTGCGTGAGTCCTCTTCGAGCTGGGCGTCAACCTTGGACTGCGTCGCCTTGGAGCTGATGAGGCTGGCGATCACGGCGATGATGATGGTGCCGATGATCACGCCGAGCGAGACGAAGGTCGGGATCTCGGGGGCCCATTCGATGTGCTGGCCGCCGTTGATGAAGGGCAGCTCGTTGACGTGCATGGCGTGCAGGACCAGCTTCACGCCGATGAAGGCGAGGATCACCGAGAGGGCGTGCTTCAGGTAGATCAGGCGTGTCATCAGGCCACCGAGCAGGAAGTACAGCTGCCGCAGGCCCATCAGGGCGAAGATGTTGGCGGTGAAGACGATAAACGCGCTCTGGGTCAGGCCGAAGATGGCCGGGATGGAGTCCACCGCGAACAGCAGGTCCGTCAGGCCAATGGTCACGAAGACGATCAGCATCGGAGTGAAGACCTTTTTGCCGTCCACCACGGTGCGGAGTTTTCCGCCGTCGAACTTTTCCGACATCGGCAGGACCTTGCGGATCCGGGCGATGAGCGGGTTTTCCTTGTCTTCCTCGTCCTCACCCTCGTCCTGGGCTTGCTTCCATGCGGTCCACAGCAGGAAGGCTCCAAAGATGTAGAAGACCCAGCTGAACTGCTCGATCACGATCGCACCGAGCAGGATAAAGATGCCGCGGAGGATCAGGGCGATGATGATGCCCACCATGAGCACTTCCTGCTGGTACTTACGCGGTACCGAGAAGCGGGCCATGATGATGATGAAGACGAACAGGTTGTCGATGCTGAGGCTGTACTCAGTGACCCAGCCGGCGAGGAACTGCCCGCCGTATTCGGGGCCGGTGAACGCGAACATGGCGCCGGCAAAGACCAGTGCGAGGGCGATGTAGAACGACACCCACAGGCCGGCCTCCTTCATGGAGGGCTCGTGCGGACGTTTGAGGACCAGCAGCAGGTCAATGGCCAGGATGATGCCGAGGACGACGAAGGAGCCGATCTCAAACCAGACGGGAAGTTCGGGCACGAAGATACCTTTCGCAGGGTGTGACTGTGCGGTGTAAGTCTCTCCGACTGGCCTGGGTCCGGTACAACGTACCTGGTACTGCCTGGCTGCCCGCTACGCCCGGCAGGGCATCTGTGCCGTGCGTGTTGACGATCGTAGCGCTTGGGATACTCCCCTACGTCCGCCCAACATTACCCTAGGCGTGCCCCGCGGACTGCATTTGACGCAGCTCCTTCTTGAGCTCCCCCACCTCGTCCCGGAGCCGAGCGGCGAGTTCAAACTGCAGCTCCCCGGCGGCGGCATGCATCTGCTCCGTGAGCTGCTCGATCAGGCCCACGAGGTCCTCGGCCGGCGCGGCCGCGAGGCCGTCCGCCCGAACCTTCGCCGAGCCCTTGCCCTTGCCCCGGGCCTTGCCCGCACTCGCAAGGAGTTCCCGGGTGTCGGCGTCCTCCTTCGCGATCTGGTCCGTGATGTCGGCAATCTTCTTCCGCAGCGGTTGCGGGTCGATACCTTTTTCCGTGTTGTAGGCAACCTGGATGGCCCGGCGCCGGTTGGTCTCGTCGATCGCGTGGGCCATCGAGTCCGTGATGCGGTCCGCGTACATGTGCACCTGTCCGGAGACGTTGCGGGCGGCACGGCCGATGGTCTGGATCAGTGAGGTGGACGACCGCAGGAAGCCTTCCTTGTCCGCATCCAGGATGCTGACCAGCGACACCTCGGGCAGGTCCAGGCCCTCACGGAGCAGGTTGATGCCGACCAGCACATCGAAGACCCCCATCCGGAGTTCACGGAGCAGCTCCACCCGGCGGAGTGTGTCCACGTCCGAGTGCAGGTATTCAACTTTCACGCCGTGGCCCAGCAGATAGTCGGTGAGGTCCTCGGCCATCCGCTTCGTCAAGGTGGTGACCAGGACACGCTCGTTCTTCGCGGTGCGGTCCCGGATCTCACCGAGCAGGTCATCGATCTGGCCCTTCGTGGGCTTCACGATCACCTCGGGGTCGATCAGCCCGGTGGGCCGGATGATCTGCTGGACAGAGCCATCCGCCTTCCCCAGCTCGTACTTGCCCGGCGTTGCGGAGAGGTACACGGTCTGGCCCACACGCTCCTGGAACTCGTCCCACTTCAGCGGGCGGTTGTCCATCGCCGAGGGCAGCCTGAAACCGTGGTCCACGAGGTTCCGCTTGCGGGACATGTCGCCCTCGTACATGGCGCCGATCTGCGGCACGGTGACGTGGGATTCATCGATGACCAGCAGGAAGTCGTCCGGGAAATAGTCGATGAGGCAGTGCGGCGCGGTCCCGCGGGCGCGGCCGTCGATGTGCGACGAGTAGTTCTCGATGCCGTTGCAGAATCCCATCTGCTGCATCATCTCGAGGTCGTAAGTGGTGCGCATCCGGAGGCGCTGGGCCTCGACGAGCTTGTTCTGGCTCTCCAGCACCGCGAGGCGTTCGGCCAGTTCGTCTTCGATCCTCTTGATCGCGCGGCCCATGCGCTCCGGACCGGCCACATAGTGGGAGGCCGGGAAGACGTACATTTCGGTTTCGTCCCGGAGTACTTCACCGGTCAGGGGGTGCAGGGTGTAGATGTTCTCGATCTCGTCGCCGAAGAACTCGATCCGGATGGCGAGCTCCTCGTACATCGGAATGATTTCCACGGTGTCGCCGCGGACCCTGAAGGTGCCGCGGTGGAAGTCCATGTCGTTGCGGGCGTACTGCATGGAGACGAATTTCCGGAGCAGGTCGTCGCGGTTCATCTCGGCCCCCTTGCGGAGCGTCACCATGCCGGCGATGTATTCTTCCGGGGTGCCGAGGCCGTAGATGCAGGAGACCGTGGCCACCACAATCACGTCGCGGCGGGTCAGCAGCGCGTTGGTGGCGGAGTGCCGGAGCCGTTCCACTTCCTCGTTGACGGAGGAGTCCTTCTCGATGAAGGTGTCCGTCTGCGCCACGTAGGCCTCGGGCTGGTAGTAGTCGTAGTAAGACACGAAGTACTCCACCGCGTTGTTCGGCAGCAGCTCCCGGAACTCGTTGGCCAGCTGGGCGGCGAGGGTCTTGTTCTGCACCATCACCAGGGTGGGGCGCTGGACCTGCTCGATCAGCCACGCCGTCGTGGCGCTTTTACCGGTACCGGTGGCGCCGAGCAGCACCACGTCCTTCTCGCCGTTCTGGATGCGTTCAGTCAGCTCCGCGATGGCGGCCGGCTGGTCACCTGCCGGCTTGAACTCGCTGATGACCTCGAAGGGCGCCACGACACGATTGATCTGCTGGGCAAGACTCATGTATCTAATCTACCGCCGGGCTCCGACAGGATGTCCTGATTCAGCTTTGGGCGGTACCGGAACCGCTGCGGTCCGGCCCGGTTCCCTGGTCAGGGACCGGCTCCCGGCCCGGTTCCCTGGACGGCGTCCCGGTCAGGGGCGTGTTCGGCGGCGGTTGCCAGCCGGTGCGCTGCGCCCACGCGTCCATCCGCGGTGCGGCGTAGTCCGTGAACCAGCTTTCTTTGTCTGCGGCGTAGCCAGCGGTGGACTCGTCCACGCCGTGCAGTTTGGCGACCCGGCGCTTCTCGGCGAGGTACGCGGACCGGGCACCCGCGTCGTCGCGCAGCCAGTCCCGGAAGCAGAGCGCAAACCGCCAGCCCGGGGACCCCAGGGCGCGGACGTGGAGATTGACGGCCCGGCCGGGGTCGGCGTTGCCGTGCAGCCGCTTCCGCCAGTCCGCCGGGTCCGGGTGTGAGGGCTTGGGGTTGTCGGAGGTGACGCCGGCCCAGCCGGGGAAGCCCGCGTCGGCCAGGAGCGGTGCGATCCGCTCCGCGGCGGCCATGTCCTCCACGCCGAGCTGGAGGTCGATCACGTCTTTCGCCGCGAGGCCGGGGACCGCCGTGGAACCGACATGGTCCAGGGCCAGGATGTCCTCCCCCACGGCCGCCCGCAGCCGGCCGATGAGCCGGCCGGCCTGCGCGGGCCACTCCGGGTTGGCGGGCGTGAGCACCGGCCCGCCCGCGCGGGGTGCGAGGCGGTGCCGGGACAGGTTCTCCGCGAATGGTGCCAGGCGGAACTTCCAGAGCCGGTCCACCGCATCCCGGAGTTCGTCCTTGGTCCCCGAGTTGTCCAGCACGACGTCGGCCGCCGCCAGCCGCTCGTCGCGCCCCGCCTGGGCGGCCATCCTGGCCCGGGCTTCGTCCGCGGTCAGGTGCCGGTGTTGCACGATGCGCTGCACGCGGACGGCGTCGGGGGCGTCGACGACCACCACAAGGTGGAAGTTCGCCCCCTGTCCGGTCTCGACCAACAGCGGGATGTCCTGGACCACGACGGCGCCCTTCGGTGCAGCGGCGGCCAGCGCGGCGGCCCGCTCCCGGACGAGGGGATGGATGATGCCGTTGAGCACGCCGAGCCGCTCCGGGTTCCCGAAGACGAGGGCGCCGAGCTTCGGCCGGTCCAGGCCGCCGTCGGGCGTCAGGATGGCCTTGCTGAACGCCCCGGCCACCTGCGCGAGCCCCGGCGTTCCCGGTTCCACGACCTCGCGGGCCAGGGCGTCGGCGTCGATCACCACCGCGCCGAGTTCACGCAGACGCGCGGCCGCCACTGACTTCCCTGAGGCGATGCCGCCCGTCAACCCGATTTTCAGCACCCCACCAGACTAAACTGATCCGGTGGCTGAAGGCGTGGATTATCCGGAGAGCAGGGCCACCGTTTACACCGTCCTGGCCGCAGGCCCCGAATTCCGCCACGAGATCGAGGTAAAACGCTCCCGGTTCATCACCGTGCTGCACCGCACCGCGGATGAGGACGGCGCCCGCTCGGTACTCGCGGGGCTCCGGAAGGAATTTCACGATGCGCGGCACCACTGCTCCGCGTTCGTGATCGGTCCGGACCGCAGCATACAACGCTCCAACGACGACGGCGAGCCGTCCGGCACTGCTGGCCTCCCCATGCTTGACGCGCTGCTGAGGCGCGAAACCGCGCCCGGTGTGACGGACCTCAGCGACGTGACCGCCGTCGTCGTCCGCTACTTCGGCGGGATCCTGCTCGGCGCCGGCGGACTGGTCCGCGCCTACTCCGAGTCCGTGACCGCCGCCCTGGACCGGGCACCGCTGGTGCAACGGCGGCGGCTGCGGATCTGCACCGTGGCGGTCCCGCACACGGCAGCGGGCCGGCTGGAGAATGACCTGCGCGCCGCGGGCTATGTCATGGCCGAAACCAGTTATGAGGCGCAGAATACTGTTCTGGGGCTTGCCCTGCCGGACGATCCGGCGGTCCTGGCCCGGGCGGGTGACCGGCTGGCCGGGCTGTCAGCCGGAACCGCCGTCTTGCTGCCTGGAGAAACGGAGTGGATCGATGTCCCCCTCAGCTGACCCGTTGCCCGCCCCAGTCCGGCTCGTCGACGTGACCGACGCGGTCCTGGAGCAGCTCCTGACCGTGGCAATCCAGGACGCCGACGCGGACGAGGTGACGCCTCCACTGGGCAGCGCAGCCGGCTGGAATTCGGAACGGATCAGCTGGTTCCGCGAATACCACCACGCCGCGGCGGGGCTTGACGGACCCGCGCAGCAGAAAAGCTGGGCGATCAGTTGCGACGGGAAACTGGCCGGTTCCATCCGGCTCAAGCGGAGCGGCGGGGGCTCCCTCGAAACGGGAATCTGGCTGGGCCGCAGCTTCCGCGGGCAGGGAATCGCCAGGGCGGCGCTTCGACTGGTGATGGACCGGGCTGCCGCGTCCGGCGCCACGGTCCTGGAAGCCGACACAACGGCCGGGAACACCGCGGCCCTCGTGCTGCTGCGCTCGGCCGGGGCCGAGCTGGAGGAAGGCCAGGCCTCCGACGCCGCCGCAGTTCCGGTCAGGGCCAGGATCCCGCTGCGCTAGCTGCGCATGTCCCACCGCCTCCCCTGCGACCCCCACCGGACATGCTCCACGCTCGCCGCTGCCGCTGGACATATACCCATCCTGCCCATCCGCCCGGCCCACCACTGCACATGTCCCACCCTGACGGTCAGGAACGCGGAAGAGGAGAGGACGACGGCGGCCGCAGCAGTAGGAACCCGGCGACCCACAACGCAGTCCCGCTGGTGGTGGAGTTGAGCAGGCCATGGCCGGGGCGTCCTCCTAAACGGCCGTGCCGGGGGCCAGGCGTGATCCGCGAAGGAAGCCTTCCATCAGGTATCCGCCGTTGGCCTCCAGTACCCGGGCGGCGACGTGGATGAGACGCTTCGCGCTGTGGTCCGGGGAGCCCGCCCAGTCCCGCAACGCGGCGGCGTCTATGTCCGAGGGCAGCTGTTCCAGCCGCCGGACCATCCATTTGCCCTTGCCCAGCCACTTTCCGTGCTGGAGGAGCAGGAGTTCCGCCGACTGCCGGAAGACCTCGGCAGCTGTCGCGAAGGTTTCCTCTGGAAGTGCCGAGCCCCGCAGGTCGTCGAGGGAGCTGCTCAGCTCGTACCGGCGCAGACCATGTTCCTGATCGGTCAGTGGTTCCGGCCCGTGCTGCATGTACAAACGGGCGTCCCGCTGCCATGCCTCCCCCAGCCCGTTGACGGCGAGAAGGACTCCCTGTGCGCATAGGTCCCCGAGGACGGCACAGCGTTCGGCACGCTCCCGTGCATACCAAAAGGCAAGGCTGGCCGGCGTATGGACAAACTCCTCAACAATCTGTCCGCGGTAACGCGTCGTCTGGGCGTAGTTGGCACCGCCGTCGGGGTATAGCACCACAATGTCCAGATCGGACGTGGGAGTGCTCCGGCCTTGGGCCGCGCTGCCCCCGAGGATGGACGCATCGGCGTCGGGGTGTCTCTCCGCTACAAAGGCGCGAGCCGCGCTGACCGGATCCATCAGCCAACAGTGCCTGATGGAAGCCTGCCCAGCCCGCAACCAGACGCCGCGCGCCGCGCAGAGCGGCAGGCCGCCGTCGGGTCGCCGGTCGACCGATGGGCATCTCCCCGGCCGAGCTGGACTTGATGCGCTGTGGCCAGGGGCCGCGGCCAGGACTGGGCATGTCCCGCTGAGCGAGTACCCACGACTGGGCATGTCCGGCTGGGCCCAACGCCGGCGGACCCTGAGAGCAGGGCATGCCCGGTACGCGTGCCTGGGACTGGGCATAACGCCCTATGTCCAGTTGCAGCGGCCAGGACTGGGCATGTCCAGCGGGGGCAAGTCTCAAACAATGGGCATGTCCCGCGGAGGTGGGCGTCCGCGGGGCATGTCCTTAAATGAAAGATGGCCGCCCCCCGGGGGACGGCCATCTTCACGGTGCTACTTCAAGCTGGCAACTGCCGGGCCCCGGGGAGGTGTCTCCCCGGGAACCAAGGGCAATTAGTTGCCGGTCAGCTTCTCGCGCAGTGCTGCAAGAGCCTCGTCGGAAGCGAGCGTGCCGCCACCGGTGGTGGACTCGGCTGCAGCCGGCTCGGAGGAGTAGCTGGTGGTGCCGGAGTCGCTCTCGCCGGACGTTGCAGCTGCAGCGTCGTCGGCAGCGTGCTGGGCAACCTGCTTCTTGTGGGCTTCCCAGCGGGTCTGGGCGTCAGCGTACTGCTGCTCCCAGGCGGCGCGCTGCGTCTCGTAGCCTTCAAGCCACTCGTTGGACTCCGGATCGAAGCCCTCCGGGTACTTGTAGTTGCCCTCTTCGTCGTACTCAGCGGCCATGCCGTAGAGAGCCGGATCGAATTCGGTGGACTCGGCGTCGACGCCCTCGTTGGCCTGCTTGAGGGACAGCGAGATGCGGCGGCGTTCGAGATCGATGTCGATGACCTTGACGAACAGTTCGTCGCCAACGGAGACAACCTGCTCGGCCAGCTCAACGTGGCGCACGGCGAGCTCGGAGATGTGGACCAGGCCTTCGATGCCGTCTTCAACGCGAACGAACGCGCCGAACGGAACCAGCTTGGTGACCTTACCCGGCACAACCTGCCCAAGGGCGTGGGTGCGGGCGAAGGTCTGCCACGGATCTTCCTGCGTAGCCTTGAGCGACAGGGAAACACGCTCGCGGTCCAGGTCCACCTCGAGAACCTCGACGGTGACTTCCTGGCCAACTTCGACAACCTCGGACGGGTGGTCGATGTGCTTCCAGGACAGCTCGGAAACGTGCACCAGGCCGTCTACGCCGCCCAGGTCCACGAATGCACCGAAGTTGACGATGGAGGAAACGACGCCGGGACGGACCTGGCCCTTTTCCAGCTTGTTGAGGAACGTGGAGCGGACCTCGGACTGGGTCTGCTCGAGCCATGCACGGCGGGACAGCACAACGTTGTTGCGGTTCTTGTCCAGCTCGATGATCTTGGCTTCGATCTGCTGACCGATGTACGGAGCAAGGTCGCGCACACGGCGCATCTCGACGAGGGATGCGGGCAGGAAGCCGCGCAGACCGATGTCGAGGATAAGACCACCCTTGACAACCTCGATGACGGTACCGGTAACGACACCGTCTTCTTCCTTGACCTTCTCGATGTCGCCCCAGGCGCGCTCGTACTGAGCACGCTTCTTGGAGAGGATCAGGCGGCCTTCTTTGTCTTCCTTGGTGAGCACCAGGGCTTCGACGAGATCGCCAACGGAGACGACGTCTCCGGGATCAACATCGTGCTTGATGGACAGCTCGCGGGAGGGAATGACACCTTCGGTCTTGTAACCGATGTCGAGCAGGACTTCGTCGCGGTCGACCTTGACGACGGTACCTTCGACGAGGTCTCCGTCGTTGAAGTACTTGATGGTGGCGTCGACTGCTGCGAGGAAGTCCTCAGCGGTACCGATGTCGTTAATGGCGACTACGGGGGTACCGGGCTTCTCGGTTGAGGTGATGGTCATGTAGTAGGGGCTCCGTTGTGGATAGTTAGTCGGTCAGGCAAACCGCTGCGCCCGCGTCGGCGACACGGGCACAGAACACGGCAAAGCGCCGGGTCATCCTGATTTGTGGATTATAGATGCGCGCACGTAGTACACGCCCGTTTAGTCTAGTCGCTTTCGTGAACGCGGGTCAAAGCGCATCGGGACCGTACAGACCCGCCTAGAAATGCGTCAGGCAGTGCGGTGCGCGTTCGACGGCGAACATGAGTCGCGCTGTCAGCGCCGCCCCGGGCGTGTGCTCGCTGATCCGTCCGGCGGCGGCGAGGGTCACCGGGCAGACAGCGCCCAGGTAGATGGATCCCAGGTCCGCGACGTCGAGGGAAAGGTCAGCTTCCGCGCCGTCCGGGGCAGCAGCAACCTTTGCCTCGCCGTCGCTCACGGACAGGGTGAACGTGCCGGCGGCCAAGCCCAGGGTGTCGCTGACGCGCAGGACCAGTTTGCCGTCGGAGGAGTAGCGCCTCGCGCCAAGGGCCTTCGCGGTGTCCAGCACGCGGAGCCAGAGCATGTCGGCATTCTCGCCGGACTCGATGCACCGCGGGTCCTCCAGGGCCCACGTCAGCGGGTCGTCCACAGGCGCTTCGGCCCAGGTGACCCGCTGAATCATGTCGATGCTGCCCAGGAACTGCCACAGCTCCAGGTACCCGGAATCGGTGGCCGCCACGAGGTCGATGACTTCCATGGTGAACGGCTTGGTGTCCCAGCCGGAGAACTTATAGGCGACGTAGCCGTCCACGTCCCCGTCGGCGTCGTAATGCAGGGCGCACCGGATCGACTCGTCCTCGGCGCCGTCCCCCCCGAGGGTGCCCGAGCTGCGCTGCCGGTAAGCATCCTGGCGGACAATGGAGCCCGGCGTGACCCGGTGGACGCGTTCGAACACGCCCGGTGCCAGTTCCAGGAGCACTTTCCGGTCGGCGATTTCCACCGAGCCGGTCGGGGTGTGCCGCAGCCGGAACCGCGGACCGGTGTCCACTTTGACGCTGCGCTCGAACGTCGCGACGCCGAAGCCGAACCGCCCGTAGATGGACGCTTCCGAGGCGGTCAGCGCGGCCATCGCCAGGCCGTCCGCTTTCGATCCGGCGAGGTCCTCGGTCATCATCCGGCGCAGGAGCCCCTGCCTGCGGTGGGTACCGCGGACGGTCACGGCGGTGATCAGCTGTGCTTCGAGCTGCCGGCCGTAGCCGACGTTGAGGTCCTTGCGGAGGGTCGCGAAGGTGGCGACGGGGGTGTCCGCCGCCAGCGAGTGGGCGGCAACGGCACCGGTCTGGTAGACGCCCGTCATCTCACGGTTGTCGGCACGGTACATGGCCATGACCTTGTCCACGAACTCGTCCTTGTGCCGCTCGTCGTAGAAGCCGATGCCGACGCCGCGCAGCCAGGCTACCCCCAGCGCGTAGTCCGGTTCACCCTTTTCGGCTGCGCGGAACCGCCGGATCTCATACTTCTCAGCCACGAATTTCTCCCCCTAGGAATCCTGCCAAATTACTTAACTCAGCTATTGCTCTGGCGAAGCGGGCGTCAGTGCCCTGCCTCGTACCAGCTGGAGCCGATGCCGATCTGGACATCGAGCGGGACCGTCAGCTTCGCTGCGGCGCCCATCTGCTCCGTCACCAGCTTCTCCACGGCCTCACGCTCGCCGTGCGCCACTTCGAGGACCAGTTCATCATGGACCTGGAGCAGCATGCGAGATTTCAGGCCCTGGTCCGCCAGCGCGCCGGCGACGCCCAGCATGGCGCGTTTGATGATGTCCGCGGCCGAACCCTGGATGGGCGAGTTGAGCGCGATGCGCTCCGCGTTCTCGCGCAGCTGGCGGTCCGTGCTGGTGAGGTCCGGGAGGTAGCGGCGGCGGCCTTCGATGGTGGCGGTGTAGCCGTCGATTCTGGCCTGGTCCACGACGCCGCGGAGGTAGTCGCGGACGGCGCCGAACCGGTCGAAGTAGTCCTTCATCAGGGTCCGCGCCTCGTCGACGGAAATTTCGAGCTGCTTGGAGAGGCCGAACGAGGTCAGGCCGTAGGCAAGCCCGTAGGACATGGCCTTGACCTTCGAGCGCATGGCGCTGGTCACCTGGTCCGTGGGCACATGGAAGATGTTGGAGCCCACGAACCGGTGCAGGTCCTCGCCGTCCTTGTAGGCCTGGATCAGGCCGGCGTCCCCCGAGAGGTGGGCCATGATGCGCATCTCGATCTGCGAGTAGTCCGCGGACAGCAGGCAGTCATAGCCCTCGCTGACTACGAAGATGCCGCGGACGCGCCGGCCTTCCTCGCTGCGGATGGGGATGTTCTGCAGGTTCGGGTTGTTGGAGGAGATCCGGCCCGTGGCGGCGACGTTCTGCGCGTACGTGGTGTGGATCCGGCCGTCGTCGGCGACGGACTTCTTGAGTGACTCCAGCATCTGGCGCAGCTTGGAGGACTCACGGTGTGCCATGAGCTGGACCAGGAATTCATGGCCGGTCTTCTCCAGCAGCGACTTCAGCGAGGCGGCGTCGGTGGTGTACCCGGACTTGATCTTCTTGGTCTTCGGGAGCCCCAGTTCCTCGAAGAGCACCGTCTGCAGCTGTTTGGGCGAACCCAGGTTCACTTCGTGGCCGATTGCGGCGAACGCGAGTTCCTGGGCGTTGTCGATCACCTTGCCGAGATCGGCAATCTGTTCGTCCATGCGCGGCATATCGATGGCGATTCCTGCGAGTTCCATGTCGGCAAGAACGCGGCTGACAGGCAGCTCAAGGGTGGTCAGCAGGTCCTGGGCCTTGCGCTCGGCCAGTTCCGTCTCGAAGTAGCGGCTCAGGGACTGGACGACGGCGGCGACGTGGACCAGCGCGCCGGCGGCAGCGGCGTCGTCCTCGCCGTCGAACGCCAGCTCCAGCTGGCCCGCTTTGGCCGCTTCGGTGGAGACACTGATGTTGAGGTGGTGCTGGGCCAATTCGGCCAGTTCGTAGCTGCGGCGGTCCGGCTGGATGAGGTACCCGGAGATCGAAGTGTCGTCCACCACGCCTTCTAAGCCCAGGCCCCGGCTGGTGAGGGCTTTGAGGGCCGCCTTGTAGCCGTGCATGACCTTGGCCGCGCCGGCGTCGCGGAGCCAGCCGGCCAGGACGTTCTCGGCAGCGGCGTCCTGCCCGGCGAGGTCGATGTATGCGGCCCCGCCGTCGTGGACGATGGCCAGGGCGGCGGCATCCTCACCGATCCGGCCGGGTACGAGGTCGACGGCGACGGCTGAACGCTTGCCAGCCCCGGACTCGAGGAAAGCGGACAGCTCGGCTGCGCTCGCCGGAACCACGAAGTCCGGGGTTTCGAGGCTTTCCCGCTCAGCTTCAGCAACCTCGCTGCCATAGAGCGCAAAAAGCCGGGTGCGGATGGTCTTGAATTCAAGCGCGTCGAACAACTCCTCGAGCGCCCCCTGGTCCGGCCGCGGCTCGGCGAGCTCGTCCAGCGTCACCGGGAGGTCGAGGTCCGTGTGAAGCCTGTTCAGCCGCCGGTTGCGCTTGACGTCCTCCACGTTGTCGCGGAGGGAGTCCCCCACCTTTCCGCCGATCGCGTCGAGGTTCTCCAGGACCCCCTCCAGCCCGCCGTACAGGTTGATCCACTTGGCCGCCGTCTTGGGCCCGACGCCGGGGACGCCCGGGAGGTTGTCCGCCGTCTCCCCCACCAGGGCGGCAAGGTCCGAATACTGGGCGGGGCTGACAAAGTACTTTTCCTGGATGGCCGCGGCATCCATTCGTGGAATGTCACTGACGCCCTTCCTCGGGTACAGGACAAACACGTTGTCCGTAATCAGCTGGAAGGCGTCACGGTCGCCCGATACGAGCAGCACCTCGAAGCCAGCCTTCTCACCCATGGCGGCGAGGGTTGCCAGGATGTCATCAGCCTCGTAGCCGGGCATCTTGATGGTCTTGATGCCCCACGCGCCCATGACCTTGTCGATGAGGTCGATCTGGCCGCTCATCTCCCGCGGAGTCTCGTTGCGTCCGCCCTTGTACTCGCTGTACTCGGCCTTGCGGTGGGTGGTGTCGTCCGAAACGTCGAAGGCGACGGCGACGTGGGTGGGCTTCTGCTCCTTGATCAGGTTGATGAGCATGGAGGTGAAGCCGTGGATCGCGTTGGTGTGCTGTCCCGTGGCGGTGGAGAACTTGTCCGCAGGCAGGGCGAAGAACGCCCGGAACGCCATGGAGTGACCGTCCAGGACCAGCAGGCGTGGCTGGTCCGTGATGGGAATGACGGGCGCCTCAGTGGCGGAAACCGGCTCCGCGGCCCGCGTGGACTTCCGGGCGGGCCCGGCCCCGCTCACTGAGGTGGACTCAGGTGCCTGGAAAACGTCTGCCGCGGTGTCTGCAGAAAGAGTGTCTGCAGCCAGGGTGTCTGCAGAATGGGGGGCTGGTGCCGGTTTGGTAGTTTCGCTCACAGGTGCCAGCCTAGTTGCCATGACGGACAATTTCACGCCGGGACCGTATGCCGCCGAACTGACGGCCGCCGGGATTCCCGAGGAGATGCACGATTGGCTGGGGCAATACGGCGTGGGCGCACTCGTGGTGAAGATGGGCATCCATTTCCTGGAGCTGAGTCCCGAGCGGACGGTAGCCACCATGCCGGTGGAAGGCAACACCCAGGTGGCCGGAATCCTGCACGGCGGCGCCCACGTGGTCCTCGCCGAGACGCTCGGTTCCTTTGCCGCCGGAATGCACGCCGGGCCGAAGCGGCAGGCGCTGGGTATCGACGTCAGCGCGACACATCACCGGGCCATCACCTCGGGCACTGTGACCGGCACGTGCACGGCCATCCATCTGGGCCGCACGCTCACCACGCACGAGGTCGTTATGACGGACGAGCACGGCCGCCGGCTGTCCACCGCGCGCATCACCAACCTGATCCGCGACATCGGCGCGTAGGCACTGGAGCGCCCAGGCGCTAGGCCGGGCTGCTCCCGAAACGGTAGCGGAGCTCCACGATGCCCCGGCCCAGGGTGTGCGAGGAGATCAGCTCAAGCGGCGCCGTCGGGCCGGTCATCGGCAGGACCGCTTTGCCGCTGCCCAGCACCACGGGAATGATGGAGATGATGATCTCGTCCAGCGCGGAGGCGTCCGCGAACTGGGCCGCCAGGACTCCGCCGCCGACGATCCAGACGTTCCGTTCTCCCGCGGCGGCCCTGAGATCCTCGACGAATTCCGCCACCGGCCCGCGGACAAAGGTCACGTCCGCGCCTTTGGGCACGGAGTGCTCGTGGTGCGTGAACACCCAGCACGGGGTCGCCGGATACGGCCAATTGTCAGGTTCGTGTTTCCGCAGCCAGGCGTAGGTATCCCCGCCCATCACGATGCAGCCGACATCCGCCATAAACGCGTCGTAGCTTTCCTGGCCGCCGGCGAAACCGTCGAACTGGAGCAACCAGTCCAGGTTGTCGTCCCGGGTGGCGATGAATCCGTCCAGCGAGGACCCCACAAAGTACTGGAAATCAGGCATGGCCCCAGCCTAGCCATTCCCGGCCGGGCTGCCCATCCCATCATCCGGAGCGCCGCGGCGCCCCTCTCCGGCTACTTGCTGAAGTAGGGAATGATCAGGTAGAGCCCGAACAACACGGCCAGGCCACAGAGGCCGAAGCACACGTAGGCGAGCGGCCGCACCCACGACGGCTTCGTTTCGTTGACGTCACCGGCGATAGCGGTCAGACGCACCCCGAGGGAGTACAGGACCACGACGGTCACTGCCGCGACGAGCGTTGCGCCCGCCACCTGAACCAGTTCCAGCCACTTCATTACAGTCCGCCCTTCGGCTCGTCCTTGGAGCTACTGACCGACATAGCCTTCTTTTTCTTGCGGAACCGCACAGCCTGGCCGGCTTGATCGACCTCGACGGCGTTGTGGTGTCCCACATGAGACTTCTTCGAGCGCAGGAACATGTACAGCACCGCGGCGGTGCCCGCTACGGCGGCGATGACCACACCCACGACGCCGGTCTGCACCAGCATGGCGGTGAGGGCCCCCACGATTCCCGCGGCGGGGAGGGTGAAGAGCCAGCCGAGCGCAATCCTTCCGGCCATTCCCCAGCGGACGCTGGTGCCACGCCGTCCCATGCCCGACCCGATGACGGAGCCGGAGGCCACCTGGGTGGTGGACAGCGCAAACCCAAGGTGCGAGGAGGCAAGGATGGCCGACGCTGTGCTGCTTTCGGCCGCGAAGCCCTGGGCGGGCTTGACCTCGGTGAGGCCGGAGCCCATCGTGCGGATGATCCGCCAGCCGCCGGAGTAGGTGCCGATCGCGATGGCTAAGGCGCAAGAGGTGATGACCCAGAACTGGGGACCGGAACCAGGGTCCTGGAGGCCCGCGGCGATGAGCACGAGGGTGATGATACCCATGGTCTTCTGTGCGTCGTTGGTTCCGTGCGCCAGGGCAACGAGGCTGGAGGTGAAGATCTGGCCGGTGCGGAAGCCTCCGCGCTTCTGCGTGAGTTTGCTGCCCGATTCCGGGTCGTGGCGGGAGGTCAGAGCATACGCGAGCTTCGTGCAGAGGTAGGCCACGGCGCCGGCGATGATCGGTGCGAAAATCGCGGGGAGGATCACCTTCTGCATGAGGCTCTCGAAGTTGATCGAGTGGATGCCGATGCCTGCGATGGCGGCGCCGATCAGGCCGCCGAAGAGCGCGTGCGAGGAACTCGAGGGCAGGCCCTTGAGCCAGGTGATCATGTTCCAGAGGATGGCGCCCATCAGCCCGGCGAAGATGATCTCCGGGGTGATCTGGATCCCGTCGGACCCTTCCTTGATGATGCCGCCGGACACGGTCTTGGCCACTTCCGTGGAGAGGAATGCCCCCACCAGGTTCAGCACCGCCGCGAGGGCGACAGCCGTTTTGGGTTTGATGGCACCGGTTGCGATGGGTGTAGCCATCGCGTTGGCGGTGTCATGGAATCCGTTGGTGAAGTCAAAAAAAAGCGCCAGCGCTATAACCAGCGCCACCATGATGGTGATTTCCACCTGTTGCCCAATCTGCAGAGTCGACGGTCAGAGGTTTCATTCCCCGCTGCCGGCATCGTTCACCCGGGATATTCCGGGAGGATGTGTGGCGTTCAGCAAAGTTGCCTGACGCGTTAAAGCGTACGGGGCATTGTCATCAGTGCAAAACAAGGCCAGCCGACGGCGCCGGCGCACTTCAACTGCCCGGCACTTCAACTGCCCGGCGATTCCGTCAGCCCTGGTGGAGGTCGGGCGTGCGTCCGGCGTCGATCATCCCGGCGATCTTTTCCTCCAGTGCGGCGAGGGTGGCGTCGGGGAGCACGATCAGTCCGTCCAGTTCGCGCCGCGCCCGCTTGTAGGCCGTCTGCCGCTCCGCCGGTGTCGCGGCGGCATCCGACGCGATCCGCAGCAGCTTCCGGGCCGTTGCGAGGCGTTCCCGTTCCGGTCCGGTGAAGTTGCTGTCCTTGATCCGCCGCGCCTCCCGCTCGGCGACGTCGAACGCCAGCTCGTAGCTGGTGACGGCCTCACGGTACTCCGCCAGCCGCGCCGGCGTCGTGATGTCTTCCGGCGTTCCGGGACGCAGTCCGTCGGCCAGCCGCTTCGCCCGGAGGAATGCGACGGTCAGGGGTTCGCGTACATCGGTCATGACTGGAAACTCGATGAGTTTGCCTACATCAAGCTCGTAGTCGAGCCACCGGCGATTGACAGTGTCGTGGCTGTCCATGAGCTGCAAGACCTGGGACCGGCTGGCCCGTTCCGCCTCCACGGCATTGTTGCGGAGTTTGTAGAGCTCCACCCGGCGCCGGTGCCGGCGTTCGCTGGCCTTGGACCATGACCGCGCCCAGCCGCCGAACAGACCGCTCAGTGGGAAGACAAGCCACCAGAAGTGGCCCACGAAATCGAAGAAGGGCTCCACTGCATCATCCTCCCATCCGGCCCGTGCAGGCTCAAGGGTCCGTCACGGGGAGAGCCCCCTCGGCTGAGGAGGCTCTCCGAGGGACAGCTGCCTGCCCCGGCGGTCAGGCCTCGTGCTTCACCTTGTGCACCCGGGTGACGAGGGTCGGGCACGGCACGTTGAGGAGAACGGCGTGGGCCGTGGAGCCGAGCATCATCCGGGAGAAGCCGCCGCGGCCGCGGCTGCCGATCACAAGGAGGCGGGCATCTTTGGCGGCGTCGACCAGTGCTTTGGCGGGTTCGGTATCAGTCTCCAGCCGCTGGTGGACGACGAGGTCCGGATACTTGTCGCCGAGCCCGGCCACGGATTCTGCCAGGACGATCCGGTCCTCCTCGAGGATCGTTTCGGCGAGGCCGCTCTTCGGCAGCTGGTTTTCGACCCAGCGCGCCGGCCGGCGGAAGGCGAGGACCACGGTCAACTCGTCGCCGCCCTTGTCCGCATCCGCGGCGGCGACGTCGACCGCCTGCAGGGACTCTTCGGAGCCGTCCACGCCGACCACAACGCCGGCGGCCCCTGCTTTGCCCTTCAGCGGGATCACGGCCGTGGGGATTTCCGAGGCAGAGACGATCTGCAGGGCCCGGTCCGTCAGCGGACCGCCGTCCATCCAGTGCTTGTCATGTTCGCCCACTACCACCATGGAGGCCTCGGTGGACACCTCCCGCAGCACGGATCCGCCGCTGCCATGGCGAAGCTGGATGTCAACCTTCACGTCGGGAGCCTGCTCGTTCGCGTCGGCCTGCGCTTTCTGGAGAAGCTCCATGCCTGCTTGCCTGATGACCTCGTGGTACTGGAAGTCCGGCGAAATCCATCGGTCATCCACCGCATGAATGATGGTGACAGGAACCTTGTCCCGGGTGGCCCGCTGCAGGGCCCACGTCAGCGCGGCCTCACTTCCGGCTGATCCGTTGATACCAACGACGATTGGTTTGCTCATTCTGAATCCTGCTCTTTTCCATGGCGCGGTCAATTCTGCATCGCATGATCGGGGCGGCGCGTCCGTAGTCGTCCGCCACTTCAGTGTGCGCCGGGGGGTCACCGCCGGTTAGGGCCTTAAGCCCCTCACTCCCCCTTGCCCGCCCGCATAGCGTCGAGCCATGAAGCAGGCCCCGCTGCCGGAACGCCTGCCGCAGCAGGCCGCTCCGCCCTCAGGACTGTTCCTCGTGACGGGAGCCCTCAGCGGCCTGCTCGCCGCCGCCCTGGGAGTGGCCGGCGGGATGCTGGAAATGGCGCTGACGGGCCCATGGCCTGACGCCGCAGACCCTGGCTACGCAGGGTATCTGGCGGCGAACCGGGCCCCGGTCCTTGCCCAGAGTATGTTGTTCGTCTTCAGCTCAGCTGCTCTGCTCTGGTTCCTCGGCTTCGTCCGGGCCCGGCTGCTGCGGGCGGAACCGGCGCCGGGCGCCGTATCCGGCATCGCCTTCGGCGCCGGCGCGCTGGCCGTGGGCCTGAATATCCTGGGCCAGGCAGCCCAGATCACTCTGACGCTCCCCTCACAGGCCCGGATTCCCACGGACGTCGCTGCCGCCGTGGCGGATCTGTGCCTCGTCACCCTGAACCTGGCCAACCTGCCGGCAGGAGTGATGTTCCTGGCCATCGCACTGCTGTCCTTGCGGTTGGGTGCCTATCCCCGGTGGCTGGGCTGGATTGCCGCGGCGGCGGCCACGGCGGCGTTCGTTTCCACGTTCTCACTGATTCCCGCGGAAGGCCCGCTGTCCCCGACAGGCGCCCTGACAACGGCGCTGCGGCTGGTGCCGCTGCTCTGGTACGTGCCGGCCGCCGTCGTGATGCTGCGCCGGCGCGGCGTCCGGTCGACGACGGCGGATTAGAAGCCGGTGGGCTGGGTTTCGAATTCCGGTTCCCGCGGCGGCCCTTCATGGTGCACGGGCCGCAACGCGGCGGTGTGCTCGAACCAGATCAGCGCGTCGTAGCGCTCGCCGATCCGGGTCGGAACGTAGTTCCCCAGCTCACGCCCGGGATGGTAGACCACGCCGATCGCCCGGTGGCCGAGCCAAGTGGAAAGCCACGGCCCGGACCTGTCCTCACCAAACTCCAGCACCGACGCCACGCCCAGGGCCTCATGCAGGAAGTCCTCGTGGCTGCCCGGGCGCGCCGGCGGCACCGGGAAGATCCTCTCCGGGTGGCCCCACGCTTCCGCGGCGAGCACTTCACCACGGTGCGAGGCGAGGCCCACCAGCATCACACCGTCCGCGGCGTGCCGTTCACGCAGCAACTGCCCCACGTTGACCAGCCCATCCTGGGCCATGTCCGTGGCCCGGGCGTCCCCCACGTGCGTGTTGTGCTCCCAGATGAGCCCCTTGGACTGCGGACCGAGATGCCGGCTGAGCCGGTCGATGGTGTCTGCCATGTGATGGTCACGGATGTTCCAGGACTGGCGGTCACCGCGGACCATGATCCGGTAGTAGTGCTCGGCGTTCGCCGCCACCTCGGCGTTCTGCACTGCATCGAAGGCGGCCTCGTCGTGGTCCCCCGGACCGGACACCCTGTTCCGGACTTCGGTGAGGAGGGCGATCACTTCAGCTTCACAGGACTGTGGCACCAGCCGGGTGCTCCAGGCGTACTGATGCGGATCCTCGTGATGGGGCAGGAAGCACTGCCAGGCGCGCTTGGCTGCCGGGACGGCGTCGGGGTCGTTCTCCTCCAGCCAGCCGATGATTTCGCGAAGCGAATCCCACAGGGAGTACACATCGAGTCCGTAGAAGCCGACCCGGCGGCCCGGCGGCCGGCTGAGATTCCACGTACGGAGCCAGTCCAGGAATGCGGCGACTTCCTCATTTGCCCACATCCACGTGGGCCAGCGTTCAAATCCGGAGAGCAGGGCATGGACGCCCTGGTCCCGCCCGGTCTCGCCGCGCACCCAGCCGTTGATGCGCCAGCAGTCGGGCCAGTCCCCCTCCACCCCGATCCAGTTGTAGCCTTCCTCCTCGATCAGGCGCCGGCTGAGGGTGTCACGCCACGTGTAGAACTCGTGCGTGCCGTGGGAGGCTTCGCCGATCGCGACGAAACGGCAGTCCGCCGCGCGCCGGACCAGCCCGTCCAAGTCCCGGTCGGACGTCAGCGGCCGCGCCAGCGAATGGATCTCGGCGAGGACGGCGGACTTCCTGACGCCGGACGTCACCGGGGGTCCTCGAGTGAGATCTTTTCAAGGTGCTCCGGAACCCTGGCGCGCCATCCCGGTTCGCGTTTGATCCGCAGGCGCAGGGCATCCGATGCGTCCGGTTCGCCGTGGGTGATGTACGTCATCCGGGGTTCCCTGGCGGCCGTCTTCATCCATGCGATGATGCCGTCCGCGTCAGCATGCGCCGACAGGCTTTCCATCTGGATGACCTCGGCCCGGATCGTGATGTCCTCACCGTAGATGCGCAGCTCGCGCCCGCCGGCCGCGAGGGCGGCGCCGCGCGTGCCGCCGGCCTGGTAGCCGCTGAGGATAACGGCGTTCTTCGGGTCCGGCCCGTAGGCGGCCAGGTGGTGCAGGATCCTTCCGCCGGTGAGCATTCCGCTGGCGGAGATGATGATCATCGGGCCGCCCCGCAGGTTCAGCAGCTTGGACTCATCCACCGAGCGGGTGAGCTTGGCCACCTTGTACATGTTCAGGTACTCCTGTTCTTTGAGCCGGTGTTCTTCCGGATGCCGCTGGTACATGCCGGAGGCGTCAATGGCCATGGGACTGTTGAGGTACACCGGGATGTCCGGGATCAGGTGTTTGCCGCGGAGGCGGGACAGGTGCAGCATCAGTGTTTCGGCGCGGCCGACGGCGAACGCGGCGAACAGGACCACGCCGCCGCGCTTCGCAACCCGGTTGATGATGTCCCCCAGCTGGTGTTCGGGATCGGTGGTGTCGTGTTTCCGGTTCCCGTAAGTGGACTCCGTGACCAGGACATCGGCCTCCCCCAGGGGCCGGGGCGGGTTCATCAGCGGGTCGTCCGTCCGGCCCAGGTCCCCGGTGAAGTGCACGGCGTGGGATCCGATCCGCACGCGGACCTGGGCGGCGCCGAGGATATGCCCGGCCGGCAGGAACGTCATGTCCATCCCGCCGCCGAGGTCCAGCGGATCGTCGAAATCGTGAATCTTGAAGCTGTTGAGGGACTTGACGGCGTCGGCGGCGGTGTACAGCGGCAGCGCCGGACTGTGCCTGGACGATCCCCGGTGCGTCGCGTACCGGGCCTCCTCCTCCTGCAGGTAGCCGCTGTCGGGCAGGAGGAGCTTGCACAGGTCCGTGGTCCCGTCGGTGGCGATGACCGGCCCGGTGAACCCGTCCCGCACCAGCGCGGGAACGTAGCCGGTGTGGTCCAGGTGCGCGTGCGTCAGGACAACGGCGTCGATCGAGTGCGGCGGGACGGGGAAGGGCGCCCGGTTGCGTTCACGGCTGCGCTTGTAGCCCTGGAAAAGCCCGCAGTCGACCAGCACCCGTTTCCCGCCGGCCTCCAGCAGGTACCTGGAGCCGGTGACGGTGTCCGTGGCTCCGAGGAAACGCAGGGTGGGCTCCTGATGCTTCATGACGCTCCCGTTCCCGCATGGAATGACCTGCCCCGGGACGCAGGAGCACAGCTGACACGCGGAGGTGATGTACACCCAGCTTCCGCCCGCGCCGCACCCGCACCTAGGGCCGAAAGTCACGAACGCCGCGCGGCCGCACCGGGCCCGCGGCAGGCTCGGCGGCGGCCGCCGCCGCACGCAGTCTCCGGCATCCCCGCGGCCGCCGCCGCATGCGGCCGTGGGCACCGGTAGGATTTTCCGGCGGGCCCTTTGGTTCGCGGACACCCGGCGGATTGAAGCGGCAAGGACTGATCATGAAGAAGAAATCCACGCGGGCTGGCGCCAATGCCAGCGCCGCGGCCCCGCCTGCGGACGGCGCGGGCCACCAGCCGGAGCCCCGCTGGAGCGACCGCCCGTGGACCCGCTCCTACGGGCCCGGTGTGCCGGCGCGCCCGGCCCTCCCCAAGGGGTCGCTCGTGGACCTCGTGGACAACTCAGTGCGCCGCTACGGGTCCAAGGCCGCCCTGGAATTCTTCGGCGCCCGCACGAGCTACCGCGAGCTGGGCACCCTGATCAGCCGGGCCGCCGCCGGCCTGCAGAAACTCGGAGTCAAAGCAGGTGACCGGGTGGCCCTGGTCATGCCGAACTGCCCGCAGCACATCGTTGCCTTCCATGCCGCCCTGCGCCTCGGCGCCGTCGTGGTCGAGCACAATCCCCTCTATACCGACCGGGAGCTGCGCCACCAGTTCGAGGACCACGGCGCCGTCGTCGCGATCGTCTGGGACAAGGCAGTGGAGCGGGTCCGCCAGCTGCCGGCCGACGTCGGGCTCCGCAGTATTGTCTCGGTGGAACTGATCCCGGAGATGCCGCTGCTGCAGCGCCTGGCGCTGCGGCTTCCGGTCCCGGCGGCCCGCAAGGCCCGCGCCGCACTGTCCGGCGGCACGGGGCAGCGGAAGGGCGGGCCGGCTCCTGCCGCGCGGCCGGTGCTGCCCTGGCGCGAGCTCCTTCACGCCGGCGAACTCAAGAAGCGACATCCGCGTCCCGCGGCGCAGGACCTTGCCGTCCTCCAGTACACCTCCGGCACCACCGGCCAGCCCAAGGCCGCCATGCTCAGCCATGCCAATCTGCAGGCCAACGCCGCACAGGGCCGGGCCTGGGTGCCGGGACTCAAGGACGGCCGGGAAACCGTGTACGCCGTGCTGCCGATGTTCCACGCCTACGGACTGACGCTGTGCATGACCTTTGCCTTGAGCATCGGCGCGAAGCTGGTCCTGTTCCCCAAGTTCGACGTCGATCTGGTGCTGAAGGCGCTCAAAAGGTCACCGGCGACCTTCCTGCCGGCGGTGCCGCCGATCTACGACCGGATCGCCGCCGCGGCGGCGGAACGAGGGATCGGGCTGGAAAGCATCCGCTTCTCGATCTCCGGCGCCATGAACCTGCCGGCGGCGACGGTGGAGACCTGGGAGAAGGCGACCGGCGGCTACCTGATCGAGGGCTACGGATTGACCGAAACGTCGCCCATCGCGATCGGCAACCCCTTCGGCCCCAGCCGCAAACCGGGAACGGTGGGAGTGCCGTTCCCGCTGACGGACATCCGGGTGGTGGACCCGAAGAACACCGCCCTGGACGTGGCGCCAGGCGAGGAAGGCGAACTCCTCATCCGCGGCCCCCAGGTGTTCAGCGGCTACTGGAACCGGCCGGACGAAACGGAGGAGGCACTCCTCGACGGCGGCTGGTTCCGGACCGGCGACATCGTCTCGGTCGACAACGACTACTTCGTGACGATCCGGGACCGGATCAAGGAACTCATCATCACGGGAGGCTTCAACGTCTCCCCCAGTGAGGTGGAGGATGTTATCGCCACCTTCGCGGGCGTCTCAGACGTCTCCGTGGTCGGGCTGCCGCGCCCCGGGGGCGGCGAGGACGTAGTGGCCGCCGTCGTGCCGATCCCGGGAACCACCCTCGATCCTGACGCGCTCCTCGCTTTCGCCCGGAAACACCTGACCGCCTACAAGGTGCCGCGCCGGGTGGTGGTGTTGGATTCCCTGCCGCGCTCGCTGATCGGGAAGGTCCTCCGCCGGGAGATCCGGGACACGCTTGTGGCAGGGCGCTGAGGCGGCGGCCTATCCCTGCCGGCCGGCCGCCCGCGGATTGAGTGCCGCGATTGCCGTCGACAGGACAGTGGCGAAGCCGCACCACAGAGCGTAGGGGGCCAGGGACGCCCCGGCGCCGCGGTTGAGTCTGTACGTCCGCCGCACCAGGTCGGCGCTGCTGGCCGTCAGCACGGCGCACTCCGCCGCAGCCAGCCACGGCTGGCGGCTGCGCCAGAAGAGCCAACTCCACGCTGCGTTGAGGACGAGGTTCGCGGCCAGGGCACCCCGGTAGGCGCGGATCTCCTGCTCCGCGGTCTTGCCGCCGGGGACGTCTGGCACATCGTTGCTGTCCAGCGCGACGGCCGAACTCACGGCGAGGTCCGCGTAGAGCGCCGTCCAGACCACCGGGAAGGCGATGGCGGGCGGCTGCCAGTCCGGTTTGCGCAGCCGCCGGTACCAGGCACTCTCCGGATCCGTCGCCACTCCGCCGGCCGCCGCCGTCGCGGCGGTCGCAGCCGCCGTCCACACCACTGTCATCAGTTTCATCACTTCTCCTCGGTTTTCGTCGTTGACGCGGGCTCAGGGTGCAGGCGCTCGCCGATGAACTCGATGGTCCTGTCCAACGCGGCCTTCGTCGGGTGGCCCGGGGTGTCTACCAGGTCCACTGTCAGGACGCAGTGCGCGGACTGGGCGATCCCGAACGGGTTGCCCGGCGAGGAGTCGATTTCGATGCTTTCGAAGCTCTCACCGAATTCGCGCCGCATGGTTGCGAAACGGGCCGCCGGACACCCCCGGTCATTGCTGAACCGCAGTCCCAGGATTCGAAGCCCCTGGCTGGTGCGGTCCTTCATCCGCGCCAGCTCCTCGTCATCCAGCCCGACGGCGGCCCGCCGCCGCGCGGTCAGGCCCGCCGGCAGCGCGGGCTGGCTCATGACCGGCGCCAGGACGGCGGGTTCGAGGGCCATGGCGAGGGCGAAGCTCCCGGTCATGCACATGCCGATCGCTCCGACGCCGGGACCGCCGCATTCCCGATGCGCCTGGGCGGCGAGGGCGCGCAGCCAACCCGTTGCCGGACTGCTCCGGTCCGCCAGCACGGCGAATTCGCGGGCAATGCACACTTTTGCGATGGACTTCGCGATGGCACGGCCGCCCGCTGCTTCGCCGGGCTTCCCGAACATGGAGGGAAGGTAGACGGTGTAGCCCCGCCCGATCAGCCGCCGGGCGAGGTCCAGCACGCCCGGATGGATCCCGGGAACTTCGTGGATCAGGACCACGGCCGGGCCCGCTCCCGCCCGGAAAACCTGGTGGTGGATGCCTCCGTGGCTGAAGGTCGACTCTGTGAAGCCCTCCAGCGTTTCCTGTTGCTCCGGCATGCAAGGCCCCCTTCGGTTCCGGGGCGGCACTGTCCGGTTCACTTCAGCCACCGCGCGTACCGCACATGCTACGGAACAGCGGGGCCGCCGTCGACGGCACTAATCCCTTGCGGCACTCCCGGCCACCTGATAGGCCTGCAATGGGCCTAAAGGTAGGGTGCTTGGTAGTAGAGACGCGCCGGCCTGAACAGGCGGTGGTTGCAGAAGGGAAGTTCACGTGACCCGCAAGAATCCCATGGTCGAGGATAACGACGAAAAGGACCTCGTGGTCGGCGACGGTCCAAAGGACTGGGCCGCCGGCATCCCGGGGGTGCTGCACTCCATGAAGCCCGCGATCGAACACATGGGCCTGAACCGCACACGCAAGACCGTCCTGGCGATGAACCAGAAGGACGGTTTCGACTGTCCCAGCTGCGCGTGGCCGGACCCCAACCACCGCAAAGCCTTCGAGTTCTGCGAAAACGGCGCCAAGGCCGTCACGTGGGAAGCAACGCCGGTGGTCATCGCCCCGGAGTTCTGGGCGGAGCACTCCGTCAGCGAACTGCGGACCCGCTCCGAGTACTGGCTGGGGATGCAGGGCCGACTCACCGAACCGGTGCACAAACCGGCCGGCGAGGACCACTACAAGCCGGTGAGCTGGCCGGAGGCGATCCGGATCATCACGGACAAGCTCAAGAGCCTGGACTCGCCCGACGAGGCAGCCTTCTACACAAGCGGCCGCACCTCCAACGAGGCCGCCTTCCTGTACCAGCTGATGGTCCGCGGCTACGGCACCAACAACCTGCCGGACTGCTCCAACATGTGCCACGAGTCCTCGGGCTGGGCCATGGGCCAGACCATCGGGATCGGCAAGGCCACCGTCAATTTCGACGACTACGCCCACGCGGACCTCATCATCGTTATGGGCCAGAACCCGGGCACCAACCACCCGCGCATGCTGACCGAACTCGAGGCGTGTAAGGACAACGGCGGCGAAATTGTCGCCGTCAATCCCCTGCCGGAGGCCGGCCTGCGCCGGTACAAGAACCCGCAGAAGGTCAAGGGCATCATCGGCCGCGGCACGGAGATCGCCGACCAGTTCCTGCACATCCGGATCGGCGGCGACATGGCGCTGCTGCAGGCCCTCTCCAAGCGGGTGCTCGACGCCGAGGACCGCAACCCGGGCACCGTCCTGGACCACGCGTTCCTCGCCGAGCACTGCGAGGGGCTGGAGGAACTCAAGGAACACCTCAGTCTGCTGGACGAGGACGCTGTGCTGGCTGCGACGGGCCTGCGGACCGAGGAAATCGATGAACTCGCCGCCCGCTACCTGAAGGCCGAGAAAGTCATCATCACCTGGGCCATGGGCATCACGCAGCAGAAGAAGGGCGTGGCCACCATCAAGGAGATCATCAACCTGCTCCTGCTGCGCGGCAACATCGGCAAGCCGGGCGCCGGCGCCTCCCCCATCCGGGGCCACAGCAACGTCCAGGGCGACCGCACCATGGGCATCTGGGAGCAGATGCCGCAGTCCTTCATGGACTCCCTCGGCGAGGAGTTCGGCTTCGAACCGCCCCGCGAACACGGCGTGGACGCCGTGGAAACCATCAACAAAATGCGCGACGGCGGGATCCGGGCCTTCGTCGCACTCGGCGGCAACTTCGTCGGTGCCATCTCGGACACCAACGCCACCGAGGCGGCCATGCAGAACACCGAACTGTCGGTCCAGATCTCCACGAAACTCAACCGGTCCCACACCGTGACCGGCGCGGAAGCGCTGATCCTGCCCACGATGGGCCGCAGCGAGATCGATATCCAGGAGTCCGGCCCGCAGTTCGTCTCAGTGGAGGACACGGTCTGCGCCGTGCACCCCTCCTGGGGCCGGGTCGAACCGGTCTCGCACCACCTGCTCTCCGAGCCGGCCATCGTCAGCCGGCTCGGCAAAGCGCTGGTCGGAGACAAGATTAAGGCCGACTGGGACGGTTACGAGAAGAACTACGACCTGATCCGGGACCACATCTCGCGGGTCGTCGGCGGCTGCGAGAACTACAACGAGCGCATCCGGCAGACGGGCGGCTTCATCCTGGCGAACGGGCCCCGGGACTCCAGGACCTTCCCCACCCCCACCGGCAAGGCGGTGCTGACCGTGAATCACCTGGAGCACGTGGAGAAGCCGGAAGGGACGCTGATCCTGCAGAGCATGCGCTCCCATGACCAGTTCAACACCACCATCTACGGCCACAACGACCGGTACCGGGGCATCAAGAAGGGCCGCCACGTGGTGTTCGTCAATCCGGAGGACATCGCCGAACTGGGCCTGGCCGACGGGATGTTCGTGGACATCCGGGGCGAGTACAAGGACGGTGCTGAGCGTATGGTCCGCCACTTCCGCGTGGTTTCCTACCCCACGGCCCGCGGCTGCGCGGCCGCCTACTACCCGGAAGCCAACGTGCTGGTCCCGCTGAACCACACGGCCGAGGGCAGCAACACGCCCGTCTCCAAGGCCGTGATTGTCCGGCTCGAACCCAGCGCGGACCAGACCCCCGACGGTGCGGCTGCCGTGGCATCCGGCGCCGCCAGGACGCACTAGGGCACCGGCTCCCCCGCGCGCACTCCACGGGACATGCCCCGTCTTTGACGCGACCACTGGACAGAACACCAATATGTCCAGTCCGGCGCGCACAGGCAGGGCATGTCCCGTGTGGCCCAATTCCGGCTCCACGGGACATGCCCCGTCTTTGACGCGACCACTGGACAGAACACCAATATGTCCATCCCGGCGCGCACAGGGAGGGCATGTCCCGTGTGGCCCAATTCCGGCTCCACGGGACATGCCCCGTCTTTGACGCGGCCACTGGACAGAACACCAATATGTCCATCCCGGCGCGCACGGGGAGGGCATGTCCCCCCGGGGCCGGCTCGCGGCCGGGGTTATTGGGCCCGCTTGGCCCAGCCCTTTTCGTCGGGGCCGCCGGACTCGCCATGCTCGCACAATTCGAGGACCTTGTTCGATGCGGCGTGCACGGCGTCCTGCGTGCTCTTCCGGCCCTCGGTGGACGCGGTTCCTGCGGCGTAGCCGACGATGAAGGCGCTGATGGCGTCCGCGTGCGGTCCGACGGATTTCAGTGACTCATCCGCGACCTGGACGATCTTCTCGTGGTCCACTTCGAGGTCAAGGATCTGCAGCGCCTGGATCAGGCGGGCGCTCCAGTGCCGCAGCGTGCTGTCTTCGTCCCGGGGCAAAGTCATTGTTACTCCTCTTCGTAGGGCGCGTCAGTCGATCGCGTACCCCCACAAGGGTTAGCACCGACACCTGCGTTCCGCAACGCGACACAGGCACACCGCGTAGCGAAAAGTCCGTAGCGAAAAATCCGCAGCGAAAAGTCCGCAGCGAAATGTCCGCGACAAAAGTCCGCGGCGAAAAGTCCACAGGGACAGTCCGACGCCGGAGCGGCCTTGTGGAGTTGCCTCAGCTCCACAGCGCGACGTGGAACTTCGACCCGCGGCGCTCCAGGCCCCGCGAGCCGCCGGGGGCCACCATCGCGGCCGTCGCATCCGCGGTCCCGGCGAAGCGCTGCAGCGTCCTGGCCATGGTGGTGGTCCGGCGGTGGTCCAGTGTGCTGGCCCACCACAGGCCGGTGACCGGTGTCCCGACGACGGGCAGCCGCACCAGGACCCCGGCCTGGATGTCGGCCCGGACAATGTGGCCGAGCGCCAGCATGATGCCTTCCCCGGCCCGCACCGCCGCGAGGGCTTCCGTCTCGCTGCTGAGCCTGATGATCTCCGGCGCCACTCCCATGGACGCCAGCCAGCGTCCCTCTTCCGAGCTGTCCTGGATCCCCGCCGGTCCGGCAAACCACGGCCGGTCCAGCAGCCGGGCGACGGAGACCGGTCCGTGCAGCGGAGCCAGCGGATGCGCCGCCGACGCCACCAGGGCGCGCTGGTAGCGCAGGAACGGAACACACTCCAGGCGCAGCTCCGTAACCGCGGTACCGGCCGGCGCCGTCGGCCGGGCACCGAGGGCAATGTCGTAGGCGCGTTCCTGCAGGAGCGAGCCCAGGTCCTCCGCGGACTCCACCACCACGTCCACCGACGCGCCGGGGACGCGCTTGGTGAAGAGGTCCAGCAGCCGGCCCGCCGCGTGTTCGGCAAAGGGAGCCGTCGAAACGATCTTCAGCCGTCCGGCGTCGTTCTGGGCGTTGGACACTTCCCAGCGGGCCTGGTCCGCCAGCCCCACGATGTCCTGGGCGTAGTCGGCCAGCGCCCGGCCGCCCGGGGTCAGCGCGATCCCGCCCCCGGCCCGGACGAACAGCGGATCGCCGAGGTCCTGCCGGAGTGCCGCCAGGGCCGAGGACACCGCCGGTTCGCTGACGCCGAGGGCCTCCGCGGCAGCGTGCAGCGAGCCCAGGCGGGCGACCAGGGCGAACGTGCGGAGCTGGCTCAATGTCATCGACACGGCGTCATAACCTTTCGCTTATGACGATATTGACACTCCGTATCAGGCGGGGCAAGACTGACCTCACACCGGTGCTGCGCGACGTTGCCAGCGCCCTGGAGTGAGGTAGGGACAATGCAGATTCCGGCTCCTTTCGACTATGTGCGGGCCACGTCCGTGGACAACGCACTCGAACTCCTCGCACGCCACGGCCCGGAATCGAGGGTCGTCGCCGGGGGCCACAGCCTCCTGCCGATGATGAAACTCAGGCTCTCCCGGCCCGAGTGGCTGGTCGACATCAATGACCTCTACGAACTCGACTTCATCCTGCGCGACGGCGACAAACTGCGCGTCGGCGCGCTGACCCGGCACACCACGCTGCTGGAGTCGGACGAAATCGCGGCGCTTTTCCCCATCGTCCGGGACGCGGAGGCCGTGATCGCGGATCCGATCGTGCGGAACCGGGGAACCATCGGCGGCTCGCTCTGCCAGGCCGACCCGGCCGAGGACCTTTCCACGGTCTGCGACGTCCTCGGCGCGGAAGCCGTGATCCGCGGACCGGCCGGCGAGCGCATCCTGGCGATGGCGGACTTCCACCGCGGACCCTACGAGACGGCGGTGGGCCAGGACGAACTGCTGTGTGAGCTCCGCTTCCCCGTCCGGCCCCGGTCCGGCAGCGCCTACGAGAAAGTCGAACGCCGCGTGGGCGACTGGGCCGTCGGCGCCGCCGGCGCGTCCGTCACCCTTGCGGAGGACGGCACCATCGCCGACGCCGCCGTCGGGCTCACGGCCCTCGGGCTCGACCACACGGTCGCCGGGGCCGCGGAGCTTCTCCGCGGCCGGCAGCCCGGGGAGGAACTCTTCGCGGAGGCGGCACGGCTGTCCGCGACGGCCTGCGACCCGGTGGCCGACCAGCGCGGCCCGATTGACTACAAACGGCATCTCGCCGACGAACTCACCCGGCGGGTCCTGCGACAGGCCTGTGCCCGCGCCGCCCAGACACAGGAAGGCTGAAGCGGATGCAGATCAGCATGACCGTCAACGGCAACGAAGTCACGTCCGACATTGAGCCCCGCGTGCTCCTGGTCCACTACATCCGCGAGGTCCTCGGCCTGACCGGCACCCACTGGGGATGTGACACCAGCAACTGCGGCACGTGTGTGGTCCTGATGGACGGCCAGCCGGTGAAGTCCTGCACGGTGCTCGCGGCCATGGCCGCGGGACACGACATCCGCACGGTGGAGGGGCTCGCCAGCGGCGGAACGCTGGATCCCGTCCAGCAGGGCTTCATGGAGGAACACGGGCTGCAGTGCGGCTTCTGCACCCCCGGCATGATGCTGACCGCCCGCGCCCTGCTCGACAAGAATCCGCACCCGGACACCACGGAGATCCGGCAGGCTATTTCTGGCCAGATCTGCCGGTGCACCGGCTACGCCACCATCGTCCGGTCGGTGCAGTGGGCCGCCGCCCACCCGGCCGGCGGCGACAGCGACGCCACGGCAGCCGACGTCATCGACGGCACGGACACCGTCATCGAGGACATCCCGGCGCAGACACAAGACACAGAGGTGAAGGCATGACCGTCATCCACGAACGCCCCGTCAACCCGGCGGCCGGCGACGAGAACCGCCCGATCGGCTACGGCCGGATCCAGCGGAAGGAAGACCCGCGGTTTGTCCGCGGCAAAGGCAACTACCTGGACGACATAGTCCTGCCCGGCATGCTGCACGGGGCCATCCTGCGCGCCCCCGTGGCGCACGCCCGGCTGGTCTCCATCGACACCACCAACGCCCTGGCCCACCCCAAGGTCCTCGCCGTAATCACCGGCAAGGACCTGCTCGGCCTCAAGCTCGCCTGGGCCCCCACCCTCTCCGCGGACGTCCAGGCCGTCCTCGTGACCGACAAGGTTCGCTTCCAAGGCCAGGAGGTCGCCTTCGTCGTGGCCGAGGACCGCTACGCCGCCCGCGACGCGCTGGAACTGATCGACGTCGAATACGACGTCCTCCCACCGGTCATGGACGCCCGGAAAGCGCTCGACGCCGATGCCCCCGTGATCCGCGACGAGATCGAGGGCCGGACCGACAACCACATCTTCGACTGGGACATGGGCGACAAAGCCGAAACCGAGGCCGTGTTCGCGAGCGCCGACGTGGTCGTCTCCCAGGAGATGGTCTACCCGCGGGTGCACCCCGCCCCGATGGAGACCTGCGGCGCGATCGCCGACTTCGACGCCGTCGACGGCAAACTGACCCTGTACGAAACCACCCAGGCCCCGCACGCCCACCGCACCCTGTTCGCGATCGTCGCCGGGATCCCCGAGCACAAGATCCGCGTGATCTCCCCGGACATCGGCGGCGGGTTCGGCAACAAGGTGGGGATCTACCCGGGCTACATCCTCGCCGTCGTCGGCTCGATCGTCACCGGCAAGCCGGTGAAATGGGTGGAGGACCGCTCGGAGAACCTGATGTCCACCTCCTTCGCCCGCGACTACATCATGCAGGGCGAGATCGCGGCCACCAAGGACGGCAAGATCCTCGCGGTGCGCACCAACGTCCTGGCCGACCACGGCGCGTTCAACGCCACCGCCCAGCCCACCAAGTACCCCGCCGGTTTCTTCTCCATCTTCACCGGCAGCTACGACATCAAGGCAGCCTACTGCTCCGTCACGGGCGTCTACACGAACAAGGCGCCAGGCGGCGTCGCGTACGCATGCTCCTTCCGCGTCACCGAGGCCGTCTACCTCGTCGAACGGATGGTGGACATCCTGGCCCGCAAGCTCGAGATGGATCCGGCGGAACTGCGGCTGAAGAACTTCATCAAGCCCGAACAGTTCCCCTACGCCAACAAGACCGGCTGGGTGTACGACTCCGGCAACTACGAACCCGCCATGCGGCTCTCCATGCAGCTGGCCGGCTACGACGAGCTCCGCCGCGAGCAGCGGGAAAAGCGCGAGCGCGGCGAGCTGATGGGGATCGGCGTCTCGTTCTTCACGGAAACCGTGGGCGCGGGCCCGCGCAAGCACTTCGACATCGTGGGACTCGGCATGGCCGACGGCGCCGAACTGCGGGTCCATCCCACCGGCAAGGCCGTGGTCCGGCTCTCCGTGCAAAGCCAGGGGCAGGGGCACGAGACCACCTTTGCGCAGATCGTCGCCGAGGAGCTCGGCATCCCGCCGGAGGACATCGACGTCGTCCACGGCGACACTGACCAGACGCCGTTCGGCCTCGGCACGTACGGGAGCCGCTCGACGCCGGTGAGCGGCGGCGCTGTCGCCCTTGTGGCCCGCAAGGTGCGGGAGAAGGCGAAGCTGATCGCCGCGGCCATGCTGGAGACCCGGCCGGACGACCTTGAGTGGGAAAAGGGCCGCTGGTTCGTCAAGGGCGATCCCAGCGCCGGGAAGACCATCTCCGAGATCGCCATGGCCGCCCACGGCACCATGACCCTGCCCGAGGGGGTCGACGGCAACCTCGACGCCGAAGTCACCTACGACCCGCCGAACCTCACGTTCCCGTTCGGCGCCTACATCTGCGTGGTCGACGTCGATCCGGGCACCGGGCACGTGAAGGTGCGCCGCTTCATTGCGGTGGACGACTGCGGCACCCGGATCAACCCGATGATCATCGAAGGCCAGGTGCACGGCGGGCTGACCGACGGCGTCGGGATGGCCCTGATGGAGATCATCGAGTTCGACGCCGACGGCAACTGCCTGGGCGGGTCCTTTATGGACTACCTGATCCCCACCGCGATGGAAGTGCCGGACTGGGAGACGGGCTTTACCGTCACCCCGTCCCCGCACCACCCCATCGGAGCCAAGGGCATCGGCGAGTCCGCCACGGTGGGCTCACCGCCGGCGGTCGTGAACGCCGTCGTCGACGCGCTGGCCCCCTACGGTGTGGTCCACATGGACATGCCCTGCACGCCGGCCCGGGTCTGGGCTGCCATGCAGGGCCGGGCAACGCCGCCGATCTGACATGACGTCGATGGCAGATACCCTCGCGGCCCGGGCGAACGACCTCGCCTCCCGCCGTGAGCCGTTTGTGCACGCCACGGTGGTCCGCGCCCAGCACCCCACCAGCGCCCACGCCGGGGATACCGCCCTCGTGATGCCCGGCGGCGACATTCTGGGCTTCGTCGGCGGGAACTGCGTGGAGTCCTCGGTGCGGGAATACAGCCTGCAGGTCCTGGCGTCCCAGGAACCCCTGCTGCTGCGCGTGGTCCCCGGTGAACCGTCCCGCACCGCCGAGGAAGGCGCGGTGGAGGTGTCCAACCCCTGCCTGAGCGGCGGGGCCATCGAGATCTTCCTCCAGCCCCGGATCCCCGCTCCCCGGGTGCTTGTGGTCGGCACCACCCCGGTGGCGCAGGCCCTGGAGACCCTTGGCGCCGGCGTGGGCCTCGCCGTGGAACTCATCGACGGGGAATCCGCCCGTCCGCAGGCCGGGGACGCGGCACTGATTGTGGCTTCGCACGGCAAAGCCGAGGAAGCCGCGCTCGAGGCGGCCCTGCGCGCCGGGGTCCCGTATGTGGCGCTGGTGGCCAGCGGGACGCGGGGCGCTGCGGTGCTGGAGTCGCTCGACGTCGACCCGGCGCAGCGCTCGCGGGTCTTCACGCCGGCGGGGCTGCGGCTGGGCGCCCGCACCCCCGGCGAGATCGCGCTGTCGATCCTGGCGCAGCTCATCCAGGAACGGGCGACGTCCCGACGCACGGCCCCGGCGGCACTGTCCCCGGACCGGGCGGAGGCGGCTGCAGGGGCCGTTCCACCGACGGCAGTCGATCCCGTCTGCGGCATGACCGTCCCCGCCGTGAAATCCTCACTGCAGATCGAGTACAACGGCGTCACCGTCTACTTCTGCTCCCCCGGCTGCCGCGCGGCCTTCCGCAAAGATCCGGAGCGTTATGCCCTCACCCTCTGAACACACCCCCGCACAGCACCGGACGGCAGGGCTGGTCCTCGCGGCCGGGGCCTCCCGCCGCCTGGGCCGGGCCAAGCAGTTGCTCCCCTACGGGCACGGGGTACTCCTCGACGCCGTGCTGGAGACCGCCCGGCACTGCGGCTTTGACCAGACGGTGCTGGCCCTGGGCGGCTCGGCCGCGGAAGTGCAGCGCACTGTCGACACCACAGGCTGCGACATCGTGCTCAATCCGGACTTCGGTGCCGGCTGCGCCTCCTCGATCGCCGCCGGCATCAAGGCGCTCCACCCGGACACGGACGCCGTGGTCCTGCTGCTCGGTGACCAGCCCGGTGTCGTGGCCGTCAATGCGCGGGCACTGCTGGAGCTGCTTTTCACCGGAGAGCCGGCAACTTCCGGGCAAATGGGCCAAGACTCCCCCGGCATCGCCGTCTGCCGCTACGCCGACGGCGTCGGCCACCCTATGGCGTTCACCCGGCGGATGTTCCCGGAGCTGTCCCGCCTGCACGGCGACAAGGCGGTCTGGAAACTGCTGGAGCAACGGGCGGACGACGTCGTCGAACTCGCCGTGCCGGGGGCGGTGCCCCTGGACGTGGACACGGAAGACGACTATCGGCGCGTCCTGGCCGTTCTGGCGGGGGCGCTATGAGCACACCGTCTCGCACCGGAGCGGAGGAGGACGTCCAGCGGCGGATCCCCGACGTCGCAACCCTCATCTCGGCGCTGGACAGCAGCGACTACCTGGCCGACGTCGGGCTGGCCACGGCACTGTTCCTCGCCGTGCGGCTGCCGCAGCCCATCCTGCTCGAGGGCGAGGCCGGCGTGGGCAAGACCGAGGCGGCGAAGGCCCTGGCCGGGCTGTTGGACACGCCCCTGTACCGGTTGCAGTGCTACGAGGGGATCGACGCCGGTGAGGCCCTCTACGAGTGGAACCACCAGCGGCAGCTGCTCGGGATCCGGCTGGCCGAGGTCCGTGACGCCGCGGTCACCGAAACGGACCTCTTCGGCCCGGAATACCTGCTGCGCCGGCCGCTGCTGCAGGCGATCGAACATCCCGGTCCTCGCCCGGCCGTCCTTCTGCTGGATGAGATCGACCGCGCCGACGCCGAATTCGAAGCCTTCACCTTCGAACTGCTCGCCGAGGCCGCCGTCACCATCCCGGAACTGGGCACCATCCGGGCCACCCACCCCCCGATCGTCATCCTGACCTCCAACCGGACACGGGACCTGCACGACGCGCTGACCCGGCGCTGCCTGTACCACTGGATCGACTATCCCGGCCCGGAACGGATCGCAGAAATCGTCCGCCGCCGCGTGCCCGCCAGCAGCGGCCCATTGGCGCTGCAAGCCGCCGCGGTGATCACGAAGCTGCGCACCCTGGACCTCGCCAAGCCGCCGGGGATTTCAGAGGCGATCGACTGGGTGTCGGCGCTCGCCGTGCTGGGCATCGACCGCATCGACGCCGCAACGGCGGACCGGACCCTGGGCTCGATCGTCAAGAACCGCGACGACCTGGAACTGGTCGGCGCCCGCGGGGCTGACTGGCTCGTGGCCGGGACGGGCGGGTGAGCCCGGTGATGGCCGGGACCACACCGGACACGGCCGCCGCATTCCCCGTGGTGGAGGGAGCCGCCGTGGCTGCGGCGTTTGTCACCGCCCTGCGCCGGGCCGGGCTGTCATGCTCCCCGGACCGGGCGGTCCGGCTGGCCGAGGCCCTCCGCCTGGTCCCGCCGTCCGACGTCGAATCGCTCTATTGGGCGTCCCGCGTCGTGCTGGTGGCCTCGCGTGAGCAACTCCCGGTGTTCGACGCCGTCTTCGCCGCGGTATTCCGCGGCGGCTTCGACCCCTCCGCCCCGGCCCGCAAAGCCGCGGCACCGGCCGCGTCCCCGGCTGCCCTCCCCGAGGAAGCACGCACCCGTCCTTCCCCGGCCGAGGACCGCGCCCCTGGACGCGCGCCGGCCCACCTGCCCACTGCACCGGCCATTGCCTCCGCCGGACCGGACAGCGCCGGGGACCGCAACGTCCCCGAACGGGAAGCCGTGCTGGCCATGGCCTCCACCGAGGAGCGGCTGCATGGGATGAACTTCGCCCGGCTGACCGAGGCGGAAGTGCTGGAGATCCGGCGGCTGGCGTCCCGGCTGCTGCTCGCCACGCCCACGCGCCTGAGCCGACGCACCCGCAAGTCAGCCCACAGCAGCGCCCGCCTGGATGTCCGCGCCACCGTCCGCGCCGCCCGGCGCTCGGGGAGCGACACCACCCGACTGTTGTATGCCCGGCGCAGGGAGCAGCGCCGCAAGCTGGTGATGCTGTGCGATGTTTCCGGTTCCATGGAACCGTATGCGCGCATCTTCGTCTCCCTTCTGCAAGGGGCAGTGGCGACGGCCGGTGCCGAGGCCTTCGTCTTTTCCACCCGGCTGACACGCCTCACCCGGCAACTGGCGCTGCGCGACCCGGACGAGGCCCTGGCCCGCGCCGCAGTGGCCGCGCCGGACTGGGCCGGCGGGACCCGGATCGGTGACAGCATCCGGCATTTCCTCGACGAGTACGGCCGCCGCGGGCTAGCCCGGGGCGCGGTAGTGGTGATCTTCTCCGACGGCTGGGCGCAGGAGGACCCCGACCAGGTGGCGGTCCAAATGGCGCGGCTGCGGCGCCTGGCGCACCGGATCATCTGGGTCAATCCCCGTAAGGCGGCCCCGGGCTACCGGCCGCTGGCCGGTGGCATGGCAGCGGCCCTGCCCTACTGCGACGCGTTCGTCAGCGGACACAGCTACACGGCTTTGGCGGAAGTGGCGGCCGCAATCCGCGGCGACGGCCGGACATCACTCAAGGGAAGAGGGACCCAATGCAGATAAACAGCGAATTCTCGGTCGTCGCGCCGATCGACACGGTCTGGGAAACCATCATGGACTTTGAACGCGTGGCCGGCTGCGTCCCCGGCGCCCGGATCCTGAACAAGCTTTCGGACGACGCCTACCAGGTGGGCATGACCGTGAAGCTCGGCCCGGTCAACATGCAATACAAGGGGCTGCTCAACGTCATCGAACGGAACGCCGCCGAACACCGCGCCGTGCTGGGCGGCAAGGCCCAGGAAACCCGCGGCCAGGGCACGGCCGAGGCCACGGTGACCCTGCTCCTGACGGAAGTGGCCGGCGGCACCACCCGCGGCACTGTCAGCGCCGATCTGTCGCTGTCCGGCAAGGCCGCCGCGATGGGAAAGGGTGTGATCGGCAGCGTGACGGAACAGATGATGGGCCTGTTCGCCGGCAACCTGCAGTCCATGATTGCGGCTCCCGGCGAAGCCGGAGAACAAGCGGCAGCCGGGGCGCCCGCGCCCGGGCTGGACGCGGAGGCTGAAGCGGCAGCCGCTGCGGCGAAGGTTTCCGCAGCGACGGCCCCCGCCCCGGCGGCGGAACTTCCGGGCGTGCCGCCGGGTGCCGTTCCCGCGGCACCCTCACGGGCATCCGCGCCCTTACCGGTGCCCGCCCCCGCCGGCAGCCTGGACGCGCTCAGCCTCGCGAAGGGGATCGCGGCGGAGCAGCTGTCCAGCCCGGGGAAGGTTCTGGCCCTCGTGGCGGTGGTGGCGTGCGTCTCGTACTGGGCGGGCCGGTGTTCCGCGTTCCGGCTGATCCGGGCGATCGGGAGGCTGAAGACCGACCGTGCGTGATGTCCTGGCAGCCCTGATGCCCGGCTGGCGGAAAGGTGACACCGCCGGCCTGGCCACCGTCGTGAGCACGTTCAAATCGGCCCCGCGGCTCCCCGGCGCGTCCATGCTCGTGACTGCCGACGGCGAAGCGGTCGGCTCGGTCTCCGGCGGCTGCGTCGAGGGCGCCGTGTACGAGCTGGCCACGCAGGTCAAGGCGGACGGCACCCCCGTCCTGGTGCGGTACGGAATCAGCGACGACGACGCGTTCGCCGTCGGCCTGACCTGCGGCGGGATCATCGACATCTTCGTCGAGCCAGTGTCGCGGCACAGCTTCGCCGAACTCGACGCCGTCAGTGCGGACATCGCCGGCGAGCGCCGCGTCGGCATCGCCACGGTGATCGAGCACCCCGACAGCAGTTGGTTGGGCCGGCACCTGATCGTGCGGCCGGACGGCTTCGAGGGCGACCTCGGTTCCGAGCGGGCCAACCATGCAGTGGGCGATGACACCCAGGGGTTGCTGGCCGCCGGCCGCTCCGGCATCCTGAGCTACGGACCAGATGGGGAGCGTCTGGACGCCGGGATGCGCGTCTTTTTCGCAAGCTACGCCCCGCCGCCGCGAATGCTGGTCTTTGGCGCGATCGACTTTGCCTCGGCGCTGGCCCGGCTGGGCACCTTCCTGGGCTACCGCGTCACGGTGTGTGACGCCCGGGCAGTTTTCGCGACGCCCGCGCGCTTTCCCGATGCCGCCGAGGTAGTCAACGCCTGGCCGCACCGCTACCTTGCCGGGCAGCTGGAACAGGGCCTGGTGGATGAGCGCACGGTGATATGCGTCCTCACCCACGATCCGAAGTTCGATATTCCGCTGCTGGAGGTAGCCCTGCGCGGCCGGCCGGTCGCCTTCATCGGTGCCATGGGTTCGCGCCGGACGCATGCGGACCGGATCGCCAGGCTGCGCGAGGCCGGCCTGGGCGCCGAGGAGCTTGCCCGACTGCACAGCCCGGTGGGCCTGGACCTCGGCGCCCGGACCCCCGAGGAGACAGCCGTGTCCATCGCAGCGGAGTTCATCGCGAAGCAGTGGAGCGGGAGTGGGGAACCCCTCCGGCGGCTCGGCGAGCGCATCCACCACGACGAGCAGCATTGACGGGGCACCGTGTTCGGAAGCGAGTTCCTGCGCTGGGGGCTGACGGCTCTGTTGCTGGCAGCGTCTCTCTATGCGGTGTTCCGCGCCGGCCGCCCGTCGCCTCCCGCCAACCGGGTGGGGTTTGGGCTCCATGCCGGGATGATGTTCGCCATGGTGCTGATGGTCGTTCCCGGACTCCAGTGGCCCGCACTCCCCCAGATCCTGCTCTTCGGCCTCGCCGCGTGGTGGTTCGTCCTCCGGGCCGTCGCCTGGCGGCCGGCGCCTGCAGGGATGCATGCGCCCGCCGCCAGTCCGGGGCGCGGCCGCGCGGAACGAGCCGGCCGCGGCAGCCTGCTGTACGACGCGCTGACCATGGCCGCCATGGCCTACATGCTGGTGGCCATGGACCTACACGGCGCCTATGGAACGCTGGCGGTTTCTGATGCCGCAGGCATCCCTGACCAGGCGCCGCACCACGCTGGCCCCGCGGTGGCGCTGTCCCTGCCGGGTGCCCTTCCCGTGGCGGAGCAAGGCTGGGTGAGCCAGTCCGCCGTCGTCCTGGCGCTCGCCTTCGGGCTTGCGGGAGCCGTGTGGTGCCTGCTCCTGTTTCGGCGGCTCAGCACCCCCGGCCGTCCCCGCAGCGGGGAAGCGCTCCTGGAACTCGCGGGCTCAGCGTCCATTGCCGTTATGTTCGCGGCGCTCGCGGCATGACGCCGGCACGGGCTGCATCCGGATAATCAGCTGCCGACAGTTGCCGCCACGGGAGAGAGCAACTCCCGGTAGCGCGCGGCGTGCGCCGCCAGCTCCTCGGCCGACACCTGACGCGCGGAATGCAGAACCAGGGGTTCTGCCATGTTCAGCCCGCAGAGGTGCGCGGTGGCTTCCAGGGGCCGCAACAGCTCGGTCATGGTGAAGCGGTTGTGCCCCTCGGCCGTGTATGACGATGCCGGGCCGCCGGTGGAGGTGACCAGCTGCAGCCGCTTACCGTGCAAAGCGTCCCCGCCGGCCCCGTAGGCGAACCCGTAGGTAAGGACCTGGTCCATCCATTCCTTCAGTACCCCGGGAACGGAGTACCAGTGCCAGGGGAACTGCAACACGATGGTGTCGTGCTCGCGCAGGAGCTTCTGTTCCCGGCCGGCGTCGACGCGCCGGTCCGGGTAAGCGGATGGGAGTTCACGAATGGTCACGCCGTCGAGGTCCCTGACGGCGTCGGTGAGTTGTGCCGTAATCCGGGACGCCGCCAAGTCTGGATGGGCAACGATGACGAGGGCGCGGTGTGGAGTCATGGATGGATTGTGCTTCTTTCAGAATCGGATCCGAGGCCGACCAGGGCCATGCTGACCTGCCAAAGACGGTCAGCATCGGACTGGCTGTAACTGCGTTTCGATGATCTCTTGGGCTTGCTGTTGGCAAAGTACTGGCCAGTGAGGTTTTCCAGCTCCGCAGCCGAGGCGAGATGGATGGACGTCAGGGCACCCTGCTCCGGAGTTTTCATCCACCGCTGGACCAGCGGCGTCAGGAACGCCTGCACTGAACCGGGGTCCTCGCCTCCGAAGGCCGTCGCCACAACTCCTGGGTGCAGCGCGTTGGCGGTGACCCGGGTGCCGGAGAGCCGGGAGGCCAGTGCGTAGGTGAACAGGACATTCGCCAGTTTCGACTGGTTGTACGCCCGCTGCCCGGAGTAGGACCGCTCGGCCTGCAGGTCCGCAAAGTCCATGCGGCCCATGGCCTGGGCTCCGGAGGAGACTGTCACCACCCGGGCCGGTCCGCTCTCCTTCAACCGCTCGAGGAGGAGGTTGGTCAGCAGGAACGGCGCGAGGTGGTTCAGGGCGAGAGTGTGCTCGAGCCCGTCGGCCGTGAGGCGCCGGGTGTTCCAGAACCCACCCACGTTGTTGACGAGCACGTCGAGCCGGTCCAGGGTTTGCAGCACGTCGCCAGCCAGGCGGCGGACCTCCTGTTGGGAGGAGAGGTCTGCGATGAACACGTCGACCGGGGCCGAGGCAACAGCGCGGATTTCCTCCGCCGCCCTGGCGGCCCGGGCGGCATCACGTCCGGTGACGGCAACCCGGGCACCCCTGGCGGCCAGTCCCAGCGCTGTGGCCTTGCCGATCCCGCCGGTGCCTCCGGTGATCAGGACAGATTTTCCTGCCATTGATTGCATTCGGGTCTCGCTCTCGGTGCTCGTTCGCCGGACACACTTCCGTCAGCGGACCTAGACAGAATTGTCTGGTCGGCCCCGAAGCTATCAGACAGAACTGTCTGTGCACAAGCGTCGGCGACTGCCGGCTGGACGCGCGGCACCGCGCCGCCCGCCGTCGGGCGTAAGCTCGTGCCATGGCGAGATACTTCGATGTTCACCCCGAGAACCCCCAGGCACGGTCCATCACCCAGGCGGTGGAAATCGTCCGTTCCGGCGGGCTGATCGCCTATCCCACTGATTCCTGCTACGCGCTCGGCGCGCAGCTGGGGAACAAGGATGCCCTGGACCGCATCAGGACCATCCGCCACCTCGACAACAAACATCACTTCACGCTGGTCTGCAAGGACTTCGCCCAGCTGGGCCAGTTCGTGCAGATCGACAATGACGTGTTCCGCAACATCAAGGCCGTCACACCGGGGAGCTACACGTTCATCCTGCCAGCCACCAAGGAGGTCCCAAAGCGGCTGCTGCACCCGAAGAAAAAGACGGTGGGCGTTCGGATCCCGGACAACAAAGTGGTGCAGGCATTGCTGGCTGAACTGGGCGAGCCGCTGCTCTCCAGCACGCTGCTGCTGCCGGATGAGGAAGAACCGCTGACGCAGGGCTGGGAAATCAAGGAACGGCTGGAGCACGTGGTGGACGCAGTCGTCGACTCCGGCGACTGCGGCGCGGAGCCGACCACTGTCATTGACTACTCCAGCGGCACGGCGGAAGTCGTCCGGCGCGGCATGGGCGACCCGTCGCGCTTCGAATAACCCCGCCGGGGGAACCTACGCGGAAGCGGTCCCGGCCGAACCGGCGTCGCCCGACGCCCGGTTCCGGAGCAAGCGGCGCGACAGATCCACTACGGCGACAAGCCCTGCGAGGGGCGTGAGCACGGCCGCGACGTAGACGAAGAGCAACCAGCTGAGCGTCGTCAGCAGCGTCTGGTGGTTGCTCAGCAGGGAGAGCCCGCCGAGGAGCCCGATGCCCCAAAACAAGACCACGCCGGCCAATACCGCTGCCGCGGGGAAGTACTCGCTCGAGACAGTGGTTTTCACGGTGCTCTGCAAAATCATCAAGGTTTTCATGGACCCTCCTCATGCCTGGCGGTGGAGAGAATCCGCCGGGGTCATTCCAAGTATGGGGCCCGCCGCAACCGGATTTTCGTCGAATGCCCGCGACGTGACGAAGCTAACGAACGTCGCTGCGAATTCCTTCGCCGAGCCTGCCCTGAACCGCCGGGCGGTGGAACTGCGGCTCCACATCGCGCCCATCGTCCTGGGTGCGGGCGAGCGGCTGCTGGGACGGCGTCGCGAACCAGCTTGAACCTGAAAATCTGATTTCCCCTCGTCAGAGGGCGTGAAATGCCGAGCCGGCGGCACGGGAAACGGGGATCCTGCGCATACGATCTTGTGATGCCTCGCCTTACCGCTCCGGACGTCAGATACCACTCCTCCTGGCTGGAAGGATCAGCTGAATTTTCCGGCGCCCGCAGGGACGGCGGGGGCGCGGAGGACTGGCCGCTGGAAGAACTCAGGGATGCCCTGACATTCCACCGGTTTGTGGAGGCGCTTGCTATGGATGCATTGCCGGAGAGCCCGCGGAAGCCGGGATACGTGCCCTGCACCTACCTGTGGGTCGTGGAGGGTGACACGTTCCTTGGCTCTCTGGCGATCAGGCACGAGCTGAACGAATTCCTCCTCAACGAGGGTGGGCACATCGGCTACAGCATCAGGCCTTCCGCGAGACGCCGCGGCCACGCGGCTGCCGCGCTGGCCGACGCCCTGCTGGTAGCGCGAAACCTGGGAATTCCCCGGGTTCTGCTCACCTGCGATGACAACAACACCGGCTCCCGGGCGACCATCGAAAAGAACGGCGGCGTATACGAGGACACCCGCAACGGCAAACGACGCTACTGGATCGATACCGCCTAACCGGTCACCCGTTGATGACGGTGCGGTTCCCGTGTGCTTCTTGCACGGTCAGGGTCATCGTCCTGCATGACCCGGAGTGGACAGCCACCCTCTTCCGCACTCCATATGAGCCCACCTGATCCCGGCCGCTGGTACCTGTCCGCCTCAGCGTCCTGGGCGGTCGGCAGTCCGCAGAGTCTGCCGGTAACCTGCGGAGGAGCTTTTGTACGCATGGCCCCCGAGGACGCAGGACGATGGCCGCAGTGACGCCGATGTCGGCGGATGGGCGCACTCGTTCCGGCGGGCCCCGGGGGCACGCGTTCCAGCGCTCAGATTGCTTCCGGCTATTTCTCGAGCGCGGGGATTCCGAGCCGGGCGCAGACTTCGGCTGGGCCGGGGATGACGGCGACGGTGTTGTCGACGACGCACGCGGTCAGGAATGGAACGTAGTGTCCCAATGCCAGGTTGTCCGGTCCGGGGTAGAGGGGATTGCCATTTTGGTCCATGTTCGCGTCCTCAGGGACGATACGGTCGCCCCTGGGACCTTGGGGAGGCGACACGAAACCGTCCGGGATGAGGTCATCGGTTTCTCCGCTTTGGTTCATTGTCCCGATATCCCACGCTTTGCTGCATTGGTTGATGGGGTCGTTGATCTGTTTCATTCCGGCGTTCTTATCGTCCGGGTTTGGGTTGTTCTCCGTGTCGAAACCTGCGATGAAAGTCCCGGTGGTGATGTAAGGAGGCCTTGTCTCCCCGGGCGAGCCGATGACGGGCATTCTGGTGGTGATGTCGGCGTGGTAGTAGCAGCGGATGTCCCGTTTATCCTCCACTGGTGCCAATGACACGTAGACGCCGGCGGCGGTGGTGCCGGCCAGTGCCAGCCCGGCGAAGGTCAGCATTGCGGGTTTGCGCCACTGGGGGGTCGGCTTGGGCGTCCGGCGGGCCTCCTGGACGAGGAGGTTCTGGACGCGGTTTTTGGTGTCTTTCGGGTAGGTCACTTCAGACAGGTTCATGAGAGCCTCGCTTCAACGATCGTCGTGTCGAGTTGTTCCTTGGGCTCCAGGTCCCGGTTCGTGGCAGCCAGCTTGGCCCGTGCGCGATGCAGTCTCGATTTCACTGTCCCGATTCGGACGCCGAGGGTCTTGGCGGCCACTTCCTGGCTAACTCCGTTCATCAGGCACAGGATCACGACGTCACGTTCCCCATCGTTCAGCCCCGCGGTCGTGTCAAGCAATTCGCGGACGGCACGTTCCGCGTCGAGCCTCGAGGCGACTGCCTCCGCATGGTCTGCTGCAGGTTGGCCGTGCCGGGGATCGGAGTGTGGCAGCCTGGCCAGGAAGTCGGCGTGCCTCCTCGATCCCCTGGCACGATTGCGGTTCGCGTTTGTTGCCACGCCGAGCAGCCACGGCAGGACAGTGTCCCTCTCCGGTCTGAGTCTGTTGCGCTGCCGCCACGCCTCCAAAAAGGTGATCGAGACGAGTTCCTCCGCGTCGTGCCAGGAACCGCACCGGGACAGGCAGTACCGAAAGACCGCATCGGCGTGCCTGTCGAACAGGACCCCGAAGGCGTCAGCATCGCCTGCACTGCACTTACGCCACAGGTCTTCGTCGGTGTCCCCCATTAGCCTCATGCCTTGTAGTGTCCGCAGGACCCGAAAAGGTTCCCGCTCCGCCAAAATAGTTTTCGCCGTTCCCGGCCAGACTCCGAGTCCCGCCCCTGCCCAGCACTGAGAGTCAAAGCTACGGCAGTCGGAACACTAAGGACGGAAAGCGGAAGCTGCGCCGCAGCGCGGATCTGATCCTCCGTCAGATGCAACATGTTGAGGCATGCCCAATGTCGGCGCCCGGAGCTACACTGAAGCATCGAACATATATTCGAATATGGGTGTAGCGAGGGTGTGTTGTGGGCGTAATCATCGGGCCCCGCGTGATAGACGCGGGCACTTCTCTACTGTCGGTCCTTATCTCGCCGGTGCCGGTTGCCGCCGGCTACCCTTCTCCCGCGCAGGACTACTTTGACGGCCGCATCGACCTCAACGAACACCTCATCAAGGACATCACCAGCACCTACGTCGTCAGGGTGTCCGGGGACTCCATGGAGCGTGCCGGGATCAGCGACGGCGACGAGCTGATCGTGAACCGCGCCCTCGAGCCGCGCGACGGCTGCGTCGTCGTCGCGGTCCTCGATGGCGAGCTCACAGTCAAGAGACTGCGCATCACGGCGTCCGGCGTGGTGCTGCAGGCCGACAACCCGCGGTACCCGGACATCAGGGTGCCGGCACTGTCGGACCTGGTCATCTGGGGCGTCGCGACCCGTTGCCTGCACCATGTCTAGGGCCATGCCGGGCCGGGGCAGCGTGGCCCTTGTTGACGTGAACTGCTTCTATGCCAGCGCCGAACGCGCCTTCGACCCCTCGCTGGAGGGCCGTCCGCTGGTGGTGCTCTCCAATAACGACGGCTGCGCGGTCACCCGCTCCCCCGAAGCGAAAGCACTCGGAATCAGCCTCGGCGAGCCGTGGTTCAAGCTCGCACCGCGGGCAAAGGAATGGGGGCTGGTGGCTCGGTCCAGCAACTACGAGCTCTACGGGGACATCAGCGCCCGGGTGATGGAACTCCTCGGCCGCTACTCGGCCTGGCTGGAGGTCTACAGCATCGACGAGGCCTTCCTCGGCGTCAACGGCACCCCGGAGGAACTGCAGCGGCTGGGCCACACGATGAAAACCGCAGTGCGCCGCAACGTCGGCGTCCCCGTCTGCGTCGGCATCGCCGGCACCAAGACCCTGGCGAAACTGGCCAACAAGTGGGCCAAGCACAATCCGGCGTTCGACGGCGTCTGCCACTGGGACGCTGTTCCCGCCGCCCGGCGGGAGAAACTCATGGCGGGCCTGTCCGTGGTCGAGCTCTGGGGAGTGGCAGCACGGCTGACCAAACGGCTGAACGCACAGAATATCCACACGGTCCTGGACCTCGCCCGCGCAGACCCCATCAAGATCAGGGACCGCTTTTCGGTGGTGCTGATGCGGACGGTCCTGGAGCTCAACGGAACACCGTGCATCCCCCTGGAAGAGGAACGGATCGGCCGCGACCAGCTCATCTTCAGCCGTTCCTTTGCCACACCGATCACCACCGGCGCCGGGGTGCGCCAGGTGCTGGGCATCTACGCCCAGCAGGCCAGCGCCCGGCTGGCGAAGCACCGGCTCCAGGCCAAGCTTCTGACGGCGTTCGCCGCCACGTCCTTCTACGACCCGCAGGACAACTCGTACCCCACCGTCTACGTGCCCCTGCCGATGCCCACCGCCGATCCCGTCCTCCTGGCGAGAGCGGCGTACGCCCTGCTCCCCCGGATTGACGACGGCGTCAAGTACGTCCGCGCGGGGATCATGGTCACCGATCTGCGCCCCACCGGCAACCAGGCGCCGCTGGCAATCTTCGAAAATCCGCACGAGGAACGAGGCATCGGCCCACTGCTGGAGGACGTCAGCCGGAGATACGGGCGGGGGTCGATCGGCCTCGGCTTCGCCGGGATCCGGGGCGGACCGGATTGGAGCATGAAGCGGGACATGCTGTCCCCGCGGTACACGACGCACTGGGCAGAACTCCCCGTGGTCAAAGCCGCGTGACCAGTCTGGCGGGCAACACCGGCTGCGGGAAAGGCTCCGCGCGAACCGGTCAGACGGCGACGGCCAGCGCCTGCTGCAGGAACGAGTCGAGGACCCTGCCGGCGTTCTCCTGCATGCGCCGGGATTCCTCGGCGGGGTGCTGCGTGCACTTGGGTCCGTGCAGCCGCTCCCCCAGGTACAGCAGCGCCGCAAGGACTTCCGAGAGTTCGGTGTTACCCTCGGCGCGCTGTCGGAGCAGCCTCAGGTGGGCGGCCTGCAGGGCAGGGCCCGGAGTGCAGCCCAGGTCGCGGTCAAACAGCCGGCGGCAGCGCTCATAGGCCGACAGCCCCTCCACCGGAAGACCGGCCTGTTCGTATCCCGCAACAAGAATGGTCCACGCACGTTCGTTAAGCGGTTCGGCCTGGACAGCGGACTGCGCCAGCGAAATGGTCAGGTCTGGTTTGTCCAGAAAGGCCGCGGTCTCGGCCGCGAGGACCTGGGCGGCGACCTTCTCGGCAGCATGCCGCAACCGGGCCTCTTCGGCCCAGTCAGCCACCAGTTCAAAACCCAGCAACGGCTCGGCGGCCATTTCCAGAGCCTGCATGGACAGCGTATGGGCCTCGGCCGGAGCGGCATGCCGGGCCGCATTGAGCAACTGCTGGAACGCCGAGAGATCCAGTTCCACCAGTTGAGGGTCCAGTACGTAGCCGCTGTTCGCGGTGCGCAGCGGACCCGTCTTGGTGTTGCCCGGCTGGATCGCCCTGCGAATGCCACTGACGTAGCTCTCCAGGGTGGCGACGGCGCCGCCGCTGGCCCGGGGCCCCCACAGGATCTCCACAAGGCGCGTTTTGGAAACAGGTGTCCCCAGATTCAGCAAAAGAATTTCCAGAATGTGCCGGGGCTTGCAGCCACCCAGGTCCGCAGCCGTGAGCACTGCGCCATCTCGCCGGATCTCAAATGCGCCGAATAGTCGTACAGAAATTACCGGCGTTGCGCCGCGCAAGTTATCCACATCGATCTCCGATTTCCCCATTTAGAACTTAATCATTATTCGGAGAGCCGGAAAGAATTATTGGAACGTCGTGCTGAGACTCGCTTCCATCCGACTTTCTAGGGAAACCGTGACATGCAAAACAGGGGACAACAAGCAATGAAGCTACCCGTTCCTTTACCGTGCGTAAAGTCGAGTACACCCTGGGAACGCCACCAAGTAACTGGCGAATTTAAAGTGAGTACTCCGGTCGATTGGCAAGTATCACGGCTGTCCGCCGACGGTACGGTGTCGAGTAGGCAATCCCGGGACCTGGCAACTGTCGCCGCAGGCCAGACGCAGACCGGAAGCGACCGTCTTTTGGCCACTCTCGTGTCGCCCGCGACAGCCGGCATCCCACGACTGCGGGCGGAAATAAACCCATCCGCCATACCAGTGAATGCCGCACCGGTCCGGCAGGGAAATTTCAATATTCTGCCTTTTCCCTTGGAAATTGACGAGCGGTGGAAGGTCATTTTCCAACTGCAAAAAACAATTCAGAAGGCCATTGCCGCATCATGTGCCCGGCTTTTCAGCGTGCAGCTCGGAACCGAAACTTCCTGGTCACCCCTTGGAAACGGCAAGTCCAGAATACGCTCCATGACACGCCGCCCGGAGGGCAGTTCATACCGCAGGCAATCGGCCGCTAGGCTCAGAGGAGACCCGCCTTTGAGCCACAGGAGAACCCGCGTGAACCCAGCGTCCGCTTCACCCGATCCGCTGTCGCCGTTGGGCCTGAGCTGGGGCATCAAGCGCAGCTTCGTCGACTACATCGCCAGCCTGCCGGACGGGTCCGTTTCAGCGACCGACGGGGCAACCGTGGCCGGAACTTCGCTGTTCTGCTTCAGCCCCGAAACCTCCGATTACGACGTCGCGCGCGGTACCGGCGTGCTGCGCTTCCGTGGCGACGTTCGGCTCGCCGGGCACCACGGCATGCTCCTGGTCCGGCTGCTGGACCCCTGGGTCACCTTTTCCAGCGGCAGCGGCGTGCTGTCCATCAGCACCGGGGACGACAGCGGCCAGGACCGCACCGCCGTCGGCTTCCTCAGCCCCTCGAAACCCCGCGACGCCGGCGGTTTCCTGGTCTGGGATCACGTCGACGTCGTGGTTTCTCCGGACGGGTCCGAACTCTTCGACGGCCAGTATGCGGCCGGGCAGCCGATGGATCCGCTCGTCATCCGGGTTCCCGGCTAAACCGAAGAGGGAGGACATTCATGGTGGAATTCGCGGACGATGTCGAAACGGCCCTGCAGCACGTGCTCGCCGGGCTGGCCGCGGGATCGATGCCCGGGGACAAGGACTGGGCTGCCTTCCGGCGCCGCCTGGATGCCCACCTCCCGGACCTCGCTCTGCTGTTCCACAGTCTCTACGGGAGCCGCACGGAATGGCTGGATCAGTTGACGGCCCTGGTACAGCAGGCCGCCCGTTCGTGGGCGGAGCGGCCAGCGGAGCTCAAAGCCCTCGACGCCGCCCGCGAGCAGGACAGCGGCTGGTTCCTGTCCAACGAGATGCTCGGCGGGGTCTGCTACGTGGACCGCTACGCCGGAAACCTGGACGGCGTCCGCCGCCGGATCCCGTACTTCAAGGAACTTGGCCTCACGTACCTGCACTTGATGCCCCTGTTCCTGGCGCCGGAGCCGCACTCCGACGGCGGCTATGCCGTCTCCAGCTACCGTGAAGTCAACCCCTCGCTCGGCACCATGGAGGAGTTGCGCTCTCTTGCCGCCGAGCTGCGGGCCCACGGCATCAGCCTCGTCGTGGACTTCATCTTCAATCACACCTCCGATGAACACGCCTGGGCCCGGAAGGCCGCCGCCGGCGATCCCGGCTTCAGCGACTACTACTGGATCTATCCCGACCGGACCATGCCGGACGCCTTTGAGGAACAGGTACGGGAGATCTTCCCGGACGATCACCCGGGCTCGTTTGTGCCGATGCCGGACGGGCGCTGGGTCTGGGCGACGTTCCACACCTTCCAGTGGGACCTGAACTACGCCAACCCTGAGGTGTTCCGGGCCATGGCGGGCGAGATGCTCTTCCTGGCCAACCAGGGTGTGGACATCCTCCGGATGGACGCTGTCGCCTTCATCTGGAAGCAGCTCGGAACGCCCTGCGAGAACCTCCCCGAAGCACACCTGCTGCTGCGGGCGTTCAACGCCGTGTGCCGGTTGGCGGCGCCGTCCCTCCTGTTCAAGTCCGAGGCGATCGTGCACCCCGACGAGGTGGCGCAGTACATCGATCCCGCGGAATGCCAGCTCTCCTACAACCCGCTGCAGATGGCGCTCATTTGGGAAGCCATGGCCACACGGGACGTTTCCCTGCTGGCGCAGGCATTGGACCGGCGGCACAACATTCCCGAGGCAACATCCTGGGTCAACTACGTCCGGAGCCACGACGACATCGGCTGGACGTTTGCCGACGAGGACGCCGCCCAGCTGGGCATCAACGGCTTCGACCACCGGAGGTTCCTGAACTCCTTCTACGTCAACCGCTTCCCGGACAGCTTCGCCCGGGGCGTCCCGTTCCAGGACAACCCGCGGACGGGAGACTGCCGCATTTCCGGCACGACGGCGTCACTCTGCGGGCTGGAGGGCGGCACCGGCCAGGCTGTGGACCGCATCCTGCTGGCGCATTCGGTCTCATTCAGCACCGGCGGCGTCCCGCTGCTTTACCTGGGCGACGAGGTGGGACAGCTCAACGACTATGGCTATGCCCTCGAGGACGGCCACGGCACCGACAGCCGCTGGGTCCACCGCCCGCACTATCCCGCTGCCCGGTACGCCCGGCGCCATGACCCCTCCACTCCGGAGGGCGCGGTGTTCGCCGGGCTCCGGAACATGATTGCCGTCCGGTCCCGCACGCCGGAACTGGCCGGGACCAGGCTGCTGGATTTCGACACGCAGAACCGGGGTGTCCTCGGCTATCAGCGGCCCGGCGACGGGACCAGGATCCTGGCGCTCGCCAACTTCAGCGACCTGGCCCAGACAGTGGCCGCGGTGACGCTCTCCGGATTCGCCGCGGACGCCTTCGATCTCCTGACCGGGACCCGCCTGGGGCTTGGCCAAGGGATTGTGCTCAAACCGCAGCAGTTCGTCTGGCTCAGGGTTACGCCACTGTCCTGACTCTAGGCGTCCCTCGGGGCCTTCAGGACCTGGGAAGGGGACCCGAACAGCCAGCCGGAAACGTCGCTGCGCAGGACCAAGTGGGGCCCTCCGGTGGCACTCACGCTGCCGGTCGGAACGTAATACCCGCGTCCGGCACCCGGACCACCGGCTGCACGGTCCAATGCATCCGTAAGGTGTCTGGGCAGGTGACCCGCGGGCCCCAGAGCCCGGAGGCCGTCGAGTTCTTCCGGCGTGAGCCGTCCGAGCACTGCTGCGATATCGGCCATCATGATTCCCTTCGGGCGGGTGGTGCCTAAGGAACCAGCCTAGGTTCGCACCATGAACGGCGCATTAACTCCGGACGACCATCCTCGAACACCTCGCGGGCCGGGACGCGGCGACGGGCCCGTCTCGCCGGCCACACGCACGTGTCATGAGCGTCACTGCATGCCGCCCCTTTACACCCAGCAAATTAACGGGTAGATGCTGTACGGTTCAATCCCGGGAAACCCAGAACAACGGAATCGAGAATCAACCAGGTGGCAACCGATTATGACGAAGTCCGATCAGACGTTGCGGAATCACGCAACGCCTCACTAGAGGCCCTTCGCTCCGCGAACGCGCCGGACGCCCGCAGCGTCACCCGTGAGCTCGACGAAGCTGACACCTCCGAGGGCGTGGAACTGCCGGGCGCCGACCTGTCCGGCGAGGAACTGACGGTCACCGTCATTCCACAGAAGGAAGACGAATTTACGTGCTACTCGTGCTTCCTGGTCCGGCACCGCTCGCAGCTCGCACGCGAAAAGGCGGGTCATTCGTACTGCGCTGACTGCATGAGCTAGCAGGCGTTCAGCTTCACATTTCCGCAACAACACCGCCGGGCATGCCCTGCATGGCAGGTTGCTATACGCTCCTCACAGACGATGCGGGGCGTGCCGGCACGTAGCCGGAGGCGGAACTCATGCGGGACTGGATCACTATGCCGGAGGGACCTCCTCCGATGGCGGATGACGCCGCCGCTGATGGCCAGCTCCTCATCGACAGCTCCGGCATTGGCAGCCCTGGCACCGGTCCTGCCGGTACCGGGGCTGTCCCCGTTGGCAGCGAAGGCCGGCGCCCCGGACGGACCTGGAGCCTGAAGGCCGAATGGTCCAGGGCCTTCGCCCTCATGCTGGTGGCGCTTCTCCTGGGGGCCCTGGCCACGGTTGTCGGCGTCAGGGCCGTAGCGGACCAGATTGAGGAAACGGCCGCCCGCCTGCATCGTGAATCGGAGACCGTCGCGGATCTGCGCTCTGCCCTCGATGCCCATGAACAGGCCGGCCATCGCCTTTTGTCCAGTGCGCAGGCCGACCGCTCGGCGTACCGCCAACAGCAGCAGGACGTCACCCGCCGCTTCGAGGACGCCATCCTCCTGCTGCCGGCCGAGCGGGACATGCGCGCCTCCGCGAGCCGGGCCCGCGACGAGTGGCAGGACGGCCTTGCGGAGCACGGACTCTGGGGCAGCCAGGTCGAGTCCCTCACCGGAGACCGCGTGGCCGATTCACCCGGCCTCGCCGCGTCCGGCGCGGGCGTCCGTGCACTCCTGGACCGGATCCAGCGCTCCGCCCTTGAATCGATGGACTCCGGCCTGGCCTACGGCGCCGAACTCCAGCAGATCGTGATCGCAGCCCGCAGCGCACTTTTCGGACTGGCGGCCGCAGGCGTGGTCTACTTCCGCGCCAGGATCGTCAAATTCCTGATCCGGCCCGTGGAAGCCCTGCGGCATGGTGTCCTCAGGCTGCAGTCGGGTGACTACAGCCACCGCATCGACGTCGTCCGTCGGGACGAGCTGGGCGAGCTGGCCGACGCCTTCAACTCCATGGCCGCCGCCGTCCACGACAGCCACCTCGCGCTGACCCACCGTGCCACCCATGATCCGCTGACCGGGCTCGCAAACCGTGCGGCCTTGACCGAGCGTCTCGCAGCGACTTTCCAACCCGGTACGGACCGCCGCTCCCGGCACGAGGGGCTGTTGATCATTGATGTCGACGACTTCAAGGACGTCAACGATTCACTCGGGCACGAAGGCGGCGACGCCCTGCTGGTCCAACTGGCCGGCCGGCTGCAGGGCTGCGTGCGGTCCCACGATCTCGCCGCCCGCCTCGGCGGCGACGAGTTTGCGATTGTGGTCAGCGACGACGCCGATGGATCCGTCACCGCCGGGATCGCGGAGCGCATCCATGACACACTCCGTGCCCCGTTCTCTGTCGGGGAAGTCCGGTTGAAGGTTTCAGTCAGCATGGGAGCTGCGCGGCGCCGCCCGGAAACCGGCGATCCCGCCGAGCTGCTGCGGCAGGCCGACTTCGCGATGTATACGGCCAAACAAAACGGCAAGGGGCGCTATCAGCGCTTCGACGCCGCGGGCTATGACAGGATGACGCACCGCGCCGCCCTTCGGGCCGACCTGGCTGCCGCAGTGACCCAGCGGCAGCTTCGGCTCGAGTACCAGCCCGTGGCCGACCTGCGCACCGGCGAAATTCTGGGCGTGGAGGCGCTGGTGCGGTGGGATCATCCAACGCTGGGGCTTCTGGAGCCCGGCGAGTTCATCCCGCTCGCCGAAGAGACCGGCGACATCGAAGCGATCGGCTGCTGGGTGCTGAGCACCGCCAGCCGCCAGGCCGCCCGGTGGCGTGACTCGATGGCCCACTGCCACGACCTCTGGGTTTCCATCAACCTCTCCACCCTGCAGCTGCCGAGCCCCCGGAACCTCGCCGCGATCGAGAACATCCTGCGGGACCCCGGCGCGCAGGCGGACAAAGTGGTACTGGAAGTCACCGAGACGGCCCTGGCCAGCAGCGTCGACGGGGGCATCACCGCCCTCAACCGGCTGAAGGGCTTCGGCGTCCGCATCGCTATCGACGACTTCGGGACCGGCTACTCCTCGCTGAGCGCCCTGGCCGAACTGCCCGCGGACATCCTCAAGATCGACCGGTCGTTCCTCTCCGGCAGTTCCGCCGACGCACCGTCCGCTGCCATGCTCGAGGGCATTCTAGGCCTCGCGCGCAGGCTCAACCTCGACGCGATCGCCGAAGGCATCGAGGACCCCGCGCAGCTGGCCCTGGTCCGCGGCCTGGGCTGCCGCCTGGGGCAGGGATACCTGCTGTCCCGTCCTGCGCCGGCAGCGCTCATCGAGGCCCTCCTTGCCGCAGGCGCCCGCCTGCAGCCCCCGGCCGGAGCGGACACCCCGGACTCCTGAGCCGGCCCGCCGACCGGAACTCCTCCTGCGCACCGGGTCAGCCGCGGGCGTGCTGCCCCAAGGCGTTCTTGAGCACAGCCAGCAGCGCCGGCGTGGGCTTCTGAATCATGGCCTCATACTGTGGGTGCTTTCCCAGGTACTTCTTGATGTAGGGACACACCGGAACGATCTTCAGGCCTGCGGCGACCGTCTCGTCGAGAGCGTGCGCCGCGAGCCGTCCGGCCAGCCCCTGGCCGCCGTATCCGTCCTCGATGACCGTGTGGTAGAAAATGCGGTGGGTTACACCGTCGTCGACGTAGGCAGCCTGGCCGACTGCGGAGTCGCCGTCGAGCACTTCAAAGCGCAGGCGTGCCGGATTATTGCGGATGGTGATATCGCTCAACGACTTCTCGTTTCTGGCGCGCGGAGTGCGCAGCGCACGGTGTCCGTACCGGGCATCAGTCGCGGGGGCGGAGCCGGGCGTTGGGGAGGGCGGGGGCCGGCAGCGGTGCCGGTTCGCCCGGAGGGAACGTGCCGAAACGCGGGCCGCCATTGTCGCCACCGGATTCCGGATGGACTGACGGAGGGGCCTCGACGCCGATTTCCGCTTGCCATTGAGCCCGGAATCCGACGATTTCTTCATGGTTCCGTCCCACGAAATTCCACCACATGACGATCTTCTCGCCCAGGGGCTCGCCTCCGATCAGCAGCACGCGCAGGGGCTCGACGCCGGCCTCCAGGGTCAGGGACGTGCGCCCGACGGGCAGGTAAGCGAGGTGGTCCTTGGCAACCGGACGGCCATCCACCAGGGGAGCTCCGGCGTCCACCAGCAGACCGTGCTCAAAGGACGGATCCGTATCCAGCGTCAGCCTGGCTCCCGGTTCCAGGCGAATCTCGGCGCCGAGCAGCGGCGTGTGGGTGGTGACCGGCGAACTGGCGCCGGCGATCGATCCCAGAAAGACCCGGATGGTCCAGCCGGGACCGGACAGCGGCTCGGGGCGGAAATGCTCGAACGTGGGCTCCATCCCGCGCGCCCGGTCCGGCAGCGCCACCCACAGCTGCGCACCATGCAGTACCTCCGTGGCCGGCGTGGAAAACTCCGAGTGGCTGATGCCGCGTCCTGCGGTCATCAGGTTAACCTCGCCGGGCCGCACGGCGGCGTGGAAACCGGCCGAGTCGCGGTGCTCGATTTCACCGGTAAACAGCCAACTGACCGTTTGCAGTCCGGTGTGCGGGTGGCGCGGCACGCGCATGCCCCCGGAGTCGCCCACCCGGTCCGGGCCGTAATGGTCCAGGAAGCACCAGGCGCCGATGAGGCTACGCTGGCGCTGGGGCAGGGTCCGTCGTACGTCCATGGCCCGCGGCCCGCCCAGAGGGACCTGGCGGGGAACCAGGATTTCCACGCTGCCGCCGTCGCTATCCGTCCCGCAAAGTATCTCCTGAGGGGCCACCTCGGTATTGCTCATGCCACCAGCCTAGCCGTCTCGCAGGCGTCATGATGGAGTCATGACCATCCCCGAGTCTCCCGTCATGATCGCCGTTGGCGAGTCCACCGTATCGGGCGTCTATGCCCGCCCTGAGCAGCCATCTGCCACGCTGGTGGTCGCCCACGGCGCCGGAGCCGGCATGGAACACCCGTTCCTGGCCGGTTTCACCCGCGCCGTCAATATACTGGGCATCGCCACGCTCCGCTTCAACTTCCCCTACCGGGAAGCCGGCCGGAAGTTCCCGGACCGGCCTCCCGCTGCCGTCGCCACGTGGCGGGCGGCCATGGCCGAGGCTGCTGGCCGGTCAGCGGGCGAGCCGCTCTGGGCCGCGGGCAAGTCCTTCGGCGGACGCATGGCCTCCATGGCGGTTGCCGAGGGGATGCCGGCGGCAGGACTGATCTATCTGGGCTACCCGCTCCATCCCCCGGGCAAGCCGGAGAAACTCCGGGACGAACACCTCTACGGGCTGACGCTACCCATGCTCTTCCTGCAGGGCACCCGCGACCCGTTCGCCGCCCCCGAACTACTGGAGGCCGTGGCGGCCCGGATCGGCCCCTCGGCAACGCTGGAGTGGCGGGACGGCGGCGGCCACACTTTCGAGGTCGCCGGAACCAAACGCAGCGCGGAGGACGTCGGAGCCTCGCTGGCGGCGTCCGCCGCGGCCTTCATCACCGCCCACGGCCCCGGCTAAGGCGTCCGCGGCCTCACAGCCAGGCGGCCCGGCGCAGCGGCGGCTCGGCACCCCCGGGCCGCTGGACGAGGATCTGGTTGACGCCGGTGATGCCCGACTCGAAACCCAGCGCGCTGGCGGCCATGTAGAGCCGCCAGACCCTGGCCCGCCCCTCTCCTACCGCCTGCACGGCGTCACTCCAGTGATCCTCCAGGTTCTGCACCCAGGCCCGGAGGGTGAGCGCATAGTGCCGGCGCAGGGCTTCGACGTCGAGCACTTCCAGTCCGCCGGCCTCCAGCGCCCCCACCATCTCCGCGAGGCCCAGCATCTCGCCGTCCGGGAACACGTAGCGCGGGATGAACGAGTCCGGATCCGGCGCGGTGGGGCCCGCGTTCCAGGAAATGGCGTGGTTGAGCAGCCTGCCGCCCGGCCGGAGCAGCCCGTGCAGCCTGGCGACGTAAGCGGGCATCTGCTCGCGGCCCACGTGCTCGGACATCCCGATGGAACTGATCGCGTCGAACGGCCCGTCGTCGACGTCGCGGTAGTCCTGGACGCGGATGGCCACACGGTCCGTCAGGCCGGCCTCTGCCACCCGCTTGCCGGCCATGGTCGCCTGTTCGCCGGAAAGCGTCACGCCCACGACGTCGACTCCGTAGTTCCGGGCGGCGTGCAGGGCGAAACTCCCCCACCCGCATCCGACGTCGAGCACCCTCATGCCCGGCTGCAGTCCCAGCTTCCGGCAGACCAGATCGATTTTGGCGTCCTGCGCGGCTTCGAGCCCGGTCCGTTCGTCCTCCCACACCGCGCAGGAGTAGACCATGGACGGGCCAAGGACAAGAGCGTAAAAATCGTTGCCGACGTCGTAGTGGTGGGAAATGACCGCCGCATCACGCGTCCGCGTATGCCGCCGGCCGGCGCGGACCACCTTCGCTTCCTCCGGCGGGGGTGCCGGGTTGGGTCCAAGGGCGCCCAGCAGGGCGGCGTTCTTCAGGATTGTCGCGAGTTCGCGGACGGTCGGACGACGGAACGGACCGGGCTCGGCGAACTTGCCGGTGGAGCTGAGGGCGGCGAAACTGGCGAAGACGTCGCCCGGGGCGTCCACATCCCCTGCAACGTAGGCTCGGCTGAGGCCCAGCTGACCGGGAGACCACAGCATCCGGCGCAAAGCCCGCCGGGACCGGAACTCAAGGACCGGCGCGCCGGCCGGTCCGGCCTCCGAGCCGTCCCAGGCTTTCAGCCGCAGCGGGATTTCCTCGGCGCCCAGGACGATGGCGAGCACTTCCGCCAGCCGCGGCGCCACCCCGGTCTGTTTCGTCATGATCATGGCCTCTCTTCCGGTGCGATAGTCCGGTCCCAATCTATTTCGACGCCCGGCGGGAAAATAGGGGTCGGAAGGCCCTGCCGGCCACGGCGTTGCAGGACATAAGCGGTCCAGGATCTACGCGTTCCACGGCATAGCGACTCCGGGGCGAACGGCTCTGGCGCTCCCACGGGCTGCACGCCTATCGTCGTAGCCATGACTGAAGCACTTTCGTCCCTTACGGAGACGTTCAAGAATGTGGGTGTGTCCCGGGCCTATGGCCCGGCCGTCAAGGTGGACGGGCAGGAAATAATCCCGGTTGCCCTGGTGACCTTTGGGTTTGGCGGTGGCGGAGCCTCCGAAGCCGAAAGCATCGCCACCGACGGCGGCCCGGAGAATGCGGCCGGAGGAGGAGGCGGCGGCTTCGTGCTCCCGCTCGGCGTCTACAGCCGCAACGGGAGCGGGCAGGTGGCTTTCCGGCCCAACACCATCGCACTGCTCGCGGGGCTGGCACCACTTGTCTGCGCCGTCGGGTACACCGTGCGGGGGATCCTCCGGGCGCAGCGGCGGTAGTTTTCCGCTGCCAGTCTCTAATGGCAGACTGGTCTGGGCCGAGTGGCCGGGACTAGCGGAGACGACGTCGAAGAGGAGACCACGTGGAAACGATGCGGGACACGGACGTGCCGCAGTGGTGGGGAGCGCTCGGACTCCCGGGCCTGATCGACATCCACACGCATTTCCTCCCGGAACGGATGCTGCAGCGCGTGTGGGCGCATTTCGATGAGGCCGGTCCACTCATCGGCCGGCCCTGGCCCATCACCTACCGCTCGGACGAGGCCAGCCGGCTGGCCCAACTGCGCCGGCTGGGGCTGCGGCATTTCACCGCGCTGACCTACGCGCACCGCCCGGGCATGGCGGCGGACCTCACCAACTTCGCGCTCGAGCTGGCCGCAGCCGAGCCGGACTGTGTCCCCAGCGCGACGTTCTACCCCGAAGAAGGCGTCCTGGCGCAGGTACAGTCGGCCCTGGAACTCGGCGCACGGGTGTTCAAGATCCACGCGCAGGTGGGCGGCTTCGATCTGCGCGAGCCGATACTCGACCCGGTGTGGGGCGTATTGGCCGAGGCCGGCATCCCGGTGGTGGTGCACGTCGGCAGCGGGCCGGTGCCACGGCCGGGGTTCACCGGCCCCGACAAGCTCGAGGGTGTGATGCGGCGCCATCCCCGGCTGACCGCCGTCGTCGCCCATCTGGGGGCACCTGAGTATGGCGAGTTCCTGGACCTGGCGGAGCGGTATCCGCGCGTCCACTTGGACACCACTATGGTTTTCACGGACTTCTTCGAGGCGGCCGCCCCCTTCCCGCCTGAGCTCCTGGCACGGCTGGCCGGGATGCCCGACCGGATTGTGCTCGGCAGCGACTTCCCGAACATCCCGTATCCGTACGCCCACCAGCTGGAAGCGCTGGAACGGCTCCGGGACAAGGAACCCCGCCTGGACGACGACTGGCTGCGGGGCATCTGCTGGTTCAACGGGCAGCGGCTGCTGGGCGTCTAGTCCGCCTAAGAACTAGTCCGTGGTCCTGGCCCGGCTGGGCTGGACCCGCATGGGCTCACCCGGCATCTTGGGGAAGTCCGGCGGGAAGGGCAACTCCCCCAGCCCGGCAGCCAGGTCACGCTCCCACCACTCCAGCAGAACGTCGATCGTGCCAGGGTTCGCATGCATGGCCGCCCACGGGTCCCCCGTGGCCTTGAGCCGCTGCGGCACGGTAACGATAGTGAAATCCTTGGTGCTGACGTGCTCCAGCTCCTCCCAGCTGATGGGGCAGGACACCGTGGCACCGGGCAGGGCGCGCGGGCTGTAGGCCCCGGCCATGGTGCGGTCGCGGTTCGCCTGGTTGAAGTCGACGAAGATCCGTGTTCCCCGTTCCTCCTTCCACCAGGCGGTGGTGACTTTCTCCGGCATCCGCCGCTCCAGTTCGCGGGCGGCGGCGATCACCGCATGCCGCACGTCGAGGAACTCGCGGACGGGATCGATCGGGGCGAACACATGGAGCCCCCGGTTGCCGGACGTCTTGATGAAGGATTCCAGCCCCGCCTCGGACAGCACGGCCCGCAGTGCCTGCGCGGCCGGGACCGCCTCCTCGAAGCCGGTGCCGGGCTGCGGATCGAGGTCGATCCTGAGCTGGTCGGGATTGTCCGGGTTGCCGGCCCGCGACGCCCAGGGGTGGAAGACCACCGTGTTCATCTGCACGGCCCAGACTGCGGCGGCAACCTCGTCGATCACAAGCTGGGGGTGCGAGCGGCCGCTGGGGTAAACCACCATGACCGACCGCACAAAGTCAGGGGCGCCCCTGGGCGGGTTCTTCGAGAAGAACTGCTCGCCGTCGATGTCGCCGCCGAACCGCTGGAGCGTCACGGGACGGCCGCCGTTCGCCGCCAGAAAAGCATCCCCGACGTCGACGATGTACCGGGCGAGATCCAGCTTGGTGAGCCCGAGCTGCGGCCAGAGGACCCTGCCGGGGCTGGAAATCCGCAGCTCGCGCTCTCCGCTGGGGCTGCTGACAGTGACGGTGGCTTCTTCCCTGACCATGGGGACACGGTACCCCCAGGCCAGGCGTAACTGAATAGCCGCTGACGGCGGGCGCGCGGAGGACTACGGTGAATCATGGACACCTTGCCGTCCCGGGACGGCCCCGTTACGTCCCTCTGCACCGACCACTACGAACTGACCATGTTGCAGGCCGCCCTCCACTCCGGGGCGTCCGGGCGGAAGACCGTGTTCGAGGCGTTCGCCCGCGCGCTGCCGGAGGGACGGCGGTACGGGATCGTTGCCGGAACGGGCCGGCTGCTGGAGGGCATTGCCAGTTTCCGCTTTGGCCCGCCGGAGCTGGAGTTCCTGGCAAGGACCGGCGTCGTCAACGGCGATACCCTGCACCGCCTCGCGGACTTCCGGTTTTCCGGCGACGTCTGGGGCTACCCGGAAGGCGAGGCGTACTTCCCCTACTCTCCTGTCCTGATTGTGGAATCCACGTTCGCCGAGGCGTGCATCCTGGAAACCCTGGTGCTGTCCGTCCTCAACCACGACACCGCCATTGCCTCGGCGGCCTCCCGGATGGTCAGCGCGGCAGGTGGCAGGCCCTGCCTTGAAATGGGTTCCCGCCGGGCCCATGAGGAAGCCGCCGCCGCGGCCGCCCGCGCCGCCGTGATCGCGGGCTTCGTCGCCACCTCGAATCTGGAAGCCGGCCGGCGCTTCGGCCTGCGGACCGTCGGCACGGCGGCACACTCCTTCACCCTCCTGCACGACACCGAACGTGACGCATTCCGGGCGCAGCTGGAGTCGCTGGGACCCGGGACCACGCTGCTGGTCGACACGTACGACGTCGAGACGGCCGTCCGTACCGCCGTCGAGCTCGCCGGGGACAAACTGGGCGCGGTCCGGCTCGATTCCGGCGATCTGGTGGCACAGGCGACGTGGGTCCGTGAGCTGCTGGACCGGCTGGGCAACGTGCACACGAAGATCGTGGTCACGTCCGATCTGGACGAATACTCCGTCGCGGCGCTCCGGGCCGCCCCGGCCGACGCGTACGGCATCGGCACGGCGCTCGTGACGGGTTCCGGCGCCCCCACCGCGGGCATGGTCTACAAACTGGTCAGCCGCACCAACGACTCCGGGGAGTTCGTCGCCGTCGCCAAGAGCTCCAAGAACAAGATCAATGTTGGCGGGCGGAAGTACGCGGTGCGCCGGCTCGACGGCTCGGGCACGGCCACCCACGAAGTTCTGGGGGTGGGCCACCCGCCGGCGGAAGGACCCCGCAGCAGGCCCCTGCTGCGGCAGTTCATCCGGGCTGGAGAGCTTCTGCCCGGATGGACCGGGGCGGAGGCTGTGGCACGGGCCCGGGAGCGGCACAGCGCGACCATGGCCGAACTGCCCGACGTCGTCAACCGGCTCCAGCGAGGCGAACCGGCCATTCCCACGATTTATGCGTAGGGTAGCCGCCGGGCCGCCCGCCGAAACCGTGCCGGCAGGACTGCAGGCGCGGCCGACGGGTCATTGCGGCGCTCCAGCTCATCGGTGACAAGCTGCAATAGTCTTCCGGCCGACTCCGAGAGATCCCGGCCGGTGTCCGGTGAGGCCAGCTCAACGCACTGCAGCAGCGCCGAGCGGAGCCGCACCAACTGCGAGGAGGGGACCAGGGGCCAGCGGCGGAAGGAATCGAACATCAATTCCGCACCGTGGCTATGCGTAAGGGAACCGCCGAGAGCAGCTGCGGGCCTCATACGGCACCCGCCCGGCCGGGCTTGCCTGTTCCGGGCAGCTGGCCCTCCGGTGACACGAGTGCGGCTTTCGAGCCGAGATCGACAGCGACGTTGATGTCGAGTTTGCTGGTCATAATAAATATCCCCTGTGAAGCATGAACGGCCGACTTCCTGACCGCTATCAGGATACCCAACACGCCGTGAGCCACGTCACAATGGCGTAACAGCCGCCCGGAATCAGCCCCTGCTCTTGGTCCGGGCGGTCGCCGGAGCCGTCCACGGATCCTCCGGCCAGGGATGCCGCGGGTACCGGCCCCGCATCTCGGCACGGACCTGCGCATAGGGCCCGGACCAGAACGACGACAGGTCGTCCGTCACGGCCAGGGGCCGCCGGGCGGGCGACAGCAGGTGGAACAGCACCGGCACCCTGCCGCCCACCAGCCGCGGCGTCCGGTCCCAGCCGAAGCATTCCTGCAGCTTGACGGCCACCACCGGGCGGCCGCCGACGTCGTCCACCTCCGGGTAATCGATCCTCACCCAGGAGCCGCTCGGCACTTCCAGCCGTTCCGGCACCAGCTCCCCCAGCCGGCCGGCTTCGGGCCACGGCAGAAGCCGCCGCAACGGCTCGGCCAGGTCGATAACGTTCCTGGCGGCGCCGCCCGCCAGCGCCTGCAGTTCCGGTGCCAGCCACTCCTCGAGCCGGGCCAGCAGCGCCTGCTCCGACACGTCCGGCCACGGGTCCCCGAGTTCTCGACGCACGAGAGCAAGCCGGCGGCGCAGCGCGTCCGCCGCAGTGGACCACCCGATGCTTCCCAACCCGTCTTTTTCCAGCGCCCGGGCAACCGCAGCCCGGCCTTCCTCGGCTGAAGGGCGCACCGGAGTGGAGGAAAGGACAATCGCGCCCAGCCGGCGTTCCTTCCGGGCCGTGACCCGGCCCTGGCTGAACCGGGCCTCCACGGTGTCGCTCAGGAGATGCCGGGCAGCGGCCGCGGCCGTGTCCGCCGCCAAGGGCGCCGCGGACCGGATGACAGCGCCGGTGCCGGCCGCGTCGCGTCCCTGGGCCCGGGAGACCTCGGCGACGGCGAGCCATTCGTGTCCGGACAGCGAGCTTCCGGCCGGAAGACCGGCCCGCGTGCCGGAGCTGAGCAGGTACCGCTCCGGCCCTTCGCCGGAGACCCTGCGAGCGACACGGTCCGGGAACGCGAGGGCGACGACGAAGCCGACCGCCTCCGCCGCGGTCACCTCCGCCGGCATGGCAGGAGCAGCGACACCGGATCCCTCCTGGCGCGCGATCGTCTGCATCCGCCGGACGTCCTCCGCCCAGCGCCGGGACGCCGGATCCTTGCCCGCCCGCAGGGCGGCCAGGAGGCGCGGGAGATCGGCGCCCGGGGCTCGCTGGTCCCCGGCGACCAGAGCGACAGCTTCCGCGGCCATGCGGTCACCCACGACGGCGGCACCGTCCAGCAGGGCCCGGGCCAGCCGGGGGTCGGCGGGAACCCGGGCCAGTGCCTTGCCCAGATCGCTGGCGAGGCCGTCCGCACCGACCGCACCGAGCTCTCGCAGCACCTCGACGGCCTCGTCCATCGCAGCCTTCGGCGGAACGTCGGGTAGCGACAGTCCACGGCCGCCGGGAGACCCCCAGCAGGCGAGAACCAGGGCTGCCCCGGTCAGGTCAGCGACGGCGATCTCCGGCGTCGGGTGGGCCGGGGCCGCGCCGTACGTCTTCTGGTCGTAGCAGCGCACCACCCGTCCAGGTCCCTGGCGGGCCGCCCGCCCGGCCCGCTGTTCGGCGGAGGCCCGGGAGCAGGACACGGTGACGAGGCCGGACATACCCCGGCCGGCGTCCCGTCGGGGCTCCCGCGACAGCCCCGAATCGATGACCAGCCGGACTCCCGGGACCGTCAGCGAGGATTCGGCAAGGGACGTCGCCACGATGATCCGCGGGCTTCCGCCGGGTTCCCGCCCGGAAACGGCGCGGTCCTGCTCCGCGGGGCCCACCTGCCCATGAAGCTCCAGGATCTCCGCGCCCGCCCGGCCGCGCAGCCGGCCGGCGACATAGGACACTTCCCATGCCCCCGGTACGAACACCAGGGCGTCGAGGTCCGTGCCGGAGGCGAGTGCCTGGGCGTGGGACGAGGCAGCTGTGTCCGCCACATGGTCCAGGAAGGTGCGCGTCACCCCCCGCTCATCCAGCCGAGGCGCCGCGGCCGGCACCCACTCCACCTCCAGCGGATACAGCGCGGACGGACAGTCGACGACGGGTGCCAGCCCGCCGCCGTCGTGGTTTCCGGTGTCTCCCGCTTCGCCAATCAACGCGGCAAAGCGCGGCGCGTCCAGGGTGGCGGACATGGCGACAAGCGTGAGGTCGCCACGCAACTGGCGGACCTCGCTAAGCATGCCGAGCAGCAGGTCGGACTCGAGTCCGCGTTCGTGCACTTCGTCGAGGATGACGGCGCTGACGGTTTCCAGTCCCGGATCGGCGAGCAGGCGGTTCAACAGGATGCCCGGCGTGACAAATTCAATGATCGTGCCCGGGCCGGTCTGGCGCTCCCCGCGGACCGTGTACCCCACGCGGTCCCCCAGCCGGCTGCCGTCCAACGCTGCGAGGCGCCGGGCCGCCGAACGCGCTGCAACCCGGCGCGGCTGGGTGACAATGATGCGCGGACGGTTCTCCCGTCCCGGGCCCGGCACGGCGCCCAGGGCGAGGTTGGCCAGCAACGGCGGAACGAGAGTTGTTTTGCCCGTTCCCGGAGGCGCCTGCACCACGGCGGTTGCATTGGGGACCCGTGCCCGCAGCACGTCTGCCAGCTCGCCAAGGGCGCGCCCGAACGCCAGGCCGGCACCGATTGCCCCCAGATCGAAGGGCACGGGAGCAGGGGCCGGCGGAGAAGTCACGCTTCCATTGTGCCTACAAAGCCGGGACGCCGGGTTCCGCCTCGAACTGGTGCGTGGCCCTCGGGCGTTGCGGCACCGGATCAGGGGCCTCAAGACCGGGACCTTTGACTCATCCCGCTGGCTCGCCAGCGGGCCTAGGCTGTGCCATGACCGACTCCGAGGTGCTCGAAGTGGAGCGAAAGTACGACGTCGGCGAGGGCGACGAGTTGCCGGTTCTGGAGTCGTTGCCGGGGGTGGACCGGGTGGAGGCACCCGAGGACGAGTCGCTTGACGCCGTCTATTTCGATACCGCGGGGCTGGCGCTGTCGTCCCGTGGGATCACGCTGCGCCGGAGAACCGGTGGACACGACGACGGGTGGCACCTGAAGCTCCCTGTCGCGGTGGGGGAACGTCAGGAATTCACGGTGCGGTTGGGCAAAAACCCGGAGTCGGTGCCCCGGAGGCTGCGACGACTCGTCCAAGTCCATACGAGGGATCATGACGTGATTCCGGTTGCGAGGCTGAAGACCAGGCGCACTACGCAGCGTCTCTTTGCGGCCGACGGGACCGCCCTGGCTGACTTCAGTGATGACCGGGTGGATTCCCAAACCCTATTGGCGCCCCAGGAACGGGCCACCTGGCGGGAGTGGGAAATCGAGCTCATCGACGGCCCCAAGGGGCTACTCAAGGGAGCCGACGCGCTGTTCGCTTCGACGGGCCACCATCCGTCGGCGCTGCCCTCCAAGCTCGCCCGCGGCTTGGGCAGGAAGTATCCTGCTGGCGCGGACCCTGCCCCCGGTCCGGAACCCACGGGGCCGGCGTCGGCAGTCCTCCTTTCCTACCTGAGGCAACAGGTCGAGGCACTCAAGAATCATGACCCCGGAGTCAGGGAAAACGCGCCGGACGCCGTCCACCAACTCCGGGTGGCCGCCCGCCGGATCCGATCCGCGCTGGCGACCTTCCGGAAACTTGCCGATCCGGACGTCACTGGATCCCTGCGTTCAGAGCTTCAATGGCTGGCAGGCACCGTGGGAGAGGCCCGGGACAACGAGGTAATGCGGGCGCGGCTGCTGGAATTGATCGGCGCCGAACCGCCGGAGCTGCTACTGGGGCCGGTAGCGAAGATCGTCGAGGAGCACTTCGATGCTGCCGCTCACCGTGCCCGCGCGAAGGGTCTCGCTGCCCTGAAGAGTTCCCGCTACTTCCGCCTCCTCGATGCTTTGGACGACTTCCTGGTGGACCCTCCGTTGACCGAAACAGCCGGGAAGGACGCCCTTCCGACAGTGGGTCGGCTCGTCTCGAAGCAGCGCAAGCGCCTGAAAAAGGAGGTGCGTGCCCTCGACGCCGAGTCCTCCACTCCGGCCGCAGACGCCGCCCTCCACGAAGTCCGGAAGAGCGCAAAGAGACTCCGCTACGCGGCAGAAGCGGCCACCCCGATTTTCGGGAAGCGCGCCTCCACTCTTGCGCGGGCCGCGGAGGAGATCCAGGAGCATCTCGGCGATCACCACGACAGCGCTGTCACCCGGGACCTGCTGCGCGAATTGGCCGCCAGCGCTCCCGGCACCAGTGCTTTCACCTATGGCCGGCTGCACGCACTTGAAGAACTGGCTGGCGAGGAATCCCGCCGGAAATTCTTCGGCGTGTGGAGCTCGTCTCCCCCCGAGCCCCTCCGCTGGAAGTAGGCGCCTGCGGGCCCGCAAGGCGTTAGCGACCCGGCCGTGGAATGACCAGCACGGGAGTGCGTTGCTGACCGGCCAGATCCATTCCGACCGATCCCTCCAACATCCGCTCCATGGCAGCAAGCCGCCCGGGCCGTTGCCCGCCGACAATGAGCAACGAGGCGTCCGTGCTCGCTGCAAGCCGGCCAAGGGCCCGGGCAACGGCTCCGTTCAGCACCCGAAACGACCACTCCTCGCCAGGCGGCCCCAGGAGAACCTGGAGAACCCCACGAACGTGGCCGGACGGGAAGTCAGTCTCACTGTTGTCGGCCGGATCCAACGATGCGCTTGCCCGTACGTCTTCGGGTTCCCACTCCGTAAGGTAACTGGCCGGATCCACGTAAGCGCAAATTAAATGTGCGCCCAGCGTAGCCGCCAGGTCGGCGGCTGCGCGGATCAACTGCCCGGACGGTTCCCAGGCCACGCCCAGCACCACCGGGCCGTCCGGCCACCCCTCCGGCGGGGTCGCCCGGTTGTACTCAGCAGAACCCATCACAGCAGCCCTGCACCGGGCGCCATCAGTACGTCCATATCGTCAGGATAGCCATGGTCCGGAAACGTGCCCAGCAAGTTTCTAAGTCTGCGCGCCTGCCAGTGCTCCGCTTCCCGGGGAATCGCGGATGGTCCTGCTACTTTTGCCGCAACGGCTGCACCGAAGCAGGGGCTGTCCGGGCGATGGGTTGACCAGTGATGCCCCGCGCACGAGAATGCGAACCATGAGTGACCATCGCAGCCTTTCCGAGCCGGTGCCGTTCACCGCCGATGACTTCGCCGAGAGGTTGCGGCGAGCAGCCCACGCCGCCCAAGATGCCGGGCTCGACGGCATCCTGGTCACTCCCGGACCCGACCTGCTGTACCTCACCGGGTATGCACCCGTGGCCATCACTGAACGCATCACCATGCTCGTGGTCCCGGTCGACGCGGAGCCCGCCATGATCGTTCCGAGGCTCGAGAGGCCCGACGCGGAAGCGGCCGCCAGCGCCTCGATTCTACGGATCACCGACTGGACCGACGGGAGCGACCCCTACACGGAATCTGCGAGACTGTTGGCCGGCACCGGACGTTATGCCGTCTCTGACTCGGCCTGGGCCATGCACCTCCTCGGACTGCAGGGTCGGTTGCCCAAGTCGTCCTATGTCTCGATGACGACCGCCCTGCCGATGCTTCGGGCGATCAAGGATGACGACGAGATCGAGCGGCTCGCGGCGGCCGGCGCGGCAGCAGACCAGGCGTACGAGGAGATCGTCAAAGTGCGGTTCGCCGGGCGCAGCGAGACCGACGTCGGCTCTGATCTCGCCAACCTGCTTCGCCAATTCGGTCATTCGCAGGTGGACTTCACCGTCGTCGGTTCGGGTCCGAATGGGGCTAACCCCCACCACGAGATCGGCCCGCGGGTCATCGAGGACGGAGACATGGTGGTACTCGACTTCGGCGGCCTCAAACACGGCTACGGCTCAGACACGACGCGGACCGTGCACGTTGGCGAACCCACCGCCGAGGAGCGCGAGGTTCACGACGTCGTCAGACACGCACAGCAGGCCGGGTTCGAGGCCGTGCGGCCAGGCGTCGAGTGCCAGGAGATCGATCGCGTGTCCCGGGCGGTGATCACCGAAGCCGGCTACGGCGACTACTTCATTCACCGCGTCGGGCACGGAATCGGCCTGACCACACACGAGCCGCCGTACATGGTGGAGGGCGAAACCCAGATCCTCCACCCCGGCATGTGCTTCTCGATCGAACCCGGAATCTACCTGCCCGGCAGGTTCGGCGTACGGATCGAGGACATTGTGACGGTCGTTCCCGACGGCGGACGGCGACTCAACCAGACCTCCCACGAGATGAGAATTGTCCACTAGTCGCCGGCGCCTACCGGACCCTCGTGTGCAATCCGCTGGCGGCGGTCCCCGGCGTGCGTAAAGCTATGGCCGGCCGTACCGGACATCCAGTCCGCCGCATCAGTCGTTTGTTCCGGGCATTTCTCCCGGCGGGTGTCCTGCTTCTGGCTGCCGGGGCCTCAGGTTGCGCGCCCTCCTTCCCCGGGAACGGGGAGCCGCCGTGTTTCCCGCCGGCATTTACCGTGACTCCCTTAAGTGCGAAACCGGGCGATACTGTCACCGTCACAGCGCCGGACGCCGACTGCGACCCACGCTACGGCGGGAAGGCCCGCATCCAGGTGACCATGACCGACGTCGCCGGCGTGGAGGTCTTGGCTGCGACCGCCCCAATGGACGGCGCCGGCGGCTTCACCTATTCCTTTGAAGTACCGGCGAGGACCGCAGCCGGAGAGTCGCTCATCACGGCGATGCCGTTCAACATCGACTGGTGCGACGACACGGGCAGGAACAACCGGGTCACCGGGGCAGGAGCGGCGCTCACCCTTGAGCGGGTGTCGTGCGTGATACCGATGAAACCGCTGACCATAGAGCGGTAAGCCCCGGTAGTCCCCAGGACGCCGTGGATTAGTCCACGCACTGGCCCCGACACAGCCCGGGAAGCCTCCGCCCTGACCCCTACGCGGCCGAGGATAGTCGACTGCCGGCGCGTTTGAGGGTCTTCGCTTGGTGTCGGAGTTTGCGGCGGTGGTGGCTGGCGTCGGCGGCCGGCGCGGCTCTGTTTGGCATTGATGGCGCACCTGTCAGACCCGTCCCGGGCAGAGGGGGTGCGGTGGAGTGGTAGCTGTGGCCGGTGGGGGTCCGGATCTCGAGGGTGTGTCTGGGGCCGGGCCGGGGTGTGGCGGTCCAGCCGGGGGGTTCTTTGGTGTGGTTGCAGGCTTCGCAGAGGCCGGCGCCGTTGGCCTGGGTGGTGGGTCCGCCGCGGTGCCAGGGGATGATGTGGTCGAAGTGGCGGATCGGGGCGTC